>CALVOD010000099.1 GCA_944350065.1 uncultured Clostridia bacterium
CATTCGTACGGCAAGTTTATTAAGGGAGCTAAATACCCTTACATAATGCAAGCGAAATTCAGCCTTGCCGACATAGGTCTCGCGCAATAATAGCGCCCGCGTCGGCCCCGATCGGAGCAAGACGTAGCACATACGGAAATACGTAACTATGCTTAATATAGAATCGATAAAGAAAAAGGGTAAATATTATGCGGTCACCGCGGACGGAGAGGAATACCGCGGCATAACGGCGGACGCTATCGCGGAATGTAAAATAAAGTGCGGCGAGATATCCGAGGAAGCCTTCGACGGTTTCCTATCCGTAAACGACTATTTCCGCGCCAAGCAATATTTATTCGATATGCTCGCGCGTAAGCCGCGCACCTTGAAAGAAGCGGAACGCAAATTGCGCGAAAAAAAGTTTTTGCCCGAAAGTATACGTAAATCCGTAGCTTTAGCAACAGAATACGGTTATCTGTCCGACGAACGCTATGCGGAAGACTACGTGGAAACGGGCTCGAGATCGAAGGGCGCGTACAGGTTAAGGGCGGAACTTCGCAAGAAGGGCGTGAGCGCGGAACATATCGAACGAGCGCTCGGGGAGCTTACCCGCGAGGACGAGGACGAATGCGCTTTGAGGCTCGCGACAAAGAAATTGAAACGGGAGCCCGACGAAAAAGATATAGAAAGGACGCTCCGCTACCTTGCGGCGCGGGGAATTTCATACGACGCCGCCAAGCGCGCCGTACGCGCGCTCGTCGATAACCCCGAGCTTTTCGACGAAGTTTTTTAACCGAAGAACCCGAGACTTATCATCAGAGCGTTATTCACTTTCTGCATGGTGTCGGCGCTTACCTCACCCACTTTGGATTGTAGCCTCGTCTTATCTATCGTCCTGAGCTGCTCGAGGAGCAGAACGGAATTTTTTTGCAGCCCGCTCACGGGGCTCAACTCGACGTGCGTGGGGAGCTTCGCTTTGTTCATCTGCGAGGTTATCGCCGCCGCTATCACGGTAGGGGAGTAGCGGTTGCCCACGTCGTTTTGCACTATCAGCACGGGGCGCACGCCTCCCTGTTCGCTCCCGACTACGGGACTAAGGTCGGCATAATAGATTTCTCCGCGCTTGATCATTATTACTTCTCCATTCATATCCTATTCATTCCCTCTAAAAATTGTTGCCAAATTGCCTCTCCGTAAACTGCTAAAACAATTTACTTATTTTGTAAGAAGTGTTATTATTAACAGAAAAGAACATCAGCGAGCTCCGCTCGTAAGAGGTGCGCAATGGAGAAACCGAAATATTATATAACCACCGCCATAGCCTATACGTCGGGCACGCCGCATATCGGCAACGTCTACGAAATAGTGCTTACCGATTTTCTCGCGCGTTTCAAGCGTAAGCAGGGTTACGACGTGAGGTTCCAGACCGGAACGGACGAGCACGGCGAAAAAATCGAGCAGAAAGCGGCTTCCGCGGGCGTGGCGCCCAAAGCCTTCGTCGACAAAGTGGCGGGCGATATCCGCGAAATCTGGGATATGATGAATATTTCTTACGATAAATTCATCCGTACCACCGACGCCGGCCATGAACGCGAAATACAGAAGATATTCACGAAGCTGTACGAGCAGGGCGATATTTACAAAGGCTCGTATAAGGGCTGGTACTGCACCCCCTGCGAGTCCTTCTGGACTGAATCTCAGCTCGTGGACGGCAAGTGTCCGGATTGCGGCAGAGAAGTCAAAATGGCGGAGGAGGAAGCCTATTTCTTCCGTATGAGCAAATATGCGGACAGGCTTCTCGAGTATTACGAGAAAAATCCCGACTTCATCGTGCCCGTTTCGCGCAAAAACGAAATGATCAACAATTTCCTCAAGCCGGGGCTTCAGGATCTGTGCGTGTCGCGCACCTCGTTCAAGTGGGGAATTCCCGTGGAATTCGATCCCAAACACGTCGTTTACGTGTGGATGGACGCTTTAAGCAACTACGTTACGGGGCTCGGCTACCGCGCGGAAGGCGATTCCGATATGCTTTACAAGAAGTATTGGCCGGCGGACGTGCACGTAATAGGCAAGGATATCGTCAGATTCCATACTATTTACTGGCCGATATTCCTTATGGCGATGGGCGAGCCGCTCCCGAAGCAGGTATTCGGGCATCCGTGGCTTCTTCAGGACGGCGGTAAAATGTCCAAGTCCAAGGGCAACGTGATTTACGCCGCCGATCTCGTCAAATTCTACGGCGTGGACGCGGTAAGATATTATCTTCTCTCCCAGATGCCCTTCGATAACGACGGGCTTATCGGCTGGGATCTCGTCACCGAGACCGTTAACGGCGAGCTTGCCAACGTATACGGTAACCTTGTGAGCCGCACTGTTGCGATGAGCGAAAAGTATTTCGACGGCGTTATTTCCGACGGCAAGGCGTACGAAGCGGTGGACGACGAGCTGAAAGCGGCGGCGACTTCGCTTTACGTCAAAGTCGCGGAAAAAGTGGAAGGATACCGCGTGGCGGACGCCGTGGCGGATATGCTCAATATGTTCCGCAGAGCCAACAAGTATATTGACGAAACGATGCCCTGGGCGCTCGCGAAGGACGAGACTAAACGCGACCGTCTCCGCACCGTGCTTTACAATCTTTCCGAAGCCATTATTATCGGCACGAGCATACTCGAATGCGTGATGCCCGAGACGGCGAAGAAGGTTTACAGGATATTCGCAACGGAAGCGCGCGCTTTCGAAGATCTCGACAAGTTCGGGCTTCTCGAGGACGGAACCAAGGTAAACCACACCGACGAGAAACTTTTCAACCGTCTCGACAAAGCGAAAGTCATCGCGGAAGTGGAAGCGATGTACGCGGAGCGCAACGCGGCTTCCGAAGCGCCGAAAGCGGATAAAAAAGCGGACGAAAAAGAGAAACAAGAAGGAAAAGCCATGATATCGATAGACGATTTTGCGAAAGTGGAGCTGAAGATAGGTAAGATTATCGCCTGCGAGCATCTTCCCAACAGTAAAAAACTTCTGAAGAATACCGTTCAAATAGGCGACGAAACGCGCACGATACTGAGCGGTATCGCGAAGTGGTATACGCCCGAAGAAATGGTCGGCAAGACCGTCGTGGTGGTTGCCAATCTCGCACCCGCAAAACTTGCGGGCACGATGAGCGAAGGAATGCTTCTCTGCGCCGAGGACGGCGACAACGTGGTACTGCTTACCGCGGAGAAGGAAGTTTCGTCGGGCTCGAGCATATCGTAACGTAATGCTTATAGATACGCACGCCCATCTCAACGATCCCGCACTTCTGCCGCTTGCGGAGGAGATAGCCGCGGCGCGCGCGGAGAGGGGACCCGACGTCGTCGTGAACGTAGGCTACGACCTGCCGTCGAGCGTTACGGCGGTGGAGCTCGCATCGAGATACGCGGGCTTTTACGCCGTCGTAGGCATACATCCTCACGACAGCAAGTCGGCTACCGCGGAGGATTACCGCGCGCTTTCCGAGCTCGCTTCCGATCCTAAGGTAAGGGCTTACGGAGAGATAGGTCTCGATTATCATTACGATTTGAGCGAGCGGGAAACGCAACGCAGGGTATTCGCGGAGCAACTCGAGCTTGCGGACTCATTGCGGCTTCCGGTCGTTCTGCACATAAGGGAGGCGCACGGCGACGCCCTTAAAATTCTCAAGGAAAACAGGCGTTATCTCAATCGCGGCGGGATAGTGCATTGCTATTCGGGGAGCAAAGAGCTTATTCGCGAATACCTCGCATACGACTTCTGTTTCTCGTTCGGCGGAGCGGTCACTTTCAAGAATTTCGGCAAAGCCGACGTGGTGCTCGCGGTGCCTCGCGATAAGCTGCTACTCGAGACGGACTGCCCGTATATGACTCCCGTCCCGTATCGCGGCAAAACGAATATGCCCGAATACATACGCTTCGTAAGGGATAAGATACAAGAGTGGATGCCCGACGCGGACGTCGAAACGCTGACTGCGAATAATGCTAAATCGATATACGGAATATAGACTTATGGATACCTATACTTACAGAATCGGAAATAAAATATATCTCAATCTCACCAACCGCTGTTCCAATAACTGCGACTTCTGCATACGCCGTAACGACGGATACAAGGAGTTCGGATTGTGGCTCACGAAGGAGCCTTCGGCGGAGGACGTCATCAACGCGCTTACCGATATCGACTCTGCTGAGGAAGTGGTTTTCTGCGGATACGGCGAGCCCATCTACAGGCTGGACATAATCCCCGAGCTCTGCGACTACATTCACAAGCACGGCAAGAAGACGCGCATCAACACTAACGGACAGGGCGACCTTATCTGGGATACCGACGTTGCTTCCAAACTTAAAGGGTATATAGATACCGTGAGCATTTCGCTCAACGCCACCGACGCGCGTTCCTATCAGGAAATCTGCCACAGCGAATACGGAGAGAAGGCATTTTACGCCCTTCTCGATTTCGCGAAGAAGTGCAAAGAGAACGTATCCCGCGTCATACTTTCGGTGGTGGACGTGATAGGGGAGGACGCCATAGCGAAGGCTCGCGAGATAGCCGATTCGCTCGGCGTGGAATTGCGCGTAAGAGCGTACCTTGAATAAATTTTCGACGTTTTTTCAAAGAAACACAGCGAATCTTATCGTAAACGGCTGCCTGTTGACAGCCGTTTTATTTTAATGTTATTATAAAATCGAGCGGGAGAATTATAATATCCTCGGGTATCGTCTCACGCATTAACCCCCTTAGGAGGTAAACTATAATGAAAAAGAAAATTCTATTGTGCGCGATAATAGCGCTCGCCGTTCTTCTCACGGCGATACTCGCCGCATGTTCCGGCAATACTTACCAAGCGAGCGTCGAAGGAATAGACGGCGCGGCTATATCGGACGCAGGAAAAGAAGGCGTTATTTCCGCGATCAAAGAGGGCGGTTCGGCGAGCTACGACCTCACGCTCCCCAACAAATACGATCCCGCGACAGTCAAGCTCACCGTGGACGGACAGCCGCTTTCGTATACGCTCAACGCAA
>CALVOD010000100.1 GCA_944350065.1 uncultured Clostridia bacterium
CGGTCTCTACGAGGGTGGTGCCGAATTTTATCTTCAATTCTCCCGAATACGTGCCGCTGAACTGAGACTGACTGCCGAGAGTGACGTTGAATGTGGCGGTGACGTCGATATCGGGGTTATTGATTGCGTAAGCCACCGCCGCGGTGGTGGAGAAGTTGCTGTAGTAGTTGCCTTCCACGCTGTCGGTGACGGTGGGCCCGATACTGAGCCTGACTTTGGACGTAACGGTAGCTCTTCCGCTACCGAAGGCGATCCTGCCGTTGCTGAAATCTATCGCGCCGGACGAAGCGTAGAAATCGTCCGTGGTAGTTCTCAGGGTGTTGACGCCGAACTGCGCGCCGTAGCCGTCGGCGAGCGAAGTGCTGTTATCCGCTTCGACGGCATAAGCCGCGGGCACCTCGACTGCGGAGCCGTCCGAAACGGGAACGAACAGCGCAAGCGCGGTAACAAGCAGAACGAGAACCGTTAACAAACCTGCCTTACAGGCAAAACCCGATGAAAATTTGGTCATCGTAACCTCCGGTGTAGAAGGCGGTAACGGGACGGAAACGCATACGGAAAACGCGGATACCCGCAATAAACAATAAGCGCGCCGTCCTCGCGCGCATATTTATCTTATAATATAAATAGAGGGCTGTCAACTCGCCCCGAAAAAATTTACTAATAAATAACCGCGCGCCTGCGCTCAAACGCGCTAACGCGCCGCGCAAAGCGCGCGTAATGCAAACGCACCCGACGTGACGATATATCTCATGGCGGCGTTAAGCTCGTCGGAATGGTTGTCCATAACGAGCGCCTCGGTTCCCGCGAATACGGGCTCCACAGCGTTGAGAAGGGCGCCGACGGTTGCGGAGTCGGCTTTGACCGAATATAAGTATTCCTTTGTAGCGTAAAGCGAGTTACGTACCTCGCCCACCGCGGTGAGCGTATCCGCCGCGGAAGCCTCGTTGGCGGCATACTCGGCGCACCTTGCCTCGAGGGTGGCGAGCGCCCGGGTAAGGTCCTCCACCGTTCTGTGTATCGCCGCGTCGTCGGAGGAAGTGTCGTACAACGTTCCGACGTCCGCCGTTATCTCGTATACGGAGGAGCCTTCGTTCTTCTCCGACACCGCTTTCGCCTCGTCTTTAGTCATATAGGTAGCTAAAGCTACAGAATATTTACCGTTCTCGGCGAAGATATACCCCGCGCCCCCTCCTGCTCTGATAACGGTAGCTTGAACTACAGCTTCGCGCTCGTCGGCAAACTCTCCCACCGTCACCGCGTAGTAATTAAAGACGTTCTCGTCCCTGAAAGCGGCGGTGATCGCGGCGATTATTTTTTCGCCGCTCCAGACGTTGGCGAGTATGAGCGCCGTGACGAGACAGAGGAATATGACGACGATTATAACCGCCTCTATTCTTAAGCCGCGCCTGCGGCGCCCCGTTCTTTTCGGCTCGTAGCCCCCTCTCGGCTCCCCGCTCTCCCGCTTACGCGGCTCGCGCCTGAAATAATAAGGAGAATAATCCATAATATATTTTTTATGCCCGCGCCTTCGACGTTATTCCTCAATATACGCGTCTTCGTGCGCTCGCCGGGCACGCAATAAAAAAGACGGCTCACGCCGTCTTATTTTACAATCGTTTAAACCGCTACCGTTATTATCCTATTCGAGATCTTTGAATTTGACGAGTTCGACTCCCGATTCCTTGAACAGTTCGAGGCTGAATTCGTCGGGGTAGCCCGCGTCGTAGACTACCCTTTTGATACCGCTGTTTATTATCATTCTGCTGCATATACTGCATGGCTGATGGGTGCAGTACAGCGTAGCGCCTTCGAGCGAAAGCCCCAACTTCGCCGCCTGTATTATGGCGTTCTGCTCCGCATGCACGGCATAGCACATCTCCTGCCTGGTGCCGGAAGGTATTCCCAGCTTCTCCCTAAGACATTCGCCGCGCTCCTTGCAGCTCGCTATCCCGCTCGAAGCTCCGTTGTATCCCGTGGTAAGTATGCGTTTGTCGCGCACAACGACCGCGCCTACCTGCCTGTTCTGCTTGTAACAGGAACTCCAATCCGATACCACTTTAGCCATTTCCATAAATCTTGCGTCCCATTTATCCATTTTTCTACGCTCCTTAGCACTTTATTAGCCGATATTCAGCATACCATATTTAACGGGATATTTCAACAAAATTTTTTTTCGAAAATCCTTACTCTACCGCTTGCAATCCTAATTACGCTATGCTATAATGCACATTGTTGGCAGTCAGACACCGTGACTGCTAAATACAGAGATAATCAAGGAGGCGTTCATATATGAAACTCGTACCGCTGTTCGACAGAATAGTTATACAGCACATCGAAACCAACGAAACCACCGCGAGCGGAATAATACTTCCGAGCTCGGCGAAAGAGAAGCCGCAAATGGCTAAAATTATCGCCGTAGGCGAAGGCGGCGTCGTTGACGGCAAGGAAATCAAAATAATCGTCAAACCCGGCGACGTTATCCTCTACAGCAAATACGCGGGCTCCGAATTCAAAATCGAAGGCGAAGAATACGTAATAATCCGTCAGAGCGACATACTGGCGAAAGTAGAGCAATAAGGGCAATTAAGGAGGCATATATATGGCTAAACAATTCAAATACGGCGAAGAAGCGCGCAAAGCGCTGGAAAAAGGCGTCAACGCATTGGCTGACACCGTTAAACTTACTTTGGGACCCAAAGGCAGGAACGTAGTGCTCGAGAGAAAATACGGTTCCCCTCTCATCACCAACGACGGCGTGACCATCGCAAAAGAAATAGAGCTCAAGGATCCTTTCGAAAACATGGGAGCACAGCTTATCAAAGAGGTTTCCGTCAAGACCAACGACGTTGCGGGCGACGGCACGACCACCGCGGCGGTGCTTGCTCAGGCGATAATCCGCGAAGGGCTCAAGAACGTAGCGGCGGGCGCGAATCCGATGCTTCTGCGCAAAGGTATCACTTCGGCGACCGAAGCCGCGGCGAGCGCGCTGAAAGACATTTCCAAGCCCGTCAAGAATAAAGGCGAAATCGCTTCCGTGGCGTCCATTTCCGCTTCCGACGAGAATATCGGTAAGCTCATTTCCGAGGCTATGGAGAAAGTCGGTAAAGACGGCGTCATCACCGTCGACGAAGGCAAATCGATGCACACCGAGCTTTCAGTCGTCGAAGGAATGCAGTTCGACCGCGGCTACGCCAGCGCGTATATGGCGACCAACCCCGACAAGATGGAAGCCGTCGTCGAGAACCCCGTAATTCTTATCACCGACAAGAAAATAAGCAATCTTCAGGAGATACTTCCCCTGCTCGAACAGGTCATCAAGAGCGGATTGAGGCTCGTTATCATCGCCGACGATATTGAAGGCGAAGCGCTCGCCACTCTCGTGGTGAATAAGCTCAAAGGCGTATTCAGCTGTCTTGCGGTCAAAGCTCCCGGCTTCGGCGACAGACGTAAGGCAATGCTTCAGGACATCGCTATTCTCACCGGCGGACAGCTCATCAGCAGCGAACTCGGTATGGAGCTCAAGGACGCCAACCTCGGCATGCTCGGTAAAGCGAAGCTCATCAAATCCGACAAAGACAACACCACCATTATCGGCGGATACGGCGACGCCGCGGAGATCGCGGGACGTATCAAGTCCATCAAGGCTCAGATCGAGGAAACCACTTCCGACTACGACAGAGAGAAACTCCAGGAGCGTCTTGCCAAGCTGAGCGGCGGAGTCGCGGTCATCAACGTGGGCGCGGCTACCGAGATCGAAATGAAAGAGAGCAAAATGCGTATCGAAGACGCTCTCGCGGCTACGCGCGCGGCGGTCGAAGAAGGCATGGTGCCCGGCGGCGGCATAGCCCTGCTGTCCGTTATCGAGAAGGTACGCAAGGCGACCGCGGATCTCACCGGCGACTACAAGACGGGCGCGAATATCGTCATCAAAGCGCTCGAAGCTCCTATCCGTCAGATAGCCGAGAACTGCGGCGTGGACGGCGGCGTGGTAGTCAATACCGTTCTTTCCGCGAAATCCGCTAATTACGGCTACGACGCCCTGCGCGACGAATACTGCGACATCGTGAAAGCGGGCATCATCGATCCTACCAAGGTCACCCGTTCCGCTCTGCAGAACGCGGCGAGCGTGGCGGCAACCCTTCTCACCACCGAGAGTCTCGTGGCGGACATACCCGAGCCCCCCGCCCCCATGGCTCCGCAACAACCCGATATGTATTAAACCGCATACCGCGTAAGATCGCAAAAATTTACGGCGTTCCTTCGGGAACGCCGTTTTTGCGTTAAAAGCTTTTGTTTCTCCGTCGAAAAGGCTTATGCCGCTCTCCGTTCACGAATAAATGCGCAGATACGTAAGCATAGACGACCATTCGCCCGTATAAGTTCTGTATACGTCCTTAAACGCGCTCCAGCCCGTCGCGCTCTTATAATTATTTATCGTATTCGTCCCGAAAACGTATACGGCTTTCACGTTATTACAGGATAAGAACGGGAATGTCGACCAATCCATATAAGGCGTTGTCCTCTCGATATATATAGTAAGTTCCTCGGTCTGATTCTGGAAAGCGGAATTTCCGAGCGAAACGACGTTCTTACTTATGATGAGTCTGCTTATCGCGGACTGCGAGAATGCGCTCGAGCCTACCTCGAGGTTGTCGCCTTTATCGAGCACCACGGTATCGAGGTTTACGCACATGTGGAAAGCCGAAGTACCTATTTGGGTCAGCGCCGAATTGGAATAGAACTCCTCAATCGCCGTTGCGTAGAAGGCGTAATCTCCTATTTCTTTCAACGAAATGTCGCTTATATTGTGCGCGCCGAGCGCTACCCCGTTGTGCGTCCAGTTGACTTTCGTGAGAGCGGCATTGATATAGAATGCGTACTTTTCGATATGCGTGACAGTATCCGGAAGCGTTATTTCTCTTACTTCGGGAAGCAGCGCGTA
>CALVOD010000101.1 GCA_944350065.1 uncultured Clostridia bacterium
TTTGGATAATTTGTTGCTTTTCATACAGCTCTCCTTGTAAATATTTGTATCGAATTTGCGTTAATGCCAAGCACCGTTGCCGTAGCCTGCATCAACTTTAGTTTCACCTTAACGTCGCCTGCGCCTTCTGCCACCACAATTACGCCCTTTATCTCCGGCATTTTCTCCTGAAGTACGATAACGTCGGAGCCCGACATCACGGGCGAGGACGTAGTCGTCGTGGTCGTCGTCGAACTCGTACTGCCGTTGGTCGTGGTTGTGTGCGTGTTGGTGGTTTCCGCAGTCACTTTATCCCCCGTGGCGGCGTACGTTATCATCACTTTCACTTCGCCCGCGCCCTCTATCTCTCCGAGTATCGCCGCAAGACGCGTTTCAAGGTTCGCGGTAAGCGCCGCTTCGTCTCCCGAAGAAGTCTCCGTTTTTTCCTTCGCCGCGCTTACGTTAGAGTATATTATTATCATCACCGCGATTATTACTAATCCGATAATGATTTCGATATTTTTTACCGACTTGATTTTTGAGAATATTTGTTTTAATTTTTCCATATTCCTTATGCCCCCGATACCGCCAGAACGCGCCGAATCAGCTTACCACCGTCACGAGCGCAGGATCTACTCCGAGCGCGCCCGCAACGTATTCGGCGATGTCTTCTCTAATATTTATATTTTCTTTGTCCTGATTTATAACGCATAAAGTAACGTCGACCACGACAGCGGAAACTTCGGGCATATCGCTACCGTAGTTCAGATATACCCTTACGACGCTTCCTTCGTACCCGCGCGCGGCGAGCGCCGTTTCCAATGCGGCTTCGGCGTTTCTGTAACGCGTTTCGGCAACCTCGGTAACGAATGCGTCGTCTGCGACTTCGTTCGTAACGCCGAAACCGAAATCGAAATTCCCTTTCAATATCGCCGGAATCGGCGCGAGTATAGCAGCGAAAACTATAAGCGCTACTATCCCTTTCACATACTTTTTCGTACTGCCTTCCGCCATAAGCACGTCGGCAAGCGCGCCGAGGCATACTACGCCGGTAATGCTCATGATCCACGCCGTAAGCCCGCTCATACCACCCCCGCGTTAAACGCGCCTATCACGAGAAGCAGGATTATGAATACGATAAACGCCATACCCGCGCAGGCGGACATCAACAAATTCAAATTGGAAGCGGTGGAATAAAGCAATTCCGATATTTTCGAATCGCTTACGGGTTCGATAAGCCCCGCGACGAGCTTCAGCGAAAGGCTTAAAAGAAGTATTTTTACGAGCGGAGCTACGATTATTGTCAGCAGAATGGCGAAAACCGCCAACCCGAAAGCGTTTTTGATAAGTATACAGCTTGCGAGCACGAGGTCGAAGCCTTCCGACAAATAGCCGCCGAGAATCGGTATGTAACTGGAAAGCGCGAATTTAGCCGATTTAAGCGCGATAGTATCCATACCCGCGCCGACGATACCCTGTACCGCGACAACAGTGGTTATGACTCCGAAGGTTATGCCGAGGATCCAACCGCCTATAGATTTGAGCGCCTTGGTGAGTTTCCCGAGGCGCACGTTGTCGCTCATATTGCCGACTATGGTAAAAACAACGGTGGCGTAGAAAAGCGGTAGAACGACGGCTATTATCACGCCCGAAACCGTACCGTTAATCATAAGCGTAACGGGCGCGAGCGCCGAAACGCCGCCCGAGCCTCCGAGGGCGGTGAGCAACGTCACGAACACGGGGAACGTGTAATTTATAAGTTGAGCGATACCGTCTATCGTCTCCCGCGCGCTCGTTATCACGCCGTTTATCGCAATCCCGAGAGTAACCACGATACCGCCGTAAACCGACCAATATATGAGCTGCGAAGTTCCGGACTTGGCAAACCCCGAGCTGAGGCTTTCGCCCAGTCCCCCGAGCAAAGAAAGCACTACGATAGTTATCATAGTGAGCAGAATTCCGCTTAAACTGCCTAAAATCGCGTCGGTTATCATTTTGAGAACGGCGTCTGGGGTGAGCGGATTTTCGCCCGCGATCACGCTTTCTATCAGCTCCCGAAAGGAATTGCCTATCGAAAGATTGTCGGAATCCAACTCGGAAAAATAATTTTCGAGCTCCGAATTTATCAAGCCCGAAAGATTTTTATCGACCTCGTCTTCGAGTTCCTCGCGGACGTTTTCGACGGCTTCGGAATCGGACTGCGCGTCGCCGTTCGCGGCATAAGCGTTTACAGGGGTCCGGCAGGCGAAAAGTATGCAGAATACCGCCGCAAGCGCCATAAGAAACATAATTGTCGTAAGCGTTTTTTTCATTTAGCGATGCTACCTATCGAGGTGATAATGCCGGTGATGATGGGAACGGCGAGTACGGCGATACAGATTTTGCCGCCGAACTGAATTTTTTTTGCGATTGACGGCGAGCCGTAATCCTCGGCGACATTTGCAGAAAACTCCGTCAGATACCCTATCCCTATTATCTTGAGAACGGTTTTAACGAGAGTATTGTCGATCGCCGCAAGCTCGGCGAGTTCGTTGAATTTCGTTATCACATAAGTGAATTCGTCAAGCAGCGTGTAGATTATCACCAGCCCCGTAACTATCCCGCAGGCTACGGCGAGAGAAGGCTTGACTTCTCTCAATACGCCCACGCAGATGAGCCCGACGAACGCTATCCCGATAACTTTAACGATGGTCATAGCCTATACTAACCGTACAGATTGAACAGAGACTGCACTGTTCCGAGCAGGCTGCTCAACATATTGATAACCATAACGAGCACGATTATCAATGCCGTAAGCGTGACGAAAGTGGTCAATTCCCGTTTATCGCTTTTGTCGAGAATACTGTTGATGACGGCGGCGAGTATACCGACGCCGGCTATCTTGAAAATCGTTTCGATACCCGTCATAAAGTTAGCACAACCAATCCTACGCCCAACAGGATCATCAGCTTACGGATCAGTTCCCCCTTCTGAATTTTTTCTTTACCCGCTTTTGCGGTAAGCTCGCAGGCGACGTCCTCGGCGTGTTTGATAACGGCGTTTTTACCGTAATAATCGGCTTCGGAAAGCGCGGCGAGGAAGGCGCGGATTTCCGCATAAACTTTGTCCGGAAGGAATTTACCGCCGATTTCCACGGGCTTACCCACCTTTACGAGTTCTGCTGCGGCAACGAAAGCCTCTTTCAGCTCCGCACAACATTCGAACGAAGTCAGCAGAGCCGCTATATCCGTCTTCAGGAACTCCGTTTCGCGTTTAACGTAACGCACGAAACCGGAATAGTCTTCGAGCATTTTGAGACGCGTTTTGTAGAATCTCTCTACGGCGAATCCGATATAAACGCAGAGTATGAGCAAAACCGCGGCGAGAACTATATTCAGCATCACAACCTTATTACCGATTTTATGCTGCCGGCGCGCGGCTTATAACCGAGGACCACAACGTAAGAGAAGCACTCCTGAAGCCCGGGAGCCCTTGAAAAAAACTCTTTATGATTCTCGGCGTGAGCGCTTGCAACGAGCTTGATTCCGGAGCGCAATATTTCCGAAACGACCCCTTCGTCTCTTTTCGGATACAGCTCGTCCATCACTATCGCCTCGGGGTTCATCGAGCGCACGGCGCCCTCGACGGCAAGGTGCTTCGGAGTATTTGAAATAATATCTATTAAAGGTCCAAATTCGTAGCTTTCGCTACATATTTCATCTCTTTCATCTATAACAAGCGTATCCATTGCGTAGCTTAAAATACGAGTAATGTCCCTTATCATAGTCGTCTTGCCGCCATAAGGCGGTGAGAGTACGAGTGTGTTTCCGAAAGGCGAGAAGATTTCTTTGACTCCGTCGGCGCAGCCTTTGACTTCGTGCGGTATGCGGATATTGAGAGAGGATATGTTCTTATAGGTTATCACCCTGTCTCCTTCGATCACGCCCTCGCCGCCTATGCCTATCCTTATGCCGCCGGCATAGCGCAGATAGCCTGCGCGTAATTCTTCCTGACAGGCGTAGAGCGAGCTTTTGGTCGCCCTTCTCACGACCTCCGCGATATCTTCCGCGGTTACCGTATACGAGGATATCACCCGTGAGGCGGCATTCCTTACGCTTAACGCCCGCCCTACGCGCAAGCGTATTTCGGTTACCGCGTCGGCTGACGTCAGTCTTACCGTTTCGTCGTATATCCTATCCCCTACCAACGCTCTGAACATACCGAATATATATTGCGATTAACGCCGTAGTATGCAAAAAAATAAGACCGCCGTTAAGCGGTCTTTGTAGAATTATATCGTACGGAGGTTTACGCGCGGGACATATATTCGCCTGTGCGAGTGTCTACGCGGATCATTTCGCCTTCTTCTATGAACAGCGGGACTTGTATCACATAGCCTGTTTCGAGTGTCGCGGCTTTGCTTCCGGGTTGCGCGGTAGCTCCGGGAATACCGGGTTCGCATTGCGCTACCTGCAGAACCACGAAGTTCTCGGGTTCGACCGAGAAAGGATTGCCCTTATAGAAAGCCACGTCCACGATACTACCCTCTTTGATGAAATGAAGCGCGTCCTCCACGAGGTCGTGGTTCATCGGGATAAGATCGTAAGTTTCGTTATCCATGAAGTAATAGAGATCGCCGTCCGAATAGCTGTAGCTCATCTTCTTGCGCTCGATATATGCGAGTTCGAATTTTTCGCTGGGGTTAAAGGTACGTTCGAGAACGCTTCCGGTCATGACGTTACGCATTTTAACGCGCACGAACGCCGCGCCCTTGCCGGGTTTGACGTGCTGAAAATCCACGACTACCTGAACGGTATTGTCGAGTTCGAACGTATCGCCTTTTCTCAAATCGCCTGCTAATCTGTTTGCCATATTTACCTCCGATGTTGGTTACCCTAATATTATTAAATTTTTCGGTGACTTTGTCAAGTTATACACTCTATCTTTTTCAAAAAC
>CALVOD010000102.1 GCA_944350065.1 uncultured Clostridia bacterium
CTCATATTGTATATGAACATTTCCGAAACGTCGAAATATTCCATATTGCCGTAAGTATCGTTCCACTCCGAAAGATAATTGACAATAAGTGCCTTGCTGTCGAAATCCTTGGGATAAATATTGATATAAACGGGGTCGGTATCCACGGCAAGCGCCTTGAGTTTGGCTGTGCGCTCGAGTCCGCTCGCAAAGAATCCTATTATTCCCGTGATATCGCCGGTAATTTCGGCGTCGGTACCGAGCTTTGCGTCGAAATACGCGTCGTTCTTGATAACGCACTTGGTCGATGAAGAATCGGCTTCGAGCACCGCTTTCTGCGCGACGGTGACGTCGGAGCTTACGGCGGAATCGAGCACGTGCTGCGCAAGCTCGGGAGTATAGCACAGCGCGTTCCCGACAAAGCCGGAACCGCCGTCTTTAAGGCGCAATACGCCGACTATTTTGAGATTCACGTTGCTCGTTGCGTTCCAGAGTTCTTCGTCCGCCACGTATGCGGCGTTCTTGTCTCCGGTATACGTTCTCGGCTGATAGTAGCCGCCTTTTCCGTCGTTCACGAATTCGTAATATGTATTGTTGTCGACGAGTTTGAGCTCTGCCGCGAACAGCTCGTCGAAGGTAATGGAGTCTTTATACAAAGGCTTAGCCTTAGAAGAATTGTCGGTAAGAATTATACCGTTTTCGTCGCGCTGATATACGTCCACGCCGAACTGCGCGAGCGCTTCGGGACTTACGACGTTGTTGCCGTCCACCACCAGAACGATTTCGTTATACGCAGAGGGATAGCTGCCGCCGATAAGGTCGTAATTGGATAACACAAAGTCCCTGTTGCCCGCGAGCTGATACCAGTTGACCGGTTCCTGCCCGTTCTCTCCGAGCACCTGCGTGGCGATACTCAAAGCGGTCGTGGTCTGCGGCGTGCTGCTGACGTCGCTGTAAATCATATTGCCTTCGGCGTCTATGGCTTTGGCGAGAATGTTCATCTTCGTGCCGTAGAAATAATTGATCGAATTGGTCCACGAAGGATCCATCTTCTTGAGGTGTTCCACGAATTCCGCGGAAATATCGTTCCTGCCCACCGATTCGATCACCGAACTCATCATACCGGAAAAATCCGCCATTCCTCCGCTCGAAGCCGACTTGCCGGTAAGGTATATCTCGTCCGTATCGGGATAGGTGCTTGAATTATACTCGTAATTCTCGAACACGTCGGTCATAACGCTGTAATCCATCGAATATTCGTAAACGCCTATCGGGACGGTCGCGAGCACGCTCGCCTGCATATTGTTAAGAACCTGATTGAAACCGTTGGACATGGCGAGCACGAGCGCAAGGCTTATGATGCCAACGCTGCCCGCAAACGAGGTAAGGAAGGTACGGCGTTTCTTCGTTATAAGGTTCTTGAAAGAAAGGCTGAACGCCGTACGCGCCTTCATGGAAGTCGCTTTAAAGGGCGAACGCTGCCCTTTCATCTTGATACCGAGCTTGTTGAGCGCGCCAGCGGCTTCGGAAACCTTTGCCGCGAATCCGGTCTTCTTGACCGTTTCCGTTTCGGAGACGCTTCCCTCGGCAACTTTGATTTGGGCATCTTCGCCCACGATTTCGGGTTCCCATTCGTAGGGCATGGTGTCGTTTTCCACCAGTCCGTCGTGTAGCTTGACGATACGGGTGCTGTACTGGTCGGCAAGCTCGGTGTTATGCGTAACCATTATTACGAGCCTGTCTTTGGCGACTTCTTTGAGAAGCTCCATAACCTGCACGCTGAGTTCGGAGTCGAGCGCGCCGGTGGGTTCGTCCGCAAGCACTATACGGGGATTGTTGACGAGCGCACGCGCGATAGCAACGCGCTGCATCTGTCCGCCGCTTATCTGCGAAGGCTTTTTCTTGAGCTCGCCGCCCATTCCCACTCTTTCGAGCGCGGCTACCGCCATACGCGTGCGTTCCGCTTTGTCCACGCCCGAAAGCGAAAGCGCGAGCGCCACGTTCTCGAGCACGGTCAGGTGCGGTATGAGGTTGTAGTTCTGGAATACGAAACCTATCGTCGCGTTACGGTATGCGTCCCATTGTTCGGATTTGAACGATTTCGTGGAAGTGTTTCCTATTATAAGATCGCCCGTGGTGTATCTGTCCAGACCGCCGATAATGTTCAGCAAAGTGGATTTGCCACAGCCCGAGGCGCCTATTATTGAGACGAATTCGCTCTCTCTGAATGCGAGCGTCACGCCGCGCAAAGCGCGTACCGTGTAATCGCCCATTTCGTATATCTTAGTTACGTTTTTGATTTTAAGCATCGCAAGTCCCTCTTTCGGCTCAAACGCGGTTTAAGCCATTTTTTCGGAAAGTTTTTCGCCGCCGAGTATGTGTATGTGCAGATGATTCACGCTCTGGCAGCCGTTTTCTCCCTTATTGGAAACAAGTCTGAAACCGCCTTCCAACCCGAGTTCGTCGGTGAGTTCTCCGAGTTTTTTAAGGCATTTAGCCAACGTCGCAGCGTCTTCCTCGCTCATTTCGACGATATTGGCGTAATGTTTTTTAGGTAAAAGCAAATAATGTTTCTTCGCCTGCGGCGCGATATCCGCTATTATCAGCATGTCGTCGTCTTCGTAAAACTTCTTCGAAGGGATTTCGCCCGCTATGATTTTGCAAAAAATACAGTTATTGTCCATAGATTTCTCCTTTGATTCCGTCACGGAATTTTTCCTTAGGAATAATTATAGCATATTTTCCGTCGTTGTGGGAATCGTACGGAATATATATACGTAAATAATATTCGCTGTAGCCCGACAAATAGCCGTCGCGCGCTTCCTCGAAAAGCGTTTTCTGCGGGACTTCCATCATCGAATCGATATACGCTTCGCGCAAAACGTCTCGGGTTTTCGCGAGTTCGTTTTTGCGCCGGGTAACTACCGACGGCTCGAGCGGAGGAAGCAAAGCCGCGCGCGTGCCCTCTCTTGCCGAAAACGGGAATATGTGCAGATCGGCAAACCGCGCTTCTTTCACGAACGCGAGCGTGTTGCGGAAGGCTTCTTCCGTTTCGGTAGGGTAGCCCACTATCACGTCGGTGGTGATCGCCGCATCGGGAAAATATCTGCGGATAAGCTCCACTTTGGAAAGGTATTCGCGGGAGGTGTACCTCCTTCCCATATCTTTCAAAACACCGTCGTCGCCGTTCTGCAACGACAAATGAAAATGCGGGCAAAATTCTTTAAGACCTTTAAGCGCATCGAGTAGCTTTTCGTCCACGCCCTCGACGTAAAAGGAGCCGAGACGTATGCGCACGGGAACGTGGGCTATTCTTTCGATAAGTTCCGCGAGCGAAGTCCCCGTGTCCTGCCCGAATTTGGAAAGATTGATGCCGGTAAGCACTATTTCGCCCGTTTTGTCGGCGAGCGTTTCTATTTCGCGAACGCAGGAAGCGATATCGCGCGAACGCGACCTGCCGCGAAGATAAGGTATTATGCAATAGGAACAAAAATTGTCGCACCCGTCCTGTATCTTCACGTAAGCGCGGGTGCGGCTCGCCGACGGAACGCAGTCGGGCTCCTCGAAGGTTGCGGGACGCGCGTCGTTTAACGCGAATTCTCCGTCCAAATGCTCGAGTATCGCCCGCTTGTCAGCCACGCCCGAAACGTATTGCACTCCGCTTTTAATATAAAATTCTTTGTTTTTCTCCGAAGCGCAACCGGTTATCATTATCCTTGCAGCGGGATTATGCCTTCTGCAGCGCGCTATTACCTGACGGGATTTCCTCTCCGCTTCGGCTGTCACCGCGCAGGTGTTCACTATATATAAATCGGCGTAACCGAGTTCCTCGGAAACGCCGTATCCCCTCTCTTTGAGCTCCTCGGTCAACACGTCGCATTCGTATTGATTGACTTTGCAGCCGAGATTGAAAACAACCGCCCGCTTCACTTTTCGTCTCCGACAAATTCGAAAGCGACGCCCCACCATTCACCGAGCGCTGCTTCGCGTGCTTTACGGAAGCCGAGTCTTTCGTAAAGCACGACGACCTCGTCTTTGCGCGGATCTATGATCCCCGAGCAAACGAGCATTCCTCCGCGTACGAGATGCGCCCTCACTCCCGCGGAAAGTCTCGCAAGTATATCCGCGGTAAGGTTGGCGGTAACTATATCGGCGCGTATCTCGAGATCGCCCGCAAGATCGACGCACGCCGCAGTTATGCCGCGCCCGATACCGTTGAGCTCGGCGTTTTCGTAAACGGCACGCACCGCCTCGGGATCGATATCCGTAGCGTAAACCTCCTTCGCTCCCGCTTTCACAGCCGCTATTGCGAGTATCCCCGAGCCCGTACCTACGTCGAGCACCCGCTTGTTCTCGAAGTCGAGCTCCGACATAAGGCGCAGACACAGCTGCGTGCTTTCGTGCGCGCCCGTGCCGAACGCCGTTGCGGGGTTGATGCGTATGACTTGCATACCGTTATAGCCCGCGCTTTCCAGCCATTCCGGAAGTACGACGAAACGTCCCGCTTCGACGGGTTTGAAATAATTTTTCCAGTCGTTCTCCCAGTCTGCTTCCTCTACGTCCTTGACTTCGATACGCATTTCTTCGGCGTCGGAACCGAGAGTAAGGTATAACATATCTTTAAGTTTGGTTACCGTTTCTTCGGAATTTTCGCTTTCAATATATCCCGTCACGCGCACCGCGTCGTCTGAAGTCGTGATACTCGGATCGACGTAGTCCCAGTTCGCGGCGCCGTTCAGCACCTCCTCAAGATCGCCCGGATCGGATATGCTCACGCCGCTCGCTCCGAGGCTCCAGAAAGCGTCGGATACGAATTCGGAATGTTCGGCTGTCGTGGTTACCGTGATTTCTTTATACATAG
>CALVOD010000103.1 GCA_944350065.1 uncultured Clostridia bacterium
GCGCCTGCGGGCATATTCTTACCCACCATATACAGCGAGCCCTGCACGTTTGTCGTGACGAGCTTTACGCCCATACCTTTGTTATACATGGTCGCGCCGAGATTGAGGGGCGCTATCGCTATGTTCGCGGTGTTGTTGAGTATTGCCGCGGATATCTGAGTAGCGCCTTCTACGATGGTGTAACTGATATCGTAGCCTGCGAAAGTGGGCTTTTCGCTTACGAGCTTCGCTATGGCTATCGCGGGCGAGCCGTCGGGAACGACCACGTTTACGGTCACCGTTTCGGGCGTAGTGCCGTCGCCGGTATTATCGTCTTTGTTCTCGCAACCGACGAGCGCGAAAGTTACAAGCAGCGCCATGACGAGCGCCAATGCTATCGTTGTCAAAATTTTCTTTTTCATGTCAATCAACTCCCGTATTTAAGGATATTATGTATATGTTAGTCTATTTCTACCGCGGTTATAGCGGATTTTACGTTGACGGAATCTATCCTGCCGAGCTTGCCGGTAAGCGCGGATATGCGCTCCGTCTCCCCTTCAACGACTACGCTTATCGCGCATACGCCGCTAACCTTGTCGGGAATACCCATTCTGCCCGAAATAATGTCGGCAAATTCGCTGAGCACCGATTGCACCTTACCCGCAACCGCGCGGTCGGTGACGATAATTGCCACTACGCCTATTTTTTTCATATAAAAAACCTCCTTTCGTCCGAAGGAGGTATCTTTTTGCGGGAAAAGGCTAACGCCCGTTTATCTCGGTCAAGCTTACTCTCCGAACGAATCATCGATACAGGTTATACCTTGAGACGAGTTTAACATTAAACTATACGGAAAGTCAACCGTTTTTCGTCAGTAAGCGAAAAAACACGCAAATTGTCAATGCGCGGCGCGACTTTTATTCCGCCGGGCAAGTTTTCGGAGGAAAAAGCCCTGCCGTCTTTGTTGAAATAAACGAATCCGTTACCGTCGAATATCCTTGAAACGGCTACGAAAGGCTCGCCGCTTGCCGACGGAACGAGCTCGTAAGAAAGAGTTACGGCGTTAAGAACGTATCCGGGGCAGTCGAATTCCAACTCGTATCCGCCGAAACTTAATTTACCGCCCTCTGCGGTACGCTCGACGGGCGCTTCGGCAAAATTGCGCAGAGGATTGACGTACTTGTCCACGTTGAGAGTAGCCGGCTCGTAAATAAGTTCGCTCGGCGTACCCGTCTGTTCCACCCTTCCGTAGCACATAAAAATCACACGGTCGCCTATCGAGAACGCTTCCTCGACAGAAGCTGTGGCGAACAGAAGAGATGAACGTATCTCCGCCATACGCGGAGCGAGTTCGCGGAAAAGACTTGCTCTGCGCGAAGACGGCGACATCGCGAAAACGTCGTCAATCATAACGAGAGACGCCTCTCTCAGCGCGGTACGCGCAAGCGCGAGACGTATTTTTTCGGTTTCGTACAATCTATAGACGTATTCTTCCTCGAAGCCCTCGAGCCCGAATGCGTCGGCGGCGTCGACGGCGCGTATCTCTCGTTCGTTCTTGGGTACTTTACGCACTTTCTGCGGAAAAATGAGATTGTAGCGAACGGTGCGACGGTTGAAAAGACCGCCGTCGTCGTATACGAACATCAGATCGCGGTCTTTGATTTTCGCTGCGGAAATTTCCTTGCCGTCTAAATAAATTTTACCGGAATTTATCGGATACAGACCCGCTATCGCTTTTAACAACGAAGTTTTACCCGCTTCTGCGCCGCCGAGTACGGCGACGTGTTCTCCCGAAGCTATTTCGAAAGACACGTCGCGAACGGCTTTGGCTCCGTAAAGATATTCGAGACAAAGATTTTCCGTCTTCAGCATCCGAATTAAATCAAATCAGATTACGTACTTATCCGATTTTGCGGGACGGGAACGGAGTTCCTCGGCTTTGGCTTCGTAACCGGCTCTCCCGAGAAGGGCGTAAGTGGCGTTCTTGCCCTCCTCCACGCCGGGTTGGTTAAACGCGTCGATGCCGAGCATCGCTCCCGCGTATGCCGTCTCGAGCATGAAGAACATCATAAGCTGTCCCACGCTGTAAGCGTTCACTTCGGGCAGAATTATCATATTGTTGAGACGACGGTTCTTCGTGAGCGCGTATTCGGTCGCGTACATTTCGGAAGTGATGAGCTCGTTGAGCGTGTGCCCGCTGAGGAAAGATACCGACGGGAAATCCTCCGCGCCGCCGCTTATTACGACTTCCTTACGGTACTTTTCGACTCCGATAAACGTAACTACCTTGTCGAAAGGTCCTTCGGTATATAATTGCACCTGACTGTGCTGGTCGGTCACGCCGAGCGATTTGACGGGGGTCTGTCCCACGTTGACCACCTCGCCTTTTTTGTTAACGGCTTTGCCGAGGCTTTCCGCCCAAAGCTGACAATACCAGTCCGCCATAAGTTTAAGAGAATCGGTATAAGGCATCATTACGCTTATGTTCTTACCCTTCTCCATCGCGAGATATTGAAGCGCCGCCGCGGTAAGCGCGGGATTGGTCTTCATATCCGATTTGCGGCACGCCTTATCCATGTCCGCGCAACCTTTGAGAAGCGCTTTAATGTCTATACCGAGCACCGCCGCGGGGAACAGTCCCACGGGGCATATTTCGCTGAATCTTCCGCCCACTCCGTCGGGAATATAGAAGGTTTTAAGTCCTTCTTTACGGGCGATTCTGATAAGATTGCCCTTCTCCGCGTCGGTAGTGGCGATTATATGCTCGCGAGCCTTGTCGCCGTAACGCTTTTTGAGTATATCCATTATAATGAGATACTGACTCATCGTCTCCGAAGTCGAACCGCTCTTGGTTATCACGTTGAAAACGGTCTTGTCGAGGTCGAGTATGTCGAGAAGCGAAGCCATTCTCTCGGGATCCACGTTGTCTTCGACGTAGAATTTGGGCGCTTTGCGCATACGTTTGGGCAGCTCGTTGTGACGGAGGTGACACAACGCCTGGAATACCGCCATCGGTCCCAAAGCCGAACCGCCGATACCGAGCACGACGAAATATTCGGCGTTGCGGCGAACGGCTTTAGCCGTCTCGAGAATATCTTTGACGACTTCGCCTTGGTTATAGGGAAGTTCAGTCCAACCCATCATGCCGGTGCCGCGGTTCAGCTTGACTTCCGCGTGAGCGGCAACCGCTTTATTGCGCATGGCGGCAAGTTCCTCAGCGGAAATGCCCTCTTTCTCGCCGACCTGATCGGTCATCATGTTGTTGTAATCGAATTTGATGCTTTCGTATTTTTTTGCCATATAAATTTATACTCCTTGGATTCAGCCGCGCTCTGCGACCGAAAGACATTTTTTCAGATATTCATAAGAGGCTTTGACTTCGTCAAAGCTCTCGTAATTGCCCGCATAAAGCTCCATAAGAAGGGGTCCGTCGTAACCGAGCGAAATCAATTTACGGAAAAAACCGGTAAAATCGAAACAACCTTTGCCCGGTAAGTCGAGCTTGCCGTCCTCGTGATAATCGCAAAGATGCACGGTAACGAGCCTGTCCGCCATTACCTCGAGATAATCGTCGAGAGAATATTTGCTCTGCATTGCCTGTTTTATATCCAGACAGACTTCGACGTCGCTGTACTCCTTCAGTTCGCGGAAAAAGTCGGGCGAATTGAAAAAAGTCCAGTGTACGTTTTCGTAGGCTATTTTACAACGGCTGCCTTCGTATCCCGCAAGTATCCCGTCGAGCTCTTTAAGCCTTTTTGCCAGCCACTTATAGTCAATATTGTAAGGCAGGCGTTTAAGGCGCGGCTGACCGTGGAAGGTATAAGAGCGCGCGTTGAGTCTGACCGCCGCTTCGGCGCATTCACGGAAAAATTCTTCCGCGTCTTCGCGCGTTCTCTGCACTTTATTGAACAGTTCGGGCTCGAATTGTTGATTGAGCGTATGCACGCTGTGTACTTCGAGCCCGGGACCTATACGCTGAAGAAGCAGGTCGATAAATTCCCTGCGGTATTCCATGAAAGTGGTGAGGAATATTTCGCACACCTCCACTCCCATTTCCTGTATTAAGTTTACGGTATCCTCCGTCTGCGACTTAGAGAAGAAGGTCGCCGTAGACATTCCGATATTTATCATCCGAAAAGTCCTCCGCGGAGCCTCACGCGCGTGCAGGGCACGCGTGAGAGGGCCGCGTTACTATCTTAATATTCGGGCGTGATGAGCCCGTAATCGCCGTCGTGACGTCTGTAAACTACGGAAACTTTATTGTTCTCCGCATTTACGAAGACGTAGAAATCGTGGTCGAGAAGTTCGAGCTCCGCTATCGCGTCCTCAACGGTTACGATAGAGATATCAAAACGCTTTTCTTTGACTATCTTGCCGAGAGAATCTTTCGATACGGCGGCGTCCTCGTCGGTGGGAGGATTGAGCGGCAAAGCGCTTTTGGGCGTTTTGCTGTTGATACGCGCCCTGAACTTATTGATCTGCTTTTCGAGTTTAGGCAGGATAAGGTCGATATTGTCGTACATATTGTCGGAAGTTACTTCCGCTCTCGCTATAAAGCCCGAAAAACGAATGGTTACTTCCATCGTGAATTTGTCGGTGCTGACGGTGCTGAGTTTGACTTTTGCGTCAGCGCTGTCGTCGGGGAAATACTTATCGAGTTTGCCGAGCTTTTTTTCGATAACGGAAACAAGTCTGTTACCTTCGTTGTAGCCCTTGGAAATCAGTTCGATACGCATAGTGTGCCTCCTTTGCTTTTGGTTATATCGAATACGATCTCGCCGTCTTTTACGTCGACGGCTACGTCGCAATCGCTTTT
>CALVOD010000104.1 GCA_944350065.1 uncultured Clostridia bacterium
AAAGAAACTGGTCGCAACGCAGAGCTTACGTTATGCAACAGATCAAAGAGGAAGCGCCCGATATCCTTTGCCTTCAGAAAGTGAAAGCGATGCAGATGGGCTTCATCGTCAAGAACCTCGAAGACTATTACGGATACGTTTATAAATACAGAAGCGACAATTATCTCACCAAGGAAGCGGTGCCGATATTCTATAACAAAGAACGTTTTACGCTTATCGAAAGCGACTCCTTCTGGCTGAGCGAAACGCCCGAGAAGGAGTCCGTAGGCTGGGACGCCGCTTTGGAAAGGATATGCACTTATGCGCGTCTGAAGGACAATCGCACGGGAAGGGAGCTTGCCGTATACTCCGTTCATTTCGATCACGTCGGTATCGAAGCGATGAAGAACGGCTCCGCAATGGTGCTTTCGAGAATGGCGCGGGACGGAGTACCCGCCGTAATGCTCGGAGACTACAATATCATAGAACATACGGAATTGTACGACTACATTGCGGCGAGACTCGTCGACACCAAATACGCAGCCGCCCATTCGATGAATTCGGTAACGTACAATAATTACGGCGGCGAAGAATCGTCGGTTATAGATTACATAATGCACAACGGCGGTTTCGACGTCGACTCCTACAAAGTGCGCAACGAATTGTTCGACGGCAAATACGCTTCCGACCATTTCGCCGTGATAACCGAGGTCCGTTACCGTTAAATAAAGTTATTACATACTTATGAAAAAATTTAAGAAATACATATCGATATTGCTTCTCGCCGCGTTAATCGCGGCGTGCGTTTTCGCGCTTGCCGCTTGCAAGGATAAGGAATTCGCCCTCGAACACTCTTATTCCGAGGTGTACGCGCGAGGCGACGCTACGGTAGAGGCGGGCTCCGCCGCGTTCCGTATTCTCAAAATAAACGATACTCATCTCATAAGCGATTCCACGCGAAAAGATAAGAAAACGCTCGACGAGCTCAAGACCGTTCTCGACAGAACGGAATTCGATATGATAATACTCGACGGAGATATTTTCGAAGGGTATAGCGCGAAATTATCCTTCGACAAACCGGCGGCGGCAAAAGCCGTGGGAGATTTGATAGACGGCTACGGCAAACCTTGGACTTTCGCGCCCGGCAACAACGACGGTCAGCGCGGAGGTTCGAACGAGGACATAATTGCCTATTGGCTCGGTTACGAAAATTTCCTTGCGGGAAATAAAGAGGGTATTAACGGCGCGATGCAGTTTTTCATCGACATAAATTACGAGGGTAGGCTAGCGCACAGCGTTGCTATCATGGATTCTCTTTCGCTCGACGCAGACGATAACTACGACTACATTAAACGCGATCAGATAGAGGCGCTTATAGCGGGCATCGCCGAGAGAGAAACTCTCGTAAGCATATTCTTTCACATGCCCACGCCCGCATTCAAGACCGCTTATACCGAAGGCGAAGCATACGGGAATTTTCCGTTTTCCGACGAGTACCCCGTCGACGACATCCCCGCAAACGCGCTTTTCGACGAAATGACGGCGGGAATAAAAAATATCGGGCTGATTTCGGTAGGGCACGTGCACAGCGACAATATAGCGTATTATTATAATAACCGCTACTATCAATTGAGCAGCCTCGGAGGTTACGGCGCCGTAGGTTCGAACAAGACTTCGCCGTCGTATACTTTGACGACGGTTGACCTTACGGCAACCGACTCACGCGCCGCGTACGTCTTCGAAAAGCTGTATGCTTAAATAAATCGCGGAGGATATATGAAAACCGTTTATACCGGATGTAATCTTATCGACGTCGAAAACGGCTGCGCCGTCACGGAGAACGTAGACATATACGTGGATTGCGGTAAAATAGCGAAAATCGTTCCTCACGGGGAAACGGAGGAAGGCTACCGCAAAGAAGACATGGCGGGGCTTTACGCATCGCCCGGGCTCGTCAACGCGCACGTTCATCTTTTCGGTACGGGAAGACCGTCGAAAGCGTTGAGCGGAGGGAGCGCGCAAAAGCTGCTTCTGAAACTCGTTTCCACGCGTTTAGGCAAGCTCGTGCTCGCTAAGCTCGTGGAAGCGTCGGCGTATAACGAACTGCTTTCGGGCGTCACGGCGCTTCGTGCGGTGGGCGATCTGAAGTATTCCGACATCGGATTAAAGAAACGTATCGAAAAAGGAAAAAGCAAAGCGCGGGGTCTCAAAATGCTTGTTTCGGGACCCGCAATTACCGCTCCCGGAGGTCACGGCGACGGTACGTTCGCCGATTCCGCAAAGACGGCGGAGGAGCTTAAAGCGCTCGTGGACGATCGCGCGGACAGAGGAGCCGACCTCATCAAGGTGTGCGTGACGGGCGGCGTCACGGATTCGAAAAAGAGGGGCGAACCGGGCGAACTCCGAATGACGTTCGAGCAGGTGGAGGCGGTATGCGCAAGGGCTCACGAGCGTGGCTTGCGGGTGGCGGCGCACGCCGAATCCGCTCCCGGTGCGGAGCTGTCGGCGCGCGCGGGCGTAGACACGATAGAGCACGGCGGCAGGTTGAGCGAGGAAGCATTCCGTATGCTCCGGGAGCGCGGCGGCGCGGTGGTGACAACTTATTCTCCGGCGATACCGTGCGCGAAACTTCCCGCGGAAATAACGCAACTCAGCGAGATGGCGGCGTACAATTCGGAAGTGGCTGCGGAGAATATGACGGCGGCGTGCCTGCAGGCGTTCGAGGGCGGCGTCGAAGTGGGTATGGGCACCGACGCGTCCTGCCCGTTCAGCACTCAATACGGTATGTGGCGGGAGATCGAATGGTTCGCTGTTATGACGGGCGCGGGCGCCGCGCGCGCTTTTGAGAGAGCTACCGCAAGCAATGCCCGCGTGCTGGGCATATTCGACGAAACCGGTTCGCTTACCGCGGGAAAACGCGCCGATATTATATTCACTTCCGCTAATCCCGCGGAAAACGCGGCGGCGCTACGCGAGCTTAAAGCGGTGATCGCGGGCGGAAGACTCATCAGAAATCCGCGTCCGAAGCGTATGCCTGCGCTCGACGCCTTACTCGACAAACTTTCGGAGGAAATCAAAAATGAATTATGCCATAGATAAAAGCGTGACCGTGACGTTGAACGGAGACGCCCAGAATATTCGCATACGCGCAGTAAAAGAGGGGTTGAGACCTATCTTGTTTTTGCACGGCGGACCGGGGGTATGCGACAGGCACTGGGTACTGAAATATCAGTCCGCTTTTGCCGAAGAATACGCTATGGTATGCTGGGATCAGCGCGGTTCGGGTAAAAGCTACCGCAAAAGCATTAAGGACGAGAGACTGTCGATAGACGTTTACGTGGAGGACGCGCGCGCTTTAGTCGAACTGCTCGTAAAGATGTCCGGTTACGACAAAATAATCGTCGCGGGACACAGCTGGGGCACGATAATAGGCACCGCGCTCGTAAGCCGATATCCCGAGCACATAGCCGCGTATATCGGGCAGGGGCAGTTCGTAAACGGCGCCGAAAACGAATGGCGTTCGTATAAGTTCTGCATGGACGAAGCAGAAAGGCGCGGAGACGCGGCGGCGGTGAGGGCGCTGAAGGGCGCCGAGCCGAAGGACGGCGTTTATCCTTCGCACAAGGCGATGATGGTACAGCGGAATTACCTTTCCAAATACGGCGGCTCCGAATACCGCGAGCGTAAAGGTACGGTTGGTTCGCTGCTTCTACCGCTTCTGAAGTCGGACGAATACTCGCTCAAAGATATCGTGAATTACGCTAAAGGCGCGCTGTATCTTACCAACGTGTTATGGAGCGAAGTGGTGGCGCTCGAGTACGACAGGAGCGTAAGGGCTCTCGACGTACCGGTGATAATAACGCAGGGACGGCACGATTACAATACGCCATCCTCGATAGCGCGCGAGTGGTTCGACGCGCTGAAAGCGCCCGCGAAAAAATGGATATGGTTCGAAAATTCCGCTCATTCTCCGATAAAAGAGGAACCCGAAGCGTGGGGAGAGGCTGTGCGCGGAGCGTTGAAGGAAATGCTTTGAAAAGAGGCGCGCCCGCAAGCCTGAGCGTGCTTAGGGCGCGTAAGTCGCGCGCGTAAATAAGCATAAATGGTTTCATTTATATTGACCTACGCGCGCGGACGTGTTATAGTTATTGTAATATATTAAGTGGAGAACGGCTGTTTATGAGTAATAATATGGGGCAGGCAGGGCTTGCCGAAACCAGACATTTCGACGACTTGCTTAACAAAAAATATCTGGGCAAAAAAGATTATATTTGGTTTTCGCTCACGATGTTCGCCTCGAGCGCTATAACGGGTATGCTTCAGGGATACCTGTTATTTTTCTATACCGCCATTATGAACATACCGCTCGGCGCGGTGGGGACGATGTTCCTGATAGCCAAAATCTGGGACGGCGTCAACGACCCGATAATGGGCGCGATCGTGGATAAAACGCGTACCAAAATGGGTAAAATGCGTCCGTATCTTCTCTGGGGAAGTATTCCGTACGCGTTGCTTACCATTCTTCTGTTCATCAACTGGAAAGGTATGAGCGAAGGCGGCAAGATAGCGTATATGTATATAACTTATATACTTATTACCACCGTCGGTACCATCGTCGCGGTGCCGCTCGGAGGACTGCCCACCGTCGTTTCTCCCAACGTGGACGAGCGTACCAAAATGATTTCGATAAGCCGTATCCTCGGCTCGATAGGCGAGCAGTCGGCGCTCGTGCTCATTTCGCTCGGGCTTATAGTCACCGACAGCAATTACGAGCTTACTTATACCGGTACGGCGGTAAT
>CALVOD010000105.1 GCA_944350065.1 uncultured Clostridia bacterium
CCGCCCGAAACGAGCGCGAGCGCCGCGGGACTTAATTTCAGCCTGCCTTTCGCCACCGCTTCGCGAAAAGTAACTTCCTTTCCGCTTACGTCTGCCATGCGCGCGTTGCCGTTTCCGTCAAAATGATTGAGTTCCATTTATCCTCCTATGCTCCCCATATCGATTTGTTGATAATTCCCTTCGCGGATACCGTGCGAGAGCGGTTTAAGCGCGAGTAAAGAGCGCAAATATTCGGCAAATTCCTTCGAGCCTATCTTGTCGCGCACGGGGTACGCCTTCGAGCCGTGCAGACAGGGCAGCAGCATTCCCGTGGAAGTTATGCGGATGCGGTTGCATGCCGCGCAGAAATTGCCGCTTACCGCCGCTATTACGCCTATTTCCGCTCCGCGGTAAGAAAATTTCTTCACCTTGCCGTCGCTATGTCCGCCGTCGGAGCTCACGGGAAGCATACCGAGCGCGCGCGCCCATTCCTCGGCGTTGAGCGCTTTCTCGCTCACGTATCCGAGCGTGGAAGCGAAAGGCATCATCTCTATCATTCTGAGCTCCGCGCCCACCGAAGCGGCGTATTCCGTAAGCGGCAGGGGATCGTCGTTCACTCCGCGTTGAAGAACGGCGTTGATTTTGACCGACATTCCCGCTTTGCGCGCCGCGGCTATTCCTTCGAGCACCGCTTTCAGCTCGCCTCCGCCCGTAACTTCGCGGTAAATCTCCGCGTCGACAGTATCGAGACTTACGTTGATACGCGTAATCCCTGCGGCGCGAAGATCGTCTGCGTATCGCGCGAGCAATACGCCGTTAGTAGTCATTCTTACGTCCGTACAAGCCTCGCACACTCCGCGCGCTATAGGTAATATTCCCTTCCTTACGAGAGGTTCTCCGCCCGTGAGCCTTATTTTGGTAAATCCGGCTCCGACAAGGTCGTTTGCGAGCGCGATTATCTCGTCAACGCTGAGGATATCCTCGTGCTTCAGCTTTGGCACGGGACGCGGTTTGCAATAAGCGCAACCCAAATTGCATAAATCGGTAACCGAAATGCGCGCATACGTGATATCTCTGCCGCACCCGTCTAACACTTTACGATCTCCCCGGTACGCGGCGAAGCGTAGCCTGCGAACTCTTTGAGCTTGTTGCGGAAGTCTAAGCTCGAAATATACTCGATAAAGGCTTTGACGCGCTCGTCTGCGAGATTCGTTTCGCGCACGAGGAAGTCGTATTCCTCGTCGTAGACGGGTATAAAATCCAACCCGAGCGTATCGGCGGCGCTCTTTACTCCCATACCGAAATCGGCGGCTCCGCTCTCAACCGCCATACCCACGGCGAGGTGGGTGGCGAACTCCTTGTCGTATCCGCGCAGGGCGGAGCCGTCCTTGCCGAGCCCCGCGAGAAGATAGTCGGTGAGTATGCGCGTGCCCGCGCCGCGCTGGCGGTTGGCGAAGCGCAGTCTAAGTTTGACCGCGTCTTCAAAGGAGATTATTCCGAGAGGATTGCCTTTAGGCAGCATAAGTCCCTGCGTGCGACCGACGCCTTTGACGAGCGCCATTTTCTCGTTCGGGAAATATTTCCTTATGGCGGGAATATTGTATTCGCCCGTCGCGGCGTCCAGAAGGTGTATCGGGGCGATGTGACATTCGTTTTTCAGCATCGCCGCGATACCGCCCATACTGCCTACGTGCGCGGAAGTAAGAGGTATATGCTCGCCGATAACGTCTATCACGAGGTCGTTACTGCCTATGACGACGAGATTTTTTTCGATAAGCGCGAGCGGCTTGCGTAAAGATACCGTTACTTCGCTTCCGCCCGCATAGCCTTCGGAATACCGATCGATCGTCAGTATGCCGTCCGCTTTGACGAGGCTCATTATCTGCGCCGCTCCGCGCTCGAGCGGAGTGGCTACCAGCTTATCGCCCACTTTGCCGAGCGACACGCGCACGAACTCGGTGTTTTTCAAAGAACTCACCACGTTGCGCGTGAGAGTGGCGGTAACCGAGGCTTCGTCGTCGTACGTAGCGCCGCCCGTCATTATGTTTATCAACGGCTTCACGCTCAGCCCGAACGAGATATACGCCGAAACGGGATAACCGGGTATCCCCACGACGGGCTTGCCTTCTGCGATACCGAGAATGGTGGGCTTGCCGGGCTTGGCGGCAAGCCCGTGCAGATAAACTTCGCCTAAAGAAGCTATGACTTCGCGGGCGTAATCTTTTGTGCCCGCCGAGCTTCCTGCGTTTACTATGACGATATCGCATTCGTTTACGGCTTTCGTCACCGCTTTGCCAAGAAGCTCCCGATCGTCGCTTACAGTAGGGTAAACCTTCGCCGTTCCGCCGCATTCCGCGATAAGAGCGGAGAAAAGTTTGGAGTTGCTTTCGAGAAGTTTGCCTTCGCGCACATCTTCGGGGCTCGAGACCATTTCGTCTCCGGTGGTGATGACGCCTACGACGGGAGATTTGTAGACCTCCACGCTCGTGTTGCCGCCCGCAAATATCGCGGCGACGTCCTCGGCGCGTATCCTGCGGCGGGAGGGGAGTATCATCTCGCCTTCGACTATGCTTTCTCCCTTCACCCTGACGTGCTGCCACGAGCCCGCGGGAGAAATTATCTCCGCGTCGCCGTCCTCGCGGACGATGACGTCTTCTATCATAATGACCGCGTCGAATTCCTGCGGGACGGGATTGCCGGTATTCACATATACGAAATCCCTTCCTTCTTTAAGGACGAGGGGATCCTTTTCGCTTGCCGCGGAGGTGGCTTCGGAAGAAACCGCTATGCCGTCCATAGCTGCCGCGTTGTATACGGGGTCGCAGAGCTTGGCGTATACCGCGCGGCTCAATACTCTGCCGAGCGCGTTTTCGGTGGGTAGCGTTTCCGTGCCCGCCGTTTTCCCTCTGAAAAGTTCGAGATAACCGTCGATTTTTTCGACGGGGTTATTGGGGATATAAGCGTTTCTCATATTAAATAAACCTCTAAAGGGGCACCCTTGTCGACGCCTTCCGCATAATCGGGTAAAATGACGAAGCCGTCCGCCGCGCTTATCACCGACAGCATTCCCGACTGATAGAAAAGGGGTTCGGCGCCGGTGTATTCGGCGCAATTCTTCAGCTTTACGGGAATTACCGCAGTCCTTCCTTTCCCTCCGGGGAAATTCTTGAGCGCGCGACAAACGACGGGAGCGGGCAGATCGGAGCCGCAGGCCTGGAGCAGGGCTCGCCTCAGAATAAGCCGACAAGAGGAATAAGCCGCCATGGGATGCCCGGGAAGTCCGACGAGAAGTTTGTTGCCCGCCGCGGCTGCGAGGGTGGGCTTGCCGGGGCGCATGGCGACGCCGCCGAAAAGGGGTTTAGCGAACTCCCTAAACAGTTTCGCCGTATAGTCCGCTTTTCCGACGGAGCTTCCTCCGCTCACTACGACTACGTCCGCAACGTCGAGCGCTGCGCGCATGGCGCGTGAGAGCGCCCCGTAGTCGTCCGTTACGAGCGCGGTGCCTACGACATTACCTGTTTCCGACAATTCGGATACCAGCATTGCGGTATTGGTATCCCTTATTTTGCCGACAGGACATTCTCCGTCTGCGGGCACGAGCTCGTCTCCCGTAGAGATAACGAAGTAGTCGAGCTTGCGGAACACCTTTACGGAAGAGATCCCCACGGAGCAGAGCGCGCCGATAAGCGCGGCGTTTATGCGCCTGCCTTTAGTAACGACGACGTCGCCTTTCGCCACGTCGGCGCCTTTGAAAATTACGTTTTCGCCTCTGTGGAGCGTGCGCGAGAAATATATTTCGTCGTTCACTTTTTCGGAATCCTCTATCATCAGAACGGCGTCGGCGCCCGCAGGGAGCATGCCGCCGGTAGGGACGTAAAAACATTCCCCCGACGAGAGAACCTCGCCCGTAGCTTCGCCCATACGGCTTTCGCCTTTCAGCGTGAGTACGGAGGGAACGGACGGGGAAGCCGCCGACGTATCCTTGTAAGAGGCGGCGTAGCCGTCCACTACGGAGCGGTCGAAAGGGGGGACGTCTTCCGGAGAGCGTACGTCTTCCGCCGCTACGTGACCAGCACATTCGGTCACCGGTACGGAGACGGTCACGAGCGCGCCGCCGAAGGCGCGTGAGAGGGCTTTCACCGCATCTTCGTAAGAAATCACGTTTATCATCGGGCGCACTCCGTGACCTTTCCTTTCAGCGCGTCGATACCGTGTTTCAAGGGCTCGACGACGAAGGAGAGATTCTCGACGCAGGCTTTCGGGGAGCCGGGAAGATTGACGATCACGCTTTTCCCCGCGATGACGCATACTCCTCGGCTCAGCATCGCGCGCGAAGTGTATTTCATCGAGTTGGCGCGCATAGCTTCCGCAACGCCGGGAACGCTTCTTCCGCCGAGAGCGAGGGTGGCTTCCGGAGTCACGTCGCGCTCCGAGAATCCCGTCCCTCCCGTGGTCACTATCAAATCGTAGCCTTTGGAAGCGAATTCTTTAAGTTTTTCGGTTATTTCCGTTTGCTCGTCGGGAAGAAGAGCGGTTTCTTTCACTTCGAAACCCGATTCGACAAGCAGTTCGCTAACGGCGGGAGTAGCCCCGTCCTCGCGTTTGCCCGCGTAGCAGGCGTCGCTCATTGTGATTATGGCAGCGGTATAAGTCATGTCAACCTCCCGACGCCGGACTCATTATCAGCACGTGATCGCCGTCTTTCAAAGGCGTGCGGTACTTCTTGAGGTCGTTGAAATTGACGTCGTTGATTATCACGATGGAATGTTTCAGCTCTTTCACCGTGTAGAAAGG
>CALVOD010000106.1 GCA_944350065.1 uncultured Clostridia bacterium
TCGAGCGTCTGCACGAGATTGGGTTTAAGCGCCTCCTTTAGCAGTACCGTCATCGACTCCTCGGCGTGTAGATCGCGGGCACGTATGACCTTGCCCCTTTCGCCGTACCCTATCGTCACGTTGCCTATGCGTCTCTTGAGGTCTTCGAGCGAGTCGGCAAGGCACAGTATCGCCATTATTTCGGAAGCCGCCGTTATCGTGAACCCGTCTCTCCTCGGTACTCCGTTTACGCTTCCGCCGAGCCCCACTTCCACTTCGCGCAGCGCCCTGTCGTTCAAGTCGAGGCAACGCCGCCATATAACTTCTTTTATCCCTAACGCGTTCCCGAAATGTATGTGATTGTCTATAAGCGCGGAAAGAAGATTGTTCGCCGAAGTTATGGCATGAAAATCTCCCGTAAAATGCAGATTTATTTCTTCCATCGGAATTACCTGCGCGTATCCGCCTCCGCACGCGCCGCCTTTTATCCCGAATACCGGTCCCAGCGACGGCTCCCTAAGCGCGAGAGCCGCGTTTCTGCCGAGCCTGTTCAGCGCGTCGGCAAGACTTATGCTTACCGTAGTCTTGCCCTCTCCGAGCGGCGTCGGATTCATCGCGGTCACAAGTATCAGCTTGCCGCGTTTTACGCCTTCGGTCAAAGGCACTTTCGCTTTGAATTTGCCGTAGCACTCCACCTCGTCGGGCGAGTATCCCAATTTCTCCGCCACCGTCACGACGGGCAACGGGTGCGCTTTGCGCGCTATCTCTATGTCGCTCAGCATTGCTCCCTCCGATTTTACGATTACCGATATTGTATATTATCCGACTGCCTTTTGTCCAACGAATACGCCACTTAACGGCTTGCAATTAGCTTTTTCGTATTGACAAAAATGAGCGACCGCTTTAATATATAATTTAGAATAAAATACGTTGCATAATAGTAACGTACGGGCTTGCGCGCTTCAGGCGCGTTTTATGCCCTCTCCAAGGAGGTTACAATGAATAAATACGATGCTGTCGTAATCGGCGCCGGCAACGGCGGACTCGTGGCGGCAATTCGTCTGTTGCAGGGCGGCGCGCGCGTGCTCGTCGTCGAGAAGCACAATATACCCGGCGGATTCGCAACCAGCTTCCGCAGAGGCAGATTCGAATTCGAAGCCTCGCTGCACGAGCTGAACGATTTCGGTACCAAAGACAACGGCGGCGACGTCCGCGATCTTTTCGACGCTCTCGGCGTCACCGACAAAATCGACTGGACGGAGATCCCCGACGCCTACCGCGTCATTTCCCGCGAAGACAAACTCGACGCGCTGATGCCTTTCGGAGTAAAGGAATTCACGGACAAAATGGAGTATTACGTCCCCGGAAGCCGCCCCTCGATGGAAAAATTCTTCCTGCTTTCTAAAGAAATACATGCGGCACAGGCATACAGTTCTTCCGTCAACGGCAAAACCGACAAAAAGGTTATGCTCGACAAATATTCCAATTTCGTAAGGGTGGGCTCATACTCCGTCAACGAAGTTCTCAAAGCGCTGCGTATGCCGCCCGAAGCGATTAAAATCCTTAACGCGTACTGGTGCTATCTCGGAGCGCATTGCGACGATCTGAGTTTCGTGCACTACGCGTCGATGGTGTACCGCTATCTTACCAAGGGCGCGTCCATGCCGAAGATGCGTTCGCACGAAATATCCCTTGCGCTCACCGAGCGCATCCGCGAACTCGGCGGAGATATTTGGTTCAATACCGAAGCGGTCAAATTGCTGACTTCGGAGACCGACGGCGGTATCGAAGGCGTCGTGCTTGGCGACGGCAAGATAATCGAAACCCGCCACGTGGTAGCGAACTGCTCGCCTCACGTAGTATACGGTAAGATGATAAAGAACGTTCCTGAATCTGTAGTTAAAGCTACAAACGCCCGTAAGTTCGCCGGCAGAGGTTTCACAATGTTCTTGGGACTCAACAAGTCCGCCAAAGAGCTCGGCATAGAAAACCACAATTATTTCCTCTACGACACCATGGATTCGGTAAAGCAATACGAAGCCATGAAGCGAATCGATACCAACCGCGTACAAGCTACGGTATGTCTCAATAACGCATACCCCGAGTGCTCGCCGGAAGGTACTTGCATGATGTATTTCACCACGCTTTACACTTCCAACGATTGGGCAAAGGTAAAGCCGGAAGACTACGTCCGCACCAAGGAATACGTCGCTTCCGAAATGATTAAGCGCTTCGAGGAAGATACCGGCAGCAAAATACGCGACAGCATAGAAGAAATCTCCATCGCCACGCCCATGACCTACGCAAGGTATTGCGGACATCCGGAAGGCGGTATCTACGGATACGAATCTCAATACTGGGACGGACTTATGCCGCGTCTCATGATGATGGATGAAGACTACCGCACGAGAGGGCTGAGGTTCGCAGGCGGGTTCTCGATGAGGCTTTCGGGTTATTCGAGCGCTTACTTCTCCGGCGACATCAGCGGGCGCCAGACCGTGGGCGATATTAAGAAGGAGGGCTAAATATGGCATACCGTTTCAAAAAGCAGATATTCGGATTTCTCGATCTTATCCGTTTCAGTAAAGCCGTCGACGTACGCAGAGCCAAACTTGCCGAAGGCTCGGCGGCTCCCCTGCCTGTCGACTACCGCGTCAATTCCACGGCGCGCATACTTCATCCCGGCAACCGCAAAGCGATATTGACGGAAGTTATCGCAGAAAATGCCGATACCAAAACGTACGTATTCGACCTCGGAACGAAAATGCTTTTCCGCGCAGGTCAGTACGTAATGCTTTCCGCCAAAGTCGGCGACAGCTACGTTGCGAGACCTTACGCTATATCGAGTTCCCCTTACGCGGCGCTCAAAGAAGGTAAGGTTGCCGTTACCGTCAAAAAAGCGGGCTTCTTCAGCGAATGGCTTTTCGATAACGCCGAAGTCGGCGGAGAATTCGCCGTCAACGGACCTTCGGGCTTCTTCCATTACGAGTCCATCAAGGACCGTCCTCTAATAGTAGGCGTAGCCGGCGGAAGCGGCATAACGCCTTTCTACAGTATGGCGCAGGCGATAGCCGAAGGCAGCGAAGACTTCAAACTCGTGCTGTTCTACGGCGCGCGTACCGAAGCGGATCTCATTTTCAAAGACAAACTCGACGCGCTGACGGGCGACAAATTCAAAGTCGTATACGTATTGAGCGACGAAGAAAAAGCGGATTTCGAACACGGTTTCGTCACTGCGGAACTCATCAAAAAATATGTTGACGAGGACTTCACCGCCATGATGTGCGGACCGAACGCAATGTATGATTTCCTCGATAAAGAGCTTGCTTCGCTGGGCGTAAGCGGCAAATACGTCAAGAAAGAAGCCAACTGCGTTACTAACCGCGACGTCAAGCCCGCCGTTTACAAACTTACCGTCCGCATACTGGACGAAGTTTACGAAATTCCCGCAAAAGCAGAAGAAACCTTACTTGTAGCAATGGAACGCGCGGGACTGCGCGTACCGGCGATGTGTCGCGCGGGCGGCTGCGGATACTGCCACAGCAAACTCGTCAAAGGCAAGTTCTCCATAGCCGGAGCGGATAAGCGCAGGCTTGCGGACGCTAAATTCTCGTATATTCATCCCTGCTGCTCCTATCCCGATTCCGATATGGAGCTCATCGTACCTCCGCAGAACGTAAAATAACGTCCGTAGCGAATTAGCGCCGAACCGAAAAGCGTCGGCGCAAGCATACCGTACGGTAATCGGTAGCCGGAACGCAAGCCGTTCCGGCTTTTTATTCGCTGTCGCATACCCGCATTAAAGTCTGATTCCCGCATTTACGTCGATTATCTTGATTATTAAGTAATTTACGAGTATAATAACGGTATTAAGCCGCGCGCGGAACGCGGGGAGCGTACGGACGCGTACGGAAGGAATTGAAGGATATGAAAATTTCCGAACTGTTCAAAATCAAAAAGGCGTTGTATTCTTTCGAGATATTCCCGCCTAAACCAACCGCCGATCTCGGCGTCGTAGAAAAAGCGATATCGGAGCTTTCGGAGCTTTCGCCCGATTACATATCGGTCACCTGCAGCGCAGGCGGCTCGGGCAATTCGAGGATGCCGGAGATAGTCGATATGCTCCGCAATAAATACGGCGTGGAGCCTTTGGCTCACCTTACCTGCGTTAACTCTACGGCTAAGGAAATCGACGCTTCGCTCGACTTCCTTAAAGAAAAAAACGTCGAAAACATTTTGGCTCTGCGCGGAGACAGAATGCCCGGAGTTGAGGACTCGGGAGAATTCCGTTACGCGAGCGATCTTATCTGTCGCATACACGCGAGCGGTCACGATTTCGACGTAGCGGCGGCTTGCTACCCCGAATGTCATCCCGAGAGTCCTTCGCCCGACAAGGATATCGAATACCTCAAAAAGAAAGTGGATTGCGGCGTTACTCATCTCGTTACGCAGCTTTTCTTCGATAACGAAGATTTTTACCGTTTCATCGAAAAAATACGCGCCGCAGGCATAGACGTGCCCGTACAGGCGGGCATTATGCCGCTCGTGAAAAAGAACCACGTCGACAGAATAATCAGTCTTTCGGGGGCGAAAATACCCAACAAAATATCGCGTATGATAGCGCGTTTCTACGACGAGCCCGATTCGCTTATGGAAGCGGGTATCGCGTATGCGACGGATCAGATAGCCGATTTGCTCGCAGGCGGCGCCGACGGAGTACACCTTTACGTTATGAACAATTCCGCGGTGGCGCGCAAAATCACGAGCAACGTATCTGCGATGCTCCAAAGCGT
>CALVOD010000107.1 GCA_944350065.1 uncultured Clostridia bacterium
AGGCATAAAAAAACGTGCGCCCACTCCGACCTACCTTACCGAATCGGCACGTACGCAGGTAACTCCCTCAAAGCTACCTCGTGGCACATTCCCGGGATCGCTTAGTGCTGCTGCGGTCAAGCTCTGACACGGTTCACGATTGGGAATTGCACGAGACCTTGTTATCAACATCCCTTACGCACGTCGGCTTTCCATAAGATAGGCCTCGGTGGGTGTTCTATCCTGCTGTAGCGGATTGCAGGTTACAGGGCACCGCTAGCTCCCCATATAGCACGTTCATTAGTATAACACAAAATTTGCGTTTGTCAAACACAATAGCGAAATTCCTCTCACGCGCTTGCGCGCGCAGGCTAAATCGTATTTAAAATTTAAAATTATTACTTTTTCTTTAATGTTCTTAATAATTAAAAGATTGACGGATTCGGAAATTGGATTTATAATGTTAGACGGAAATAAATCATAACCTAAAAGAGGTCAAATCATGTTTAAATTCAAAAAAGCGATTCTTGTCGTGGCGCTCATAGCCGTTGCCGTTTCGTCGATAGCGCTTGTAAGCGCCTGCAACAAAGACGACGGGGAAGATCTGCCCAACATCGAATCAATTAAAGCGGAAGTCGTATCCGGAACCACGTTCACCGTTGGTACTGCATTCGACAGCACTAAGATAACCGTCACCGCTAAGCTCGACGACGGCACCACGCGCGCCGTGGAAACGGTGAAAGCGATTTCGTACGATCTCAGCGTTCTCAAGCTCAATGCCGAAGGTAAGTTTACCGAAGCGGGCGAATACACTTTACCCGTCAAGTATTCCGATTGGACTACGAGCGTAGTCATTGTAGTGGCGGAGGCGTAGAGATATGTTGATGTCGAAACTTGTCGGCGAGCGCACCAAGACGGCGCCGTCCGACGCGGTTATCAAAAGTCATTCGCTGATGATAAGAGCGGGCTATATTAAGCTCGTGGCTAACGGTATTTGGTCGCTTGCGATGCCCGCGAAAAGGATTGCCCGCAAGATAGAGAACATTATCCGCGAGGAAATGGACGCAGTGGACGGACAGGAATGTATGTTCCCTGTAGTCATGCCCCGCGAAATGTGGGACGAATCCGGCAGATATTCGTCTATAGGCGACGAAATGGTGAGGTTTAAGGACCGAAACGGCAGAGATTACGTACTCGGTATGACTCACGAGGAAGCAGCGGTGCAGTTCGCGCGCGACGCCGTGAACAGTTATCAGCAGCTGCCGTTCATGATTTACCAGATACAGACCAAGTTCCGCGACGAAGGCAGAGCGAGGGGCGGTCTTATCAGGGTACGCGAATTCACGATGAAGGACGCGTATTCCTTCCATATCTCGCAGGAGGATCTCGAAAAATATTACGTGCGCGTATACGACGCATATAACCGCATATTCAAGCGCATAGGCATGCGCAATTTCATATCCGTATTGAGCGACTCCGGAATGATGGGCGGCGCGGTGTCGCACGAATTCATGTTGCTTACGGATATCGGCGAAGACACCCTCGTCATTTGTCCCGAATGCGGCTACAAATCCAATATGGAAGTGGCAAAGTGTATGCCCGAAGCATATCCCGCGGAGGAGCCGAAAGCGATCGAGGAAGTATTTACGGGAGACGCCAAGGAAATATCCGAAGTCACCGCATATCTCGGAGACATACCCGCCGAAAAGACGGTAAAAGCCGTTTGTTACAATATAAAAGGCGATTCGGTGCGCACGGTGCTGTGCTTTATACGCGGCGATCTCGAGGTGAACGAAGCCAAGCTGAAGAAAATAGTGCGTGCGGAAGTGGTACCCGCCAATCTTGCCGACAGCGCGCTCGTCGCGGGCAATATCGGACCCGTGGGGCTTGACGCGGAGAACGTGACGGTAGTCGTCGACGCTTCGCTGAAAGGCGCCGTCAATATGGTAACCGGCGCCAACAAGGAAGGTTATCATCTCAAAAACGTGTGCGAAGGCAGGGACTTCAAGGCTTCCGACGCGGATATAGCGAAAGTCAAAGAGGGCTCGCGTTGTCCCGTATGCGGCGCTCCGCTCACCGTTAAGAACGGTATAGAGATAGGAAATATCTTCCAGCTCGGCACGAAATACACCGCGAGTATGGGAATGACCGTGCTCAACAAAGAGGGCAAGGCGGTCAATCCCATAATGGGGTGCTACGGAATAGGAGTAGGGCGCGCGATAGCTTCGATAGCCGAGGAGCGCGCCGACGAGAAGGGGCTTAACTGGCCTATGTCGGTAGCGCCGTGGCACGTCTATTTGTGCGCGCTTCGCGTAGACGACGCGGAAGTCAGGGAGAAGGCCGAGGCCTTATACGAAAAACTGCAGGCGGCGGGCGTCGAAGTCATATACGACGACAGGGAGGCTTCGCCCGGGTTCAAATTCTCCGATTGCGATCTTATGGGAATACCGCTTCGCGTAGTGGTGAGCCCGCGTTCGCTTGCCGCGGGAGAAGTTGAAGTGCAGATCAGAGAAAGCGGCGAGAGATTCAATATGCCGTACGACGGTTGCGTCGAAAAAATCAAGCAGACGGTAACCGAGCGTATGCAAATATAAGGGAAATATAAAGAGAGGATAAGGAGAAAAAATGATGAGAAAATTTAAAATTATAACCGTAATACTGTTATTGGCCGCCATTATAGCGGGAGTATGCGTCGGATGCGTCGACAAAAGCGGAGGCGGCGGCGGGAGCGGCGGCGGCAACGATAAGTTGCCCGACTGGGCGACCGAAGGTTATACGGTAGCGGAAACCAATATCGAAGACCTTTCGCTCGATTTCGTAAGCGGAATAGCCAATCTGGCCAAGACCGCGACGAAAGAAAGGCTTACCAGTTCGCAACCGGAAGTATCCTGGCTTGTCAGCGCCGACGCCGATCTCAACGGCAGAGAATCGACGATAGAGTTTGCCGTGAATTACGACGTGCGCGACGCAGGCTCGCTCGCGTTAATGCTTAAATTCACGCCAAAAGGCGGCAACGAGCCTTCTACCGAAGCGTATTTTTACGCGGACGACGCTAATAACGGCACTCTGTATATGGCGATGGGCGCGCAGAAAGTGGCGATACCGCTTCCGAATACCGCGCTTGCGGGGATATTCCCCATTTCTTCCGTAGACAGCACGTTCATTTCGCAGTTTTTGAGCGGCGCGCTGTATACCGACGGCGAAATCAAATACGAGTACAAGGACGAAGCGGGCGGCAAGAGAACTCGTCACTACATCGTCAGCATCAATCTCAAGCAGACGCTGTCCAAGATCATCAATTCGATAAAGAACAGCGCCGAGAGCGACGAAACTTTCAAGAATTATTACGACAGCATTTCGTTTATGATAAGCGCGATATTCGGTATCGACGCGAGCAAGGTAGCCACCCAGCTTCCCGCCTCCTCGCTGAATATCGATTTCATAGTTTCCGACGGCTTGAAGGATAAGGCGGGTTCGGGAAAGACCACTTACATGAAAATCGATTTTCAGATAGCCGCAAGTACGAATACGGATACCGTATTCCACGGAGAAGCGTTCAACGGGATTCTCACCTTCACTAAGCTGCAAGCTATTTCCAAGTTGCTCGGCACGGACGTTATACCCGCTAAAAACGATAAGCGTTTCGATGATTATTATTCATACGATCAGCGCGCGATCACCGCCGTCGGCAAGCTGTATTACAATAACGCGCCCGCGGTCGTATACGATATGAAACTCGGTTTCATTTACGACGGATACGGCGCAGCGGGGGATAAGGTAAGCCTCGTCATCACCGATCCCGATACGGGCGAATGCAAGTTCCAGTTGTATTATTCCGACAAACGCGCGTTCATAGCAATAGACGACGCAGCTTCTTCCTACGCCTTCAATTTCGATTTCGATACGTTCATTCAGGAGTTCGAGAAATACTATTCCGAAAAGGCGCAAACCAACCTCCTCGAGACCGTGGCGTATCTTTTAGGCTCGATACAATTCTACGACGACGGCAGATTGAGTTATAAATTCAACGCTTCCTTCTTCGAGAAAGTATTGAACATAAATATGGATAAGCTCTACGAGATATTGCAGGTTTCGTACAGTACCGCAGGCGGTAGCGGTACTTTGAAAAAATACCTTAACGACGCGGGGATAGATCTCAGCACTCTCGTTATTGACAGAGCTTTCACCGTAGAACTTAACGTGAACGAGCAATTCATCACGGTAGGGGACGATATCGAAATACCCGCAGGCGTGTTCGCCCGACAGGGATAAAAGATAAAGCAAGCGGTTTTACTGCCGCGCGCTTGAGCGCGCGGCTTTCTTTACGCAAACAAGCGTAAGAACACACCGAGCCGAGCGTACGTTACATCTCCGGTGCTATGCATTAGCGTGCGCATTATATATCGTAGCGCACGGCGCGCGTGCGCGCGTAACAGTCTGTTCATGCCGCGTTTAAGAGAAAGCTTAATAATATAACATAATAAATATCCACCCGCCTGGCGGGTGGTATTTTTACACAAAAATACCGGCTCGCTTCGAGCGAGCCGGTGTTACGGTTAATTAATTATTCCGCCGCGGATTCGGCTTCTTCCGCTATCGGGCGGTCTTCGAGCACGACTATTCCTTGGGGAGGAGAGATGAGGTACTCGGTGTTTTCCTCGGGTTTATAGAACTTTACTTTGGATACGAGTATCCAGCGCGCGAGCGCGGCGACGGTAAAGCCCGCATAGAATCC
>CALVOD010000108.1 GCA_944350065.1 uncultured Clostridia bacterium
AGAAAGGTGCGCTATCCCGTTCGTTCGCCACAAGTAAAAAAGCGACCTCAAAAGGTCGCTTTTTTACTTGTGGTGGACGATAAGGGACTCGAACCCCTGACTTTCTCCACGTCAAGAAGACACTCTACCAACTGAGTTAATCGTCCGTATCAAGGTGCTTTTATATAATAGCAAACGATAAGTTTTTTTGCAAGCGTTTTGCCGATATTTATATTCAGATACTGTTTGCGGTGATTTCGTTAGGGCGCTACTTGATTTTTGCCGACGTTTGCGTTATAATTTTATCCGGTGCCGCAGACCGCTTTTCCCTTCACGGGATATTAGCGCTTTTTGCCGCATATTTTATCCCGGAGAAGTCGAATGGCGAAACTCAATTTCAACAAGCGTAAGTACGGTAAATTTGCGACGGGGTTCAATAAGCTCGTCGGTTTTTTCGCGAAAAAAGCGGAATTTTCTTTTACTGCCGATAAGCCCGAAGCTCCCTGCATAATCACTTGCAACCATACTTCGTTGCAAGCGCCTTTCTCTTACGAACTCTTTTACGGCGAAAAAATAAATTTCTGGTCCAACGCCAAACTTTTTACCTATAAAAACGCGATACACCATTTCCGCACCGTGCTGGCAAAGGTGACTAAATTGGGCTTCCTTATGCCGCTCGCGTACGTGCTGATGCCGATAATCAATTTCTATTACAAAAGTTACGACACGATACCGGTCTGGCACGACCTTAAAGTGAAAGAAACCTATAACGCCACCGTCAAATCGCTCGAAGAAGGCAATCAGGTGATCATTTTTGCCGAGACGAAAGACACCCCGTACAACGAATATATGCTCGCTTTCCAGAGAGGGTTTGCCTATTCGGCGTATTATTACTATAAAGCCACCGGCAAAACGCTGAAGTTCTATCCGAGCTATTGCGACGTCAAAACGCGCAGGGTGCTGATAGGCGAGCCCACCGAATACAACCCGAACGAGAAAATAAAGATCGAAGCGGAACGTATCACCGTTTATCTCGAAGAACAAACCACGCTGCTCGCAAAAAAATTGCTCGGAGTAAAAAACGAGCCCGAATCGGGCGCTGACGAAGAAAAATCTTCCGAAAAATAATTATTTATTTCCTATATAAACGGACGCCGTCGCATTATGCGGCGGCGTTTCGGTTTATAAAGTATTGGAACGTGTTATAAAGTCTTTGAACGTGCGGCTTTACGGCTTTTACTCACGCTTTGCCCATAAAAACCTTGGCGACGATACGTATTACGAGAGACGGACACAGCAGCGCGATAGGATAGGCAAGGTAATACAGCGGAGTCGCGATAAGCGAGCGGAGAGGGGCACGACGCCTGCCCGCGCGGCGAGCTATCTTTTCGGCGGCTCTTTGAGCCGTAAGTTTGCCGGTGGCGTTTTTTCCGCCCTTGTCGTCTATGAAGCTGTCGCAGGCGGAAACGGCTTCCGCATATCTTGCGTCATCGGTCCTGAATTTCGTTCTGCGCGCCGCGAAATCGGTCTCGACCGCCGCGACGAGCATAACGCTCGAGGATATCCCGAGAGGCTTGAGCTCGAGAGACATGCTCATCGCAAATTCTATCAGCGCCGCCTTCGTAGCATTGTACATCGTGCGGTAGGGCATGGGGATTATTCCGCTTACGGAGCCGGTGAAAATTATCCTGCCGCCGCGCGGAACGTAGGGGAGCGCGGCGCGCGTACACCATACCGCGCCGAGGAAATTAACGTCGGTTATTTTCTCTATTTCGGTATCCGGAATAAGTTCTACGGAGCCCGAAAGTCCGTATCCTGCATTGCAAAACAGTATGTCTATTCTGCCGAAACGCGAGCCGATTTCCTTGAAAACTTCGTTCACTCTTTCGCGGTCACCTACGTCCGCGGAGTAGCTTAACGCGTCCCCGGGATCCGGGTGGCGCGAGATATTCACTACGGTGTTGCCGTGAGCGCCGAGCAACACGCGAAGCTCCTTGCCTATGCCCGAGGAAGCTCCCGTTACGACTATTATTTTGTCTCGAGGTATTGCCATAAACATTTCTCCTTTAATTATGATAACATATTGTTTCGTTCGTGCGCAATCGTTGAAATGCGACGTTGACACTTTTTGAACGCGGTGGTAAAATGCGTGTATGGCAAAGTCGCTGTCGAAAAAGAATAAGATAATAATTTTAAGCGCGGCAGCCGTTATCGTTATAGCGGCGGTCGTTATGCTCGCTTTGTATTTCGGCACCGATATTTTCAAAAGCGCGGATAACACGCCCGCCGAATGCGCGCACGTTTACGTAGCCGTGGAGAGCGTATACGACCGTCCCGCGACTTACGACGAGGAAGGCAGACAGCTTATGGTTTGTTCGTTGTGCGGCAAAAGTTACGTCGCGGTGGTGCCGCGATTGGAGCGAGCGCCCGGCACGGACGCCCCCGACTACCGTACGCTTCTCGATATTCCTTATCGCGTCAAGGAGGGCTCCACGCTCGGCGAAGTCGCCGAAGAGTTCTTCACTTCGGGTTGGAGCTTCGTGGACGAAGAAAATACTCCTGTCGGAGCCGCGGGCGCTTCTGAAGTGTACGAAGTCGTTTTCCGCTCCGCTTCCGAAGGTTATTCGGAGGTATCCGCTACCGTTACTTTAACCGTAGTTGCGGCGGATTGAATTTTTACATAATTCCGTATAGAATTCCGTTATCCGTTTTTCTTCGCCGTCCTCTCACGCGCGCCTGAGCGCGACGCGGTTTCCGCTTCGCTACACTTGAAACGCGGCTTTTTCGTGATGCGATATTACTGCGATATTACGATATTATTATTATAAATTATTTGTCTTTACTTTGCGCTTGTGATATAATCTACTGCGTATAACACGATACGGAGTTATTTTTTATGAAGAAAGAGAACAGCAAACCCGATTTTATAGCTATCGAAAAATCGATGCTCAAGTTCTGGGAAGATAACCGTTGCTTCGACAAACTCGTCGAAAAAAATAAAAACGGCGAACGCTTCCGCTTCCTCGACGGCCCCATCACCGCGAATAACCCTATGGGTATCCATCACGCCTGGGGCAGGACGATGAAGGATATGTACATCAGATACAACGCGATGCTCGGCAAATCCTGCCAGTATCAGAACGGCTTCGATTCGCAAGGCTTGTGGGTGGAAGTGGAGACCGAGAAGGACCTCGGGATTCAAGTTAAAAGCGACATCGTCAAGTATGGCGTCGACAAATTCACCACTCAGTGCATGGACCGCGTTAAAAAATTCGCGGGAATAATCACCGAGCAAAGCAAACGCCTCGGTCAATGGATGGATTGGGATCATTCTTATTTCACCAATACCGATCTGAACATTACTTCGATATGGCATTTCCTGAAGGTTTGCAACGAGCGCGGCTGGCTGGTACGCTCGCACCGTCCTATGCCGTGGTGCCCGAGATGCGGAACGAGCCTTTCCGATCACGAAATGAGCGGTTCGTACTCTGATATGGAGCATCTTTCGATATTCGCGAAACTGCCCATAGTAGGCACCGACGATAAAATAATTCTGTGGACGACCACGCCGTGGACGCTTACGTCGAACTGCGCTCTCGCGGTAAATCCCGAAATAGAATACGTGCGCGTGAAGGTCAAGAGCGATACTTCTCCGCTCATAGTGGGCAAAAACGCGCTCGGAAAACTGAAGGGAGATATAGTCGAAGTCAGCGAGCCTTTCAAGGGCGAGGAGCTTATCGGTAAGGAATACCGCACCTGTTTCGAAGACTTCGAATGTCAGCAATTCGCGCACAAGATAGTGCCGTGGGAAGACGTGGACGCTACGGAAGGAACGGGCGTGGTGCATATCGCTCCCGGATGCGGCGCAGAGGACTTCGAGCTCGGTAAGAAATTAGGTATTCCCGTCATCTGCCCGATAGACGACGAAGGCATAATCACAGAAGGCTTCGGCGAATTTACCGGAGTGAAGACTACCGACGTCGTGGACGCCGTCGTGAGTTCGCTCGAAAAGCAAGGCAAGCTCTACAAGACAGAAATGTATACCCACAGCTACCCCAAATGCTGGAGGTGCAAGACTCCGGTCGTATTCAAGCTCGTCGACGAGTGGAATATCCGCACGGACGAGATCAAGCCTTTAATGATTGAGGCTGCCAAAACCGTAAAATGGGAACCCGAATTCGCAGGAAAGCGTATGCTCGACTGGCTGAACAATATGGGCGACTGGAATATAAGCCGTAAGCGTTTCTACGGTCTGCCGCTTCCTTTCTACGTCTGCAAGAAGTGCGGACACGTCACTGTGATAGGCAGTAAGGAAGAGCTTATAGCAAGAAGCGAGCACGGCAATATCGACGGCGTGCCGCATCTGCATAAGCCTTATATCGACAAAATTAAGATCCACTGCGAAAACTGCGGCGAGCTCGTCGAACGTATTCCCGAAGTGGGCGACTGCTGGCTCGACGCGGGCATAACTCCCTTCTCGACGAAAAAGTATTTCGAGGATAAAGAGTATTTCGATAACAACTTCCCTTCCGATCTTGTTATAGAGATGAAGGAGCAGATAAGGTTGTGGTTCTATTCGTTGCTTTTCATGTCCGTAACGCTTACCGGAAAAGCACCGTACAAGCAGGTAGTCGCTCACTCGAGCGTTATCAAAGAGGACGGCGGCAAATTCAGCAAGACGGGTTATATGATCCGTTTCGACGACGCGGCGGAAGAGATGGGCGC
>CALVOD010000109.1 GCA_944350065.1 uncultured Clostridia bacterium
TCGATAGGACTGATATTCAAGAACAAGATAGCGATGTCGCTCGTTATCGCGAGTATTTTAAGTAACTTCACCCTCGCCGTGCAGGACGTGTACTTCTTCAAATACATGGTATCCGTCAACATACTGGGTTTTCAGATGGACGGTATGACGGTTAAATTCTTTTACGGCATACTTGTAGGGCTTCCGGGGACTCTGATGATGTTCGTCGCGACCTGGTTCGCGCGGAAAATAGGCGGAATGAAGCGTGTGCTTATCCTCGGCACTTCTATGAATATTATAATGCGCGTGATATCCTATTTTATAGGGTTCGAAGGCTGGAGAATTTTCATAGTGATAGGGCTTATGGCGCTTGCGGGAATACCGAATAACCTTAACGGTATCGCTTCGACCGCGATATGGGGCGACAGCATCGATTATATGGAGTGGAAGACGGGACACCGCAGCGAAGGAAGCGTATTCGCGCTTCAGAACCTCGTCGCGAAAATAGGAACGGCGCTGAGCACCTTTACCACAGGTCTCACGCTGACGATAATGAATTTCGACGCGACCAAGTACGATCAGGGACTTCCGCAGGATCCGCTGTTCTATAAACTGATCTGGCCCTTCTTCATGCTTGCTCCCGCTCTCGGTTCGGTATTCTATCTCATACCGCTACTGATGCTCAAATACGACGAAAAGCAGAAAGCGCAGGTGGAAAAGGAACTGTACGAGAGAAGGCACAAGGCGGAACTCGACGCCGAAGCATCTCCCGCGGGGAACGTGCTCGACCTTCCGATATACTGATAGGCGAAAGGGAGAGCGCAGGCTTTCCCGAACCGTCGGACGCGCAAAGCGGCGCTGCCGTATATGCGGCTATCGGGTATTGCAATATGTTTAACGGTTGAAAATGAAAGGGGAGACCGCGTTTCGCGATCTCCCCTTTCTATGGGGGAAATAAAGAAAGTGGGTATGGTCTTTACGAATACTCAATCATCAGCTTATCCGCGATAAGCGCGATGAGTTCTCCGTTGGTGGGTTTCTCGCCCTTGGCGAATATCTTGATACCGTAGATATTGTTTATGTTTTCGATTTTTCCGCGCGACCAGGCGACTTCTATCGCGTGCCGTATGGCGCGCTCCACCTTTGACGGACTGGTGGCGAATTTGTCCGCTACGGCGGGATAAAGTTCTTTGGTAATGTTGTTGATCATCTCGGGAAGTTTGACCGTCTGCTTGACCGCTTCTCTAAGGAACTGATATCCCTTGATGTGCGGCGGTATACCTGCGGATATGAATATGTTCGCTATACGCTCGTCGAGCGCACGTTCGCGGGAGAGCTTCAATTCTATCTGCTTGTTGTTCTTCTCCGCGCCGCTCGCTTCTATTATCGCGTCCGCTATGTATGCGCAACCCCTCGAAGGATTGACCAGCGCGTCCGCGTAAGCCCCTTCGCCGCTACCGTCTGTTATGATAACCACGGTAGGGGATTCGGGTATCGCTTTTACGTATTCAGTGAAGTTCTTGAGCTCGGCTACGTCTTTCGTTCCGTAGACCGCCACAGCCATGGGCGCACGCTCGTTCAGCACGCTACGGGCTTCCCCGTAGCCGTCGGCTGCCGCCGTCACCGTAAGTTCGAGCGGACGCGCCATCTTCAATCCCTGTAATTCAGCATTGGGAAAACCTACCGCAAGGCAGGACACAGCGTTCATACAATATTATCCTCCGATTCAACTTCTTCCCTGTATTCTTTTTCCCGGATATTTTACCCGACTTAACGGGTCTTTTGCATAAATAACGTCCGCGTTTAGCGAATGTTAGCATTTTTTGTTTGCGTTCACATTATAGCACGCCCTTTTTCGGGGTGCAAGTTATTTTTGTAAAAAATTATGTCGAAAAATTTATAATTTTGTAAAAAAATATCCCGAACGGTGCTATGCGGGTATCCGTAATTCGTCCGATAAAATGCGTCAAACGGTTGACTTTGGCGCTTTAGCGTGATAAATTATTATTGTCTACAACGACAAGGAGGCTAAAAATGAAGAAAATTTTAACTGTTTTGATCATTGTCGTGCTGTGTGCGGCGACCGTGTTGACCGCCGTGGCGTGCACTTCTTCCGAGCTCAATTTCGGTAAAAAGCTAGTCAAGACCAACGCGATGATAGATATTCTCACCGAGCTCACGTCCAAGACCGCCGACGTAGGTATTATGGACAGCATAATGGCGAACTATTATCTCACCATCAATCCCACTTACGCTTCGCAACTCCAACTCGTGGAAGGACTCGTGCTTGCGGAAGAGGAGTACGGCATAGCCGCCCGTAAAAACGCGAAATCCACTATATATAAAGTAAATTACGCCCTCAAAGCGCTCAATGCCGACGGCACCGTCAACGAAATCGCCGCCAAATACGGTCTCGTCAACGAACTCGTTATCGACAATGGCGCCGATATAGGTTCCGAACCTACCGACGCAGACTGGAACGAAATCATCGCCGACGGCAAAATCAAAATAGGATATACCGTATTCGCGCCCATAGCGTATCCCGATACCGACGGCACGCTTATAGGCTTCGATACCGAGCTTGCCAAAGCCGTTGCCGAATATTACGGCTTGACTGCGGAATTCGTTGAGATTCAATGGGATTCCAAGACGATGGAACTCGAGAGCAAAAACATCGACCTTATCTGGAACGGTATGACCATCACCGACGAGATCAAGGCGGCTTGCGAAATAAGCATTCCTTATCTCCAGAACCGTCAGGTCGCCGTCATCCGTAAAGCGGACGCCGAGAAGTATACCAAAGACACTTCGACGATGAGCGACGCGGTCATAGCCGCCGAAAGCGGTTCCGCGGGACAGGCTGTCGTGGAAAAATAGTACGTTGACGGAGAATTATTCCGATGCAACCTGAATTTTCGTATGTTCTGCAACAGCTGATGTCGGGGTTCGGCGTCACCTGTACGATATTCTTCTTAACGCTCGTAATGGCGCTCCCGTTGGGACTGCTGATAGCGTTCGGGTCGATGTCGAATTTCAAGCCCGTTAAACTTATCACCCGCGCATTCGTGTGGGTGATACGCGGGACCCCGTTAATGTTGCAGGTAATAGTCGTATTCTACGGACCGGGGCTGTGGTTCGACACCCCGGTCAGTTCGCGACTCACGGCGGTGGTGGTGGCGTTCGTCATTAACTACGCCTGTTATTTTTCGGAGATCTACCGCGGCGGTATCGAGAGTATCGCTCGCGGGCAGTACGAAGCGGGCGCGGTGCTCGGCATGACCAAAACGCAAATATTCTTCCGTGTGATACTTTTGCAGGTCGTGAAGCGCATCATACCGCCGATGTCCAACGAAATAATAACGCTCGTCAAGGACACTTCGCTCGCCCGCGTCATCACGGTCGCGGAACTCATCAAAGAGGCGCAGGAGATAGTCAATATTTACGGCATATTGTGGCCGATATTCTTCACGGCGGTATTCTATCTGATATTCGTGGGAATATTGACGCTTCTGTTCAATTTCCTCGAGAAAAAATTATCCTATTTCAAGGCGTGATATGGCGTTACTGGAAGTAAAAAACATTTCAAAAAAATTCGGATCGACGAGCGTATTAAGGGACATAAACTTCGAGGTTGAGAAGGGTGAGGTGCTCGTGCTCATCGGCTCGTCCGGCTCGGGCAAAACCACGTTGCTGCGCTGCTTGAACTTCCTCGAGACCCCCGATACGGGCACGATAGTCCTGAACGGCGAAACGCTCGTGAACGCAGGCGCGGGCGTCAAGCGCGAAAATGAAAACGCCGTACGCAAGAAAAGGTTGCATTTCGGAATGGTATTCCAGAGCTTCAATCTTTTCCCGCAGTACAACGTATTGCGTAACGTGACGCTTGCGATGAATATGCTTTCGAAAGAGTCGTTGAAAAAGCCTTCTCCGTTCAAACTTTCCGAAATAAGAGAGTACCGCAAAAAATGCGCCGAAATTTATGCGGATAACGAGAAGAAGGCGCTCGCGCTTATAGAAAGAGTAGGGCTCATAGACAAAATAAACAATTATCCCTGCGAGCTGTCCGGAGGACAGTGCCAGCGCGTCGCTATAGCGCGCGCCCTCGCGCTGAGCCCCGACATACTGTGCTTCGACGAGCCGACGAGCGCGCTCGACCCCGAGCTTACCGGGGAAGTCCTTAGGGTTATCAAGGGGCTCAAGTCGAGCGACAGGACTATGATAGTAGTTACGCACGAGATGGAATTCGCCCGCGGAGTAGCCGACAAAGTGATATTTATGTCCGACGGTATTATCGAAGAAACGGGTACCCCCGAAGAGGTTTTCGGAAACCCGAAGTCGCCGAAGACGAGAGCGTTTTTAAGCAAAGCCGCGGAGGTGGTGTGATGGAAAACAAAGAAGTCGCTATCGCGCGTCTGTACGAAGTGCTTGCCGGCATAACCGACGCTTACGAATGCGCGAAGTTTATGGAGGATCTTTGCACGCACAAGGAGATAGAGCAGATGGCGCAGCGCGTGAAAGCCGCGGAGCTCCTTCTCGACAACAAAACTTACGCGCAGGTAATAGCCGAGACGGACATTTCGTCCGCGACGCTCAGTCGCGTTTCGCGTTGTATCCGTTACGGAGACGGCGG
>CALVOD010000110.1 GCA_944350065.1 uncultured Clostridia bacterium
CCGCTTCGTACGCTCCGCGTGCGACCGCTTCGTTGGTAAGCATCAGTTTATTCATATTAACTCCTGTTAAATAGATTCTCTTTATCGTTCGTCACAACCACAACCGTCAATCGTGAAGCTCTCTTACGTCCGTCACCCTCTTGGATTTGCCTTCGAAACGCTTCAGCGAAAGCGGCTCGCAAAGTTTGACTATCGCGTCTATCTGCAATACCGTGCGCAGATTGTGCTTGATCTTGTCGCGCAAAGCGTTAAGTTTGCCGTAGTCTGTAAGCAGCGACGCGTCGGCGACTTCCACCTTGACTTCGAGCTTGTCCATGTAGCCTTCGCGGTAGACGTAAATTTCGTACTGACCGCCCACTTCGGGCATATTCATCAGCACGCCTTCTATCTGCGAGGGGAATACGTTCACGCCGCGGATTATCAGCATATCGTCCGTTCTGCCGCGCAATTTAGCCATTCTGACCGTCGTTCTGCCGCATTTGCAGGGGCTGTGATCGAACGCGGTGATATCCTTGGTGCGATAACGGATGACAGGCATACCCTCCTTCGTGAGCGAAGTGAGCACCAGCTCGCCGTACTGACCGTCCGGCACGGGTTCGAAGGTTTCGGGGTCGAGAAGCTCGGGATAAAAATGGTCTTCGTTGATATGCATACCGCATTTCTCGGTGCATTCTCCGCTGACGCCGGGTCCGATAAGCTCGGAAAGTCCGTAGTTGTCGTTGGTGAAAATATGCAGTTTGTTAGCTATTTCGCGGTGCATTTCCTCGGTGGAAGCCTCCGAGCCGAAAAGCCCTATGCGCAATTTGAAGTCTTCGGGTTTATAACCGAGCTTTTCCATCATTTCGCCGATATACAACGCGTAGGACGGAGTGCAGACGAGCACGGTGGCTTCGAGGTCTTTGAGCAACATAACCTGGCGTTCCGTGTTGCCGGAGCTCGCCGGAATGATTGCCGCGCCGAGCTTCTCGCAGCCTTGGTGCATACCGAGCGCACCCGTGAAAAGCCCGTATCCGAACGATACCTGCACTATGTCGTCTCCGTTCACGCCCGCAGCCGCCGCAAGACGCGCGCAACAATCCGACCATATCTCCATATCCTTATCGGTATAGCACACCACGGTGGGCTTGCCGCTCGTACCGCTCGAAGCGTGTATTCTCTTGAGCTTCGTTTTGGGAACGGCGAGCAGTCCGTAAGGATAATTGTCTCTCAAATCGCTTTTGACGGTAAAAGGAAGTTTCCTAATGTCGTCGAGAGTGACGATATCGTCGGGACTCACGCCCGCTTCGTCGTACTTCTTCTTGTAAAAAGGTACGTTGTCGTAAGCGTATCTGACGATTTTCTTCAGTCTTTCCAGTTGCAACGCACGCATGGCGTCCGTCGACATACATTCGTGTGCGGGATCGAATATCATAGTTTCTCAGTTTCTCCTTTATTCCTCGCGCCGCTTGCCTAACGATTCGGAAACGGCGCGCTACCTTATGATTTGTTGATTATTTGTTGTTGCGGTTGTAGTTGATGAGGCAGCCGGCTTCGATTATCTCCTTCTCCTGGGGAGTGAGAGAGTCCACGGTGAGAGTTATCTCCGCGGTTTCTTTGCCTCTGATGCGCAAGGCTTTTACGGACCCGCTCTCTATCGCCGCGTACGCGTCGCTTACGTAAACGATATCGCCCACTTCGAAATCCGAAGCCTTACCCGCGTAACGGAAAGGTATCATACCCCAGTTGATGAGGTTGCTACGGTAGCGCTTGGTGGCGTATTCCACGGCTATGTTCGCTACGCCGCCCAAAACTCTCTGACAGGAAGCGGCTTGCTCGCGCGCGCTACCGTCGCCGGGCTTGTTGGCGAAAATAACGCTGCCGAGTTCGAGTTCGTCCGCTTTCGCGCCCGCTATTTCCGCGGCGTATTCGTAACCTTCGGGTATTTCGCCCTTTTCGAGTTTCAGCTCGTCGCGGTAAACGGCTTTTGCCCTCGCGACGTACTCGGGCACCTTACGCGAAAGCGCGAATTCCGCAAGTCTCAGGGGATTGCTGCGGTAAGAAGAAGTTTCGCCCGAAGGAATGAGCTCGTCGGTGGTGGTGACGGGGTCGTCTATGACGGCGCATACGCGCATAAGAAGTTTTTTCTTGAGCGCTATCATTGCGGGAATGTCCGCGATATTGGGCCCGTAAACGAGTTCGGCGCTCGCGTCGGGCTTGCCGAAACCGTTATAAACGCGGCTCGCGTACACTTTCGCGTCGAAATTCGCTTCGGGAATATCGTTGTCGTAATCGACGTCGAGCGCGGAAGTGAGAATGCCGCCGTTAGCCGCGGTCGCCGCTATGCTGCGCGCGTCCATAAGGGCTACGGAAGCGATTTGTTTTTCGTTGGGTTTGGAGCCCTCTCTGTTTTCGAAGTTGCGGGTGGTGTGTCTTATCGAGAAACCGTTGTTCGCGGGAACGTCGCCCGCCCCGAAACAAGGTCCGCAGAAAGAGGTTTTGACTATGGCGCCCGCTTCGGTGAGGTCCGCGAGCACGCCCTTCCTCGAAAGGTCGAGATATATGGGCTGGGAACCGCAGTATACGCTCATATTGAGTTCGGCGCCGATGGCTTTGCCTTTAAGGATACGGGAAGCTTCGTAAATATTGTCGTAAGTGCCGCCCGCGCAACCTGCTATTACCGCCTGATCGACGCGGATCTTGCCGCCCACGGTTATCTTGTCTGTTAAAGTGAATTTTTCGTTCTTGAGGAGTTCGCGCCCTTTAAGCTCGCATTCGTGCAGTATTTCGTAGGGGTTGGCGAGAAGCTCGCGCAAAGTATACACGTTGCTCGGATGGAAAGGAAGCGCTATCATCGGCTCCACTTTGTCGAGATCGATCTCGATGAGTCCGTCGTAATATGCGCCTTCGTCGGGCTTGAGTTCCTTGTAATCGTAAGCCCTGCCGCGCGCGGTAAGATATTTCTCCACCTCTTTGTCGGTCGTCCACACGCTCGAAAGGCAGGTGGTCTCCGTAGTCATGACGTCTATGCCGTTACGGAATTCTATAGGGAGATTTTTAACGCCTTCGCCGACGAATTCGAGCACTTTGTTCTTGACGAAGCCCTTGGCGAATACCGCGCCGATAAGGCAAAGCGCCACGTCCTGCGGACCTACGCCCTTACGGGGCGCGCCTTTGAGGTTCACGGCGATCACGTCGGGATAGGTCACGTCGTAAGTTTTGCCTATTATCTGTTTGACGAGTTCGGGACCGCCCTCTCCCACCGCCATGGTGCCCAGCGCGCCGTAACGGGTATGCGAGTCGGAACCGAGTATCATCTTGCCTACTCCCGCGAAATTCTCGCGCATGTAAGTATGTATCACGGCGTAATGCGGCGGTACGTAGATGCCGCCGTACTTCTTCGCCGCGGAAAGACCGTATACGTGGTCGTCTTCGTTGATGGTGCCGCCCACCGCGCAAAGGCTGTTGTGACAATTCGTCAGAACGTAAGGAATGGGGAATTTGTCGAGTCCTATCGCTTTCGCGGTCTGAATGATGCCGACGTAAGTGATGTCGTGCGACGCTATAGCGTCGAATTTGACGTGCAGCGTCTCGCCTTTTGCAGCTTTTCCGCCGTTGTGCGCGGCGAGGATCTTATACGCCATTGTACCGGTATAGCCTTCGTTCGAAGAAGATTCGACGAATTTGCCCGCGACGTATTCGTATCCTTTTCCGTAAAGTTTTATCATTGCGTACTCCGAAAAAAATTTTTAGTTATTGTTATAATACTACTTAATTATTTTTTAAGCAAGCGTATTGCGCGCGCGTATAGAAAAAAAGACGCCCGAAAGCGTCTTTTTTCAAGTCAGGTATTCAAAATAAAATCATTCCGCTTTGTCCGCGTCCTCGCAGGAAACGGCTCCGCTCTCCGCTCCCTCTGCGGCGTCCGTTGCGGCATTAGCGTTCTTTTTCGCCTTCATTCTTTTGATCACGGTAGCCACCGAAAGGATGCCTTCGTCCAGCTCGGGCACGAGACATTGAATGACTATCTCCTCTATGCCGGCGAGAATTCCGAGCGCGCATATCGAATATACCACTTCCTGAACGCAACCGTATTTGGCGGTAAGCGTGTAGAAGAAGGGATACAGATACAATATTATCATCGCTATCTTATTGCCCGCGGTATGCAGCATCGCGAACTTCCTGAAGCGGCAAAGAGTTATCACCGCGCCGATAATGCGGGTGAAATAGACCGCGAGAATGGCGGCGATGAGCCCGGGATAAAGCGGATCCATATTGCTGAACACGACGTGGCACGCCGTCCAGGTAAGGAGGGTGTCGCCTATCGTGTCGAGAGTACCGCCGAGGCGGCTTTCGATATGGAGGGCGCGGGCAAT
>CALVOD010000111.1 GCA_944350065.1 uncultured Clostridia bacterium
TTCTGGTGAGGTGGAAAAAATGAAACTAGTCAATATTTCCAAAAGCTACGGTAAATTAAGTGTTTTCGACGGATTTTCGGTGGAATTCGAAGAAAACAAAGTCACCGCGGTAATGGGTGCCTCCGGAATAGGCAAATCCACGCTCGTCAATATCGTTGCGGGACTTATCCCTTACGAAGGCGTCATCGAGGCCGAGGGCGACATTTCCTGCGTTTTCAGCGAAGCGGCGTTGCTTCCCAATCTTACCGTGCGCGGCAATCTCGAATACGCCGTCAAACATAAATTCAAAGACAAAACTTTGAGGAACAGGGCAATCGACTCCGTTCTCGAAGCCGTGGAGCTTTCCGACAGAGCGGGGGCTTATCCGGCGGAGCTTTCCACGGGTATGGCGCAGCGTGTTTCGATGGCGAGGGGATTCTTGTATCCTTCGCGGTATATTTTACTCGACGAAGCCTTCCGCGGGCTCGACACCGCGTTGAAAACCAAACTCGAACGCTATTTCCTTAAACTTCTCGAAGCGGAGCCGCGCACCGTGGTGATGATAACTCACGACGTTAACGAAGCCCTCATGCTCGCGGACCGCCTCGTCGTCCTCGAAGGCAATCCCGTTAAAATAGCGCTCGACGAAACCGTTTCTTCCGATAAGCGCTCGCGCAAACTTTCCGATCCCGAGCTCGTAGCGCTTTCCGATAAATTTTTGTGCGCGGCGGGGCTTATGTAAAGCCTGAAGACTGTTTCGGGCGTTTTTTATGAGCCCTTTATAATTGACTTATCCGCGCGAATAAAGTATTATTTATGTATGATAATTTTAGGTATCGATCCGGGATACGGTATTCTCGGGTTCGGGGTCATCGACAAGCGGGGCAGCTCGCTCAGAACCGTTGCGTACGGCGTTATCGAAACGCCCAAGGTCTCGCGTTTTCCCGTCCGTCTTAAATTCATCGGCGAGAAAATTTCCGAGCTTATCGCAAAATACCGCCCCGAAGCCGTCTCCGTGGAGGAATTGTTTTTCCAAAACAACGCAAAAACCGCGATAATGGTTGCGGAAGCCCGCGGCGTCGTGCTATACGTGACGGAGAGCGCCGGCGTTCCTCTTTACGAATACACGCCGATGCAAATCAAACAAGCGATAACCGGTTACGGCAGGGCGGACAAACGACAAATGCAGAATATGATCAAATTGTTGCTCGGACTCGATAAGATACCCAAGCCCGACGACGCGGCTGACGCGCTCGCCGCCGCTTTGACTCACGCGCAGACTAATTCCGCTATGGGGAATTTCGGAGTAAGATAATGTACGCTTATATCAGAGGAAAAATGGTAGCCACCGACGGTAACGTGGCGGTGATAGACGCGGGCGGGATAGGTTACGAGATATCCGTTTCGGGCAATACCGCCGCAAGGCTTCCGGCAAGGGACAAAGAAGTGACTCTGTTCACCTATCTCAACGTGAGAGAGGATGAATTCAGTTTATACGGATTTTTGCGGAGAGAGGAAAAAGAGATGTTCCTCAAGCTCATCACCATCAGCGGCATAGGTCCGAGGGCGGCGATAGGCATACTGTCGGGAATGGAGCTCGGCGCGCTCGCCATAGCGATAGCCACGGCAGACGTCAAAAGCATAGCTAAAATTAAAGGCGTAGGCAAAAAGACCGCCGAACGCATAGTGCTCGAACTCAAGGAAAAGCTACGCGGCGAAGACGCGACCTTCTTTACGGAGAACGTCGCTTCTCTCGAGGAAGCGGGCGGCATGGTGCAGGACGCCGTCAACGCGTTGAGAACTTTGGGACTCACGCAGGCGGAGGCTTTGAGCGCGGTCAACGCGTCGCGCGCAGAAGCGGATACACTCGAAGAACTCATTATGTGCGCGTTAAGGAGAATCAATAAGTGACGTACGAAGAAAATTACCGTCCCGGCGAAGATTACGACGAAGGCTATACAACCGACGAAAGGATACTCGACGGCGAGCTGTTGCCGAGCGACGAGAACGAGAACATTTTACGTCCGACCACGCTCGACGAATACGTGGGGCAGGACAAAATAAAAGACAATCTGCGCATATTCATTCAAGCGGCGCGTAAAAGGGGGGAAGCTCTCGATCACGTTTTATTATACGGACCTCCCGGGCTCGGGAAAACCACTTTAAGCAAAATAATTGCCAACGAAATGGGAGTGGAGATAAAGTCCACCTCCGGACCGGCTATCGAAAGGAGCGCCGATCTCGTTGCCAATCTTACCGCGCTTCCTACCAATTCGGTGATGTTTATCGACGAAATACACCGACTCAATCACACGGCGGAGGAATTGCTGTATCCCGCGATGGAGGACTTTAACGTCGACTTCATGCTGGGGCAGGGACCGTCCGCCAAAACGATAAAACTTAAACTTCAACCGTTCACGCTCGTCGGGGCAACCACCAAAGCGGGCAATATAGCGGCGCCGTTGCGCGACCGTTTCGGCATAATTTGCAGGCTCGAACTCTACACGCCCGAGCAACTCGGACTTATCGTCAGGCGCTCCGCATCGATACTCAATATCGACATACAGGATTCCGCCTGTATCGAAATAGCTTCGCGCTCGCGCGGCACTCCGCGTATAGCCAACAGGCTTTTGAAGCGGGTAAGGGACTTTGCGGAATGCGAAAATTCCGCTATTACTCTCGATATTGCGAAGAAAGCGCTTACCCGTCTCGAAGTGGACGGGCTCGGGCTCGACCACACGGACAGAACGATATTGCGCACGATAATAGATAAATTCGACGGCGGACCGGTAGGGCTCGACACTCTTGCCGCGGCGACGGGAGAAGAAGCCGCGACGATAGAGGACGTGTACGAACCCTTCCTTATGCAATTAGGTTTCATAGCGCGCACACCGCGCGGAAGGATATGCTCGAGGAGAGCTTACGAACACCTCCGTATACCCTACAGAGCGACGGCGGAAGCTACGCTTTTCGACTGGAAAGAGGATGGTGACAAACCGAGTGAATAACGCAAATAACGAAGAAATAAACATTTACGATACTTCCGCATACGCATACGACTTGCCGGAAGAACTGATCGCTCAGAAGCCTGTCTACCCCCGCGACTCGTCGCGGCTTTTGTATTACGAGCGTTCTGCGGATAAGATCGAGCACCGCGTTTTCAGAGATATAGTCGAGCTTCTCAAACCCGGCGACGTGCTCGTCGTCAACGATACCCGCGTCATTCCCGCGCGCCTTTTCGGCTACGACGCGAAGGGCAGACAGTACGAAGTTCTGCTGCTTAAAAGGCTCGATTCCACGCACTGGGAGACCTTGCTGCGTCCTGCAAGAAAAGCAAAAATAGGCTCCCAAATCGTTATAAACGAGGAACTGAAATTAACTATTGACAGTATCAATCCCGTGGGCGGAGTACGTACCGTGAACTTTGAGTACGAGGGTGTGTGGGAGGAAATATTGGACCGCGTAGGCATCGTTCCGCTTCCGCCGTATATCCGCGAAAAACTCGAGGACAAGTCCCGTTATCAGACGGTGTACGCCAAGGTGGACGGCTCCGCCGCGGCGCCTACGGCGGGTCTGCATTTCACGCCGGAGCTTCTCGAAAAGATAAAAGAAAAAGGTGTGGAGATAGTCGAGGTGCTTTTGCACGTCGGTCTCGGCACCTTTCGTCCCGTCAAGACGAACAATATTCTCGAACACAAGATGCACTCGGAGTATTACAAAGTCAGCGAAGAAGCCGCTTCCACCGTTAACCGCGCTCTCCGCGAAGGCCGTCGAGTGATAGCAGTGGGCACCACTTCGGTGAGAACTCTCGAGTCGGCGTCCCTTCCCGACGGCACTCTCGTTGCCGGAGAGGGGAACACCGAGATATTCATTTATCCCGGTTATAAATTCAAGGTGGTCAAAGGGCTCATTACCAATTTCCACCTTCCCGAAAGTACCTTGATAATGCTCGTCTCCGCTTTCGCCGGTCGCGAAAAAACTCTCGAGCTCTACCGCACCGCCGTGGATATGAGGTATCGCTTCTTCAGCTTCGGCGACGCTATGCTCATCTTATAGTCGTCGCAATACTGCGTTGCGTTGCGGCTACCCTCGGTCATTTACGTTTAAGTAAACTCCCGTCGGTTTGTCCTCGCGCGCCTTGTCTTGCTCGACTCTAAGCCGCGCATACCCTCCGAATGGGCGAATGCTCACGTAGGATCGAGCCTCGCGCTTCGCGTCATGCTCGTTTCTGCGAGCCTCATGCGCTTGACATATTGCAAAAGGCATATCGAGTGTTTTCCGTGCGCCTTGTCTTGCTCGACTCTAAGCCGCGCATACCCTCCGAATGGGCGAATGCTCACGTAGGATCGAGCCTCGCGC
>CALVOD010000112.1 GCA_944350065.1 uncultured Clostridia bacterium
TACTGATCGTAATAATCTATTACGTCGAGCTCGTACGAATACACCGCCACCGTGCCCGCAAGCAAATATCCTGAAGTGAGTTTTGTTAACCCGTTCGCCGCATATTGGTTGCCGTTACTCGATGATACATAGGACGAGCCGTTCCAGAAATACACGGGACGACTCGCGCCTCCGGTCTTACCGGAATACAATACCACGTTGAAATAAGGATCGCCGTTTATTTCCCTCACGAAATTGCCTTTCGATTTGAGGTCGTTGAGCATCCATTTCGCCACGGTCTCGGTCACGGTCATATCTTTCAAGTCCTTTTTGCTCTTGAAATTGTACACGTCTATGAAGCCTTTCAGATAATACGACTTGTTCTGACATTCGAGCGCCGCGTTGCCGCCGTCTATCGAAATGATATTCTCCACATATACGGTTTTATCTGCGTTCGAGATCTGTATCGACATATCGGCGATGTATCTGAAATAACAATTCCTTATCTGGTTTCCGTTGCCCGCCCAAATGCCTTTATAGGTCTGCTGTATCTTGCAGTAGAAGAAATACGAGCCGCCGAAATTGTTGTGATAGCTTCCTTTCGACGCGTCGAAATTGCCGCCCTTGAGATTGACGTTGTACGCTTTGCCCACGCTCGTGTTGAGGTTGTTGCCCATGCTCGAAGTATACTGATTGTTCCAAGCGTAGAAGTTGATTATGAAGCCGTTGCCGTATATGAGCGTTTTGCCGGGGTTGGCGGTGTAGGAATAAGGAGCATATTTAGCGAGCGCCGATTCCTCCGTGCCGCCGAGGTTTACGTGCAGCACCACCGATTTGTTGGCGAGGAAGCCCGCCTGATCGAATACGTTGACGCCGTCGTTCACGATATGGAAAGTGTAAGAATACCTTACCGTTCCCGACGCATCGGCTGCAGTGACGGTAACGGTCTTGTCGAAGACGTCGTTACGGATATCGGTCTCGGTGTTCCCCGTCACGCTATTGAAATACAGCCATACTTCGTTCGACGCCGATTTGTATTCGCACTTGACGTTGGGATTGTCGGTAGTCCATACAAGAACTTTATTCGCCGCGGCGGGAGTTACCGTCACGGGCATTTTATAATAATTCTTGTTGCCGCCGTCGTAATAGGACCGCTTGCCGAAAAGCCTTATCTGCTGCAACCCGTATCCAGAATCGTTGGCATTGTCGTGATCGACGAAGATAATCGACGAAATCCCGTCGCGGTTCACCGTCACGTTTACGCCGATGGCGCCCGAACTCACGCGAAGACTGCCGTTGTATTTAGGCGCCGCTTCAGTGAAAACGGGTATATTCACGTTGATCTGCGTGGAATTCGTTTCGAGCGACATTCCGGCGTCCGCGCTGACCGAGAGCGCGCTGTAATCGAGCGGACCGATGAGGTCCGTAGGAAAACCGCCGAGCTGCAATACCGCGTTGGAAGCGTTATACGGTAATTCTATTCTGAATTCGCCGCCCGTGCCGGCGGTATAAGTCACGCCGTTATACGTCACGTCGAAGCTCGGAAGCGCGTTTATTCTCGTCACCGTAAATCTGCCCGTATATCCGCCGTCCGCGGAAACGATAGTCACGGTGTACGTCTTGTATGCGGGCATAACGAGCGTCAAGGTGTCGCCCGAAACGACAGCCGATCCGCCGTTATCCACCGTTACCGTCAAAGCGCGGTCGTTGGCGTCAAGCGGATATGCGCCGAGCGTGAAACGGAGTTCCTCAACCATCGTGCGCAAATCCTTGCCGAGCGTCACGCCGCCGTAGGAAACGGTCACGTTGTCCACTTTAATTTTAGCCGTTACGGCGATGATGCGTTCGACGCCGGCGGCAGTCACGCGGACGTTGCCCTCTCCCCTTCCTAAAGAAGTAAGAGTAAAGCCGTCACTTCCTTTCACGCATCCGAGCGCGCCGCCGAGCGCCGAGCAATCCACTTCGAAGGAGTCCACGCGCGCGTCCGAAGGCGCAACGTTTATTATGAAGAACTCGCAACTCGCCCCCTTCTCCGCAAAGGTATAGGCGCTTACCGCACTCTTACCGTCCGTGCTTATGTCGTAGCTTTCGGCTTCCCCGAGCGAACTTCTTACCGTTACGGTGCGTTCCGCCTCGGTCACGCCGGCGTACCTCACGCTGACGGTGACAGTGGTCTCGACGGCGCCCGTAAACGTAACGACGCCGCTCTCCACGCTTACATATCCCGAGCCGCCGCTCAAAGCGTATACTATTTCCTTACGCTCCGCGGAATCCGCCGGATAAAGCGCGGGCGCGAGATCCACCGAAGCCGCAGCCGTGTAAAGATATCCGCTCGAAACGGAGTCGGCGAGAGTAACGGACTGCGTTTTTCTGTAAGAATAGAAGTCAAGCTCGCGCTCGAAATCTCCTGCGCGCACAGTAACCCGTTCGCTTCCGCCCGCGACGAGTGAGAAGAAGGGCGCGTCGCAATTGACGACTCCCTTCCCTTCCGCAGTCACGTCCGTGCGCGCGCCGTAAACTCCGGGCAGGAAGAATACGCCCTCCGCGCCGTAGTCGAGCGTCGTCTCCGCTCCGCTTACGGTATTTTCGTCCACAGTGATTATCGTGCGGTCGGTGTACATTATCTCGGAGGAAACGCTTACCTTGCTTCCGTCGGAGTTGATAACGGTCAGAGTTGCCGTTACGAACTCGTTCTTCTTAAAGAAGGTTACCGCTCCGTCGGCGCTGACCTTGGCGACGGTAGTATCGGAAGAAGAAAACTCTTTGACGAACAGTCCGTCGTCCGCTTTGTCGAACCACGTCTCGAGTAAATAATTCAGCTCTCCGGTAATAACGGTATCGGTCGCGCCGCCCGCATACCTTATCTCGGCAGCGGTTACGGGATCGTATATTTCCAAAGGTATCGAAACGCTGCGCCACTCCCCTTGCTTCACCTCGTACTCGAGTATCGCGTCCGTCCTGCCGCCCATGAGGGCGGTGAGAGTATTGTCGGCGTTAATTGTAGCTACAGATACGTTTTCTACCGAAATATTATACCGCGCCCTATCAACGTCGAGCGGATACACGACATAGTCGCCGGCTATGGAAATACTACCCGTTTCGAGATACACGGCGTAACGGTCCACCGTCCAACCGGCCCGGGAAACATATCCGAACGAGCTCGTGACGGTGACCGTCACGTTTACGGAGCCCGCAGTCACGTTCACCACTGCCGCGCCCTGCCCGTTAAAGACGAGCTTGCCGTCGCTGACGCTGGCGAATTCCGCGCCCGAAGCTAGCGAATAAGTTACGGCTATCGCGCCGTTACGGTCGCGCGCCGTCGAGGGATATACCGACGGGACGAGCGCCGCGTCAAGGTCTATCTCCGTTCTCGCGGTGAGGTTGTCTCCTCCGATATCCATATCGCCCGCGAAGTCTATGCGTTCCGCGTCCTCGCAGACGTTTATCGTTATCTGCATTTCGGGAACGGGCGAGAGGCTGAAAAGTTTGCCTTCGTCAACGCTGAACACGTTACATTCCGCGTTGACGACGGTGACTTCGCTGCCGAAAGCTATATTGTGATAAGCAGCTCCCACGCTGTTAATAACGTACGGGACGTTGCTGTCGATATTATACGTTTCTTCGCCGTTCAGCGTTTCGATTATCTCAACGTCGGCTGCCACTTTCACGACAGTGACGAAGGCTTCCGCTCCGCCGGGCGCGCTGACGCGCACCGTATAAACGCCGTATTCTTCCGCGAACGTAATTTCGCCAGTAAGCGCGTCTATCGCGGTATCCGACGACGAGCGGCGCGTCGAGACGAACTCGTAAGCGAGCGCCGTATCGGTGGGCTTCGCCTCCTCGGCGTCGAACAGCGCGCGTACCGTGTAGACGTCCGTATTCACGTAGTCGCAAAGTATGTCGTAGCCGTTCGCGTTCTCGAAGCGGATCTCGTCGATATATTTGGAAACGAATATTTCTATCCTTCTCAGGAAAATTTCCGTGCCCGAGCGATCGCGTGCGACGGCCTCGAGACTTCCCGTACCGGAAGCCGCGACCGTTACTCTGCCGCCCTCCGTTACGAATACGCTTCCGTCCGCTATAAAGCTCACGTTCGTCGCCGCTTCGTCGCCGCCGTAGGCGGGCGCCGTCACCGTTACCTCAGGCAACGCGAATTCACGCGTCTCATCGAACAGAACGCTTGCGGGATATCCGCTCAATTCGAACGACGTCGCCGCGCCGAAGGTGCTCTCTATGCGGAAAACCTTTTCGATCTTATACTTTCCGAAAGCGTCCTCGCCTTCGAGGACGACCGTCACGTACGCGGTACCCGCCGCTGTAAACGTCAATTCACCG
>CALVOD010000113.1 GCA_944350065.1 uncultured Clostridia bacterium
GGAAGATCCGCGTCTGCGGGCAGCTCCGTTATCAGCATTCCGAGCACCGTGGTAAGCACGTTGGCGGCGACGTACACCGTCAGCGTTCCGGTGATTTTATCTATGACGACCCTGTCGAGGGCGCCTCCGATAAGCCCGAGTATGTCTATACCGCCGTCGGTGGTATCGCCTTCGGCGTAATACGCGTCCTCAATCTCTTCGGAGGGACGGAAAAGATTGCCCGCCGAAGCCATTTGAGTGATGTATTCGTTATAAAGAAGCGCCTTATTGATGGTGGCAAACGCGTTGTACACGAACGACGGGTCGGAAGTATCCACGGTTATGCCGTCGGAAGCGTTGCTCACGCCGGAACCCGAAGGATAGAGGAGCGAGCCCAGCAAGCCCACGATATCGAGTCCCGCAAGAGTGTCTTTCAGCCCGAGACCTTCGTATTTCAGTCTCGGCATGGTCGCAAGCGAATTAAGCCCGGGCACCTTTTTTTTCAGGTTGTCGAGCAGACTTAAATCGATATAAATCGTGTCTTCCAAGCCTTCGTAAATGACCGCGAGATAGTTTTTCTCCGATTCCCTGTCGAAAATGAGCAACCGCAGTTGTATAGTCGACAGATCGGTAATGTTTATATTGGCTTCGATCTTATAAGCGAGTTCGAGGTAGCCGGTCTGCTCCACACCTATCGAAAGAAGCAGATTATCCACGAATACGCCGATAAGGTCGCTTAAATCGAGACCTTCTTCGGTGGCTTCCGTACCGAGCGTGACGTCGCCCTTCATCGTCAGACTGAATTCGCTGTTGTCAATGCTGAAATTACCGTTATCGCTGAGCGTAATTTGCAGGCTGGTGTACTCGTTGCGTTTCGCTTCGGTGTCCACCATCTCGTAGTTGTCCCATTCGGGCTCCATGAGATAAGTGAGTTCGTCGAGCGTGATGCCGAGCCTTACGGTATCGGTGAGTTCCACTTTGACTTCGAGGGTGTTGAGCGGGTCGAGCTGGTTGAAATACAATCCCAGTTTGACGTCGTCGCCGAACACGCCGTTCACGGGCGTAATCATACCGATAAGCTCGGCGAGCGCCTCGTTGTCGAGTATCATCGAAATATCCCAGGTATTGGGAATGGGATCGCCGTTCTCGTCGGTCATGACGGTGCCGTCCTCGTTATAGAGGTATTCCTCTCTGCCGGGGAAATTGAAGTTGTCGAGAATGAGCTTGAGTATCGCCTTGACGTCTACGCTCGAACCCTCGTCGCCTTCCGCGTTGACCGCGCCGGAAGCGTTAGAGGCCTGCGACGCCGCGCCGGCGACGGGCACGTATTCGGGATCGAGGTACGGCTTGATCATATCGAGGAATAAGCCGTCGAGCATCATATTGATATTGAAGCCGGGTATTTTCAAATTAGGCAATATCTTCCCGGAAGCGCCTTGCAAATTCTCGAAATTCAGATATAAAACATTATCTCCGAGATATATCCTTATCAAAGGCGCCCCGTTGTAATTGATCGTAATTTCCGCAGTGGTCTCCGAGCCTTCGAAGAAGTCGAGCGCGACTTTGAGGTCGAGCTGGAATTCGTATCTCGCGGCGTACGGGAGATCGATGGGCATTTCGCCGAGGGCGCCGAGGTCGAGGTCGAATATATCGCCGAGAATGGAGTTAATGGTAAGTCTGCCGTTCTCGTCGTTCTCGACGTAAAGGGTGCCGGCAAGTCCTATGTTGCCGATACCGCCTTCGGAGTAATACGAACGTCTGCCTTCCTCGTTGACGTTGAGGTTGGCGAAGTTAATGGAAATAGGTTCGTCGCTCGCATACATAAGCGCGGGCGAAAGCATAATCGCCACGGAATAATCTTCTATGGGAGCTTCGTCGGGGCTCATGTCGGCGGGTTGCTTGTTGGCGAATTCCTCACGTCTGACGTCCACGTCGGTGGCGGTGTCGATGGTGATGGCGATGCCCTGCATGACGTAGTCGTATTCCTGCGCTTCGAGTCCGGCGCTGTCTACTTTGGTGATGAGCTGTCTTTGGGTGATCACCGAATACAGCGCGTTCATCGTGGGCCAGTTCTTTTCGCCGAGTTCCGCGACGGTAAAGCCTAAGAACTGATTGAGAACGGGGTCGAGGTTGAGTCCGACGAGGTTCCAGATCGTACCGAAGGAAATACCGGCAATACCGCTTCCGCTCAACATTTTGAGGACCTGGTTAAGCTGAACGGTGAAGCCGATCTCGCGGGTATTGAATTCGCCGTCGGCGTTCTGATCGTAAGAAGTGAGATAAGCCCTGTCGGTGAAGACGACATAGGAAATGGTGGGCAGGAAGCCGTCGAGGGCGGGGATGCCCGAGCCGGAGCCGAGAGCGATACTTGCGAGGAGCTGGGTGATATCGATGCCGGCGCTGCCGAGCAATTCGTAAATCATCGAACCTATCGTGGAAAGGTTAAGTTCGGGGGTGTAATATCTCTGCGTGCCTATAACGAAATATGCGTAGTTTTCGACGTAATAAATACAAAATACCGGAACGCCGTTGCTGTTACGGATCTGGAAGTACAGCTGACTCTGACTGTTGTCTTTCAGATGGAGGTTGGCTTTGAAGACGACGGTAAACGAAGATGTGGTGTCGTATTTTTCGGTACTGTCGAGCCAGAAATAGTCGTAGTTATATGTAAGCGTGAAATCGACCACAAACCAATCCGGGCTATCCGAAACGGAAGTTTTGTATTGCGTCTTGTAATTTTCTACCGCTTCTTTGAGGTATTCCTGGGCGTTTTCCTGCGTAACGGGGGTACGTTCGCGTATCTCGGTGACGGTACCGTCGTCCGTACCGACGTTGATATTATCGTCGGTAATGGGCGTTTCGCGTTCGGAGCAGGCGAAAAGCGCGGACACCAAAGCCACGGCGACCAGGAGAAGTAAGATTTTTTTGATGAGAGTCAGTTTCATATTTCGTTTCCTCACAGCAGAGGGATTGATGATTTCCGGTATAAACTAACGATATAAACGCGGACAGGACCGCCTCCGGGTCCTGCCACGCTTGAATTCTACTACATACATACGCGTGTGTCAAGCCGCGCTTTTGTTAATAAAAAGAGAACGATCGTTCGAAATTCACAAAAAGTTCACTTTAATGACCCGTAAATAGTGGTCAAAGCGTACGCAAACCGCAAGATGCTGTGGGGTTTTGCGCGTACGCGCGCGAAAATTGAATTTTAAGTGAATTTTTTGGCGTGCGGCGCGTAGGCGTAATTATTTACAAAAATTTTTCCGCGCGGCGAAAGCAACGCCCCGATAAGGCGCTCGGCACGGGCTTGAAAAGCACGTAAAACGGGCGGCGCGGAAGCGAAAAAAGGAACCGCCGGGGAGCGAACGACGAAGCGTAAAGCGTAAAATACGACGGAAAAATACATAGACCGTCGTCGTCGGAGCCGTCCGTAAAGCTCCGCAAAATTACAACGTAATAAAACGCATAAAACAGTTAAAACGGCGGGCGCGAGCGCCGGCGCTAAAATTTTATCGATACCGTTTTACGCAAGCCCGTTTTTACTTAGCCGCGATTGCGCGAAAACACGACGGAACTCGTCCGCTCGAATACGGACGGGCGGTATGCGTGAGCCTGTCGGAAAGGTTGAAACGGGCGTGAGGAAAGGCGCGGTAAAAGCACTTTCGGCCGCGCCGCACGCAGCGCTCGGAACGCCCGAAACCGAGTTATTGCGCCCGACTTTCGACGGCTACAGCGAGTTCGGGAGCGAAGGCTCGCCTTTACGGTAAATCGGAGTTACGGCTTCCGAATATTCGATTATAGTATGTTAAACTTTATTTTTACGGATTCTAAATTCTGTAACCCAACTCGTTGCGGAAGGCAGTTCACAGACCGCATACGGGTACCAAACGGCGGAAAAGCGCGCCGCGCTTTCTCCCCTTTTTTCCGGTGGCTTTGATCCCTTAAGCGGCGCCGAAAAAGCCGCGTGAACCGTCCGAATTTTCTTGCCGCGGCGCCACATTATCCTTCCCGCCGCGCGCCGCATTCTCACATTCCCATACTCTACGCACGCGCCGATTTACCGTCTTTGCTCCCGTCTGAATTGCCGTTCCTACCGTCCGCAAGAGTGCGGAGTATCACGAACCGTTACGGGCGGCACAAACGCCGCTCTCCCTCGCGCAGTCTCCGATTGCAGCCGTAGGGCGTCTCGCTTCCGCCCGCTTAAGTTCGCCCGTTCGCCGCGCGAGGT
>CALVOD010000114.1 GCA_944350065.1 uncultured Clostridia bacterium
GTTACTTTCGTCGTCTTCGCCGAGCATATCGCCGACCATAAGAATATCAGCTCCATCATCGAGCGCGACCTCATCACTGATCCCGGTCTGCACAGAACGCTTCTCGGCGACGGCGTCGGTTCCTTCGTGGGCGCCGCATTCGGCGGCTGCCCCAACACCACTTACGGTGAATCCATCGGCTGCGTGGCGATCACCAGAAACGCTTCCGTGGTCAGCATCCTCGGCGCGGCGGTACTCGCGATAGTGCTCGCGTTCTGCGCTCCCGTCATCGCTTTCATCAACACGATACCGAAATGCGTAATGGGCGGCGTGTGCCTCAGCCTTTACGGCTTCATAGCGGTATCCGGTCTTAATATGTTGCGCGGCATCGACCTCGGCGAGTCCAAGAACCTGTTCGTCGTCAGCTCCATACTTATCGCGGGCATAGGCGGACTTACCCTCCACTTCGGCACCGACGAAGACGGTAACGCGATAATCACCATTTCTTCGATAGCCACCGCGCTTATCCTCGGCGTGCTCGTAAACCTCTTTGTAAAAGCTCCCGCCATTCCCGAGAAGGGCGACAGCCTGCCTTCCGCTCACGTGGAAGCCTCCAAGACGGTATCCGAAAACGCTAAAGAAACCGTTCCCGCAGAAGGCGAAACCGCCGAAACCGCGGAAACTGCGGAAGCCGACGCGGAAATAAAAGAATAATTTTGATCAACACGTCCCCCGCGCAGCACGCGGGGGACTCTCGTTAAGGAGACGTATTTATGAAAGAATATCCCAACGTAACAATTTTCCATCATCCTCTTATTCAGCACAAGATAGCCATTCTGCGCAGCAAGGACACGGGAATGAAGGATTTCCGCGAGCTCGTCGAGGAGATAACCGCGCTTATGACTTTCGAGTGCCTCAAAGACGTGCCTACCCGTAAGATAATGGTTACCACGCCCCTCGAGAAGACGGAGCAGACCGTCGTAATAGAGAATTCCGTGGCGGTGGTTCCCGTACTTCGCGCGGGACTCGGAATGGTCAACGGCGTGCACATGCTGTTCCCGACCGCGAAAGTGGGACACATCGGTATGTACCGCGACGAGGAAACCCTCGAGCCCAAAGAATACTATTGCAAACTTCCCGACGGTATCGAGAACAAAATCGTCATAATACTCGACCCGATGCTCGCTACCGGCGGCTCCGCGAACGCGGCGATAGACCTTCTGAAAGCCAAAGGCTGCAAAGAGATCCGTCTTATGAACATAATAGCCGCTCCCGCGGGCGTTGAAGCCGTGGCGGAAGCGCATCCCGACGTAAAAATTTTCATCGCCAATCTCGACAGACAGCTCAACGAGCACGGATATATTCTTCCCGGACTCGGCGACGCGGGCGACAGGCTTTTCGGCACGAAATAATTTCGGTACGCGCTTAAGCGTTAGATGAAAGGGGCGCGCTCGCGCGCTTTACCGTAATGACAACAAAATTTGACAGCAAGAAATTCTGGAAGTATGCGGGATTCTACGGAATACTCGTCGTGCTCGCTTTTTTGAGAGCGCTCGGAACGTACGTCTTTATCGTACCTAACGCGTTCGCGCCCGGAGGCGTGGGCGGTATCGCTTCGGTGGTCTATAACCTCGTGGCGCGTTACGATCTCGCGCTTGCGGATACCTGGTTCAATCCCGCGGTGACCGTCTTCATTCTGAACTTACCGCTTGTGATAGCTTCGTTTTTCGTGCTCAGTAAGCAGTATTCGGTAAATTCCACGATAGTGGTACTTTTCTATTCGGGCTTTATGGCGTTGTTCAGCGCCGTAGATTTCCCCGTGTTCCGCGGCGAAAGCCTTACTTCGGGCGTGGTGGTGCTCGCGGCTATAGCGGGCGGCGTGCTTTGCGGCGTGTCGCTCGGAGGAACGCTGCTTACCAACAGCAGCGCCGGAGGCACCGACATTATCGGTAAAATCGCTTACGAGAAAAATCCCGACGTCAACGTCCAATGGCAGATCTTCATATTCGATTCGATAGTGGTGCTGTTCTCGGGCGTTATGGGATTGCTCGACATAAAAGGCGTGGACTCCGGCACGGTATTCATGAACGTGGCGACGCCGATACTTTATTCGTTCATAACCCTTTTCGTGACGAGCGAAGTCGCCGACGTCGTGACCAACGGTCTCCAGTCCAGCGTAGTTTTCAATATCGTGACCGACAAGGACAAAGAGATAGCGGACGCGATAGTGCGCGAATTGCATCGCGGCGCCACGATAACGAGAGGGGAGGGCGTATATACTCATGTCGAAAGGCACATAGTCGTATGTGTAGTCAAACGTAAACAGTCCACTCACCTCAAACGCATAATCAAAAAACTCGATCAGAACGCCTTCGTATTCATAACGAAAGCGAAAGAAGTCAACGGCTTCGGATTCCGTAGCGGAAACTGATCGCGGTCGGAGAAAATATGAACTTAAAAATACTCAATTATATCGTGAACGAGTCGCATTTCAAAGCGAACCCGCTCCCGCAGGGAGTGACCAACTTCACGATCAAGCCCAATATCCGTATGGATATCAAAAAGGAAGCGCGCACATTGTCGCTGTCAGTAAACGTCAGCGTGAAAGGTACGGAAACGGAACCCGTGCCCTTCGATCTCGACGTAAGGCTTACCGGCAATTTCGCGATACTTTCGCCTGCGGCGAGCGTGGACGAACTGCGTATCGAAGCGAGTAAGACCTTGTACCCGTATATGCGCGCTTACGTTGCCACGATAACGGCTAACGCCAATATCGTGCCGTACAGCCTTCCCGTGATAGATTTCGACAATGCGGTAGCCACGGCTACTAAAGCAGCCGTAGGCGTTTCGCCGCAGACCAATCCCGCCAAACGCGGCGTGGACGCCATAACGATACGTCCCGTGGACGAGGAGGTATAGTCGGCGTAACGCTTAAACGCGGATCGAAGCGTCGGGCTACATCTTACGCCGCGACAACGAATAAAGTATTAGTCGTAAAGCCGCCCGCTTTGAAGCGGGCGAACGCGAGGCGGATGTTTAAAAATATTTTTTCGAAATTTAAAGAATCATTTTTTTCGGTTCTGCCGATAGCGGTTTTGATAATCGTCGCCTCGCTGTGCTCGGACGAAGTGGATAACGGAACGGTTGCGCTCTTTACGGTGTCGGCGGTGCTTCTTATCATAGGAATGGCGATATTCACGCTCGGAGCGGACGTCGCGATGATACCGATAGGCAGCTCGATGGGCTCGGATCTGTCGAAACGCAAAAATATTTTATTCGTTTTCGTAATTTGTTTCGTACTCGGCTTCATCATAACGATAGCGGAACCCGATCTTCAGGTGCTCGCCGAACAGCTCCAGCAGGGTGAAGGCAAAAACGTTGCCTTATTGATAGTGGTAGCGGCGGGCGTAGGACTTTTCCTCGTAGTCGCGCTCGCGAGAATTCATTTCAAATTAAAACTTTCTTACATACTTCTGATAGCTTACGGGCTCGTTTTCCTGCTCGCGGCGTTCGTGCCGGAAGATTTTCTTACGATAGCTTTCGACTCCGGCGGCGTTACGACAGGTCCCATAACGGTTCCTTTCCTGATGGCGCTCGGCATAGGTATCGCGGGCGTCCGCGGCGGCGACGTCAACCGTAACGATTCCTTCGGTATGATCGCTTTGTGCTCGATTGGACCGGTGCTTGCCGTGCTCGTGCTGGGACTTACAGGGAAAAGCGAGGTGGGCGTGTCCGAAACGACGATACCCGTAGTGAGAAACGTAGGGGATATTTTCAAAGCATTCGGCGACGCCTTCCCCGACTTCATGCTGGAAGTGCTTATTGCGCTGCTGCCGATAATGGCGGTCTTCGCGCTTTTCCAGATATTCGCGCTGAAACTCCCCAAAACGCAGGTTTTAAGGATATGTTTCGGTCTGATATATACTTTTGTCGGGCTGTGTATCTTCCTTACGGCGGTGAACGTGGGCTTTTTGCCGATGGGCAAGGCGCTCGGCGCCGCGCTTGCAAAAATAGCCGACGGATACGTGCTTATTCCTTTCGGAGCGGTCATCGGCTGTCTTATCGTGCTTGCCGAGCCGTCCGTACATAT
>CALVOD010000115.1 GCA_944350065.1 uncultured Clostridia bacterium
AAAAAAGCGTCGGGATAACCGACGCTTTTTGTTGCCTTAATTGCTCGTTGCGCGTTACACCTTCACGGGAGTGCCGTAGTAAACGTGCATGAACAGCGCCTTCATCTTCGCGGGGGTTATCGGACGCGGGTTGGAGCCCGTGCAGGCGTCGCCTACCGCGAGTTTCGCTATATCGTCTATCTTCGCGAGGAATTCCGCTTCGTCGATACCGTACTCTTTAAGAGAGGAAGGTATGTTGAAGTATTTGTTCATGTCTCTTATCACGTCGCAAAGCGCGTTCACGAGCGCGGTGCCGGACTTGCCTTTCAGCCCTATAGCTTTAGCGATTTCCGCATAACGCTCTTTCGCCCTCTTATTTACGGCGTTGTACTGGATAACGTAAGGAAGATACATCGCGTTGGCGCAGCCGTGCGGAATATGTCCCGTGCTGAACGCCGCTCCCGTCTTATGCGCCATGGAATGCGTTATTCCGAGCAGCGCGTTGGAGAACGCCATACCCGCCATACATTGTGCGTAATGCATGCTTTCTCTCGCCTTCATATCGCCATCGTAGCTCGCCTTGAGCGTATTGTTTATGATCTTGATGGCTTCCATAGCAAGCGGATCGGTGAAAGGCTGCGCCACGGTGGAAACGTACGCTTCGATTGCGTGAGTGAGCGCGTCCATACCGGTATGCGCGGTAAGTTTCTGCGGCATCGTCTCCGCAAGGTCGGGATCCACTATCGCCACGTCGGGAGTAATGTTGAAGTCGGCGAGAGGATATTTAACGCCCTTCTGATAGTCGGTTATGACCGAGAACGCGGTAACTTCCGTAGCCGTGCCCGAAGTAGAAGGTATCGCGCAGAATTTGGCTTTCGTTCTGAGCGTGGGGAACGAGAAGGGAGTAATGAGCTTCTTGAAAGTGGTCTTCGGATATTCGTAGAACACCCACATCGCCTTCGCCGCGTCTATGGGCGAGCCGCCGCCGATGGAAATTATCCAGTCGGGTTCGAATTCTCTCATCATTTCCGCGCCTTTCATCACGGTCTCTACGGAAGGATCGGGCTCGACGCCTTCGAAAAGTTTGGTTTCGATACCCGCTTCCTTGAGGTACGCTATCGCTCTGTCGACAAAGCCGAATCTTTTCATCGATCCGCCGCCCAGTACCATAACGGCTCTTTTACCCTTGAGGTTCTTCAGCTCCTCGAGGCTGCCTTTACCAAAATACAGATCTCTCGGTAATGTAAATCTTGCCATATAATTCTCCTTTATTATTCACGCCCGAAGGCGAAATTTATATGTTTATCGTTTACGGGTATTCTGTACGAATGATACCCTTTAACTTTTCCTTTTAAGCGCGCTTTACCTAAACTTTCACGAATTTTCTGGTGAGCGAAACGCTGCCGTCTCCGTTGATATCTATGATAAGCCCGCCTACCTTGTCGTCGTCATGATAATATTGCTCGGAGGATTTGACTCCGTAGCCGAGCGTGACTCCCTTATATTCGACGATATAATCGTTGACGTGGTCGTGTCCCACGAATACATGCGTGGTAGCGCCCTTCTCGAGTATTTTATCGAACATGCCGGGATTTGCGGTAGCGTTACATTCTTCCTCGCGCCTTTCTCCGCTACCGATAGCGGGATCGAAACCGCTTTGTTCCCATGCGGCGTAAGCGTCCCTGTATTCGGGGAACGGAATATGGAAAAACATCATCGAACGCGTGTATCCGTTATCGATAAGTCCCTGCTGGAGCCAGTCGTACCAGTATACCTGCGAGGGAGTAAAACAGCCGTATTCCTTCTTGCCGTCATACTTGACGTACATATTAGAGTCCATCATCACGAGGCTGTAGAAAGGAGCGCCGTTTTTAGTGACGTTTACGGCGTAATTGCCCGTGCCGCCGATATTGTAGGGTCCGTTCTCGTAGAGGCAGTATTCTGACTCCGAATAAATCTCTCCCAAACGGAATTTATCGGCTTTACCTTCGGCGTCGTGATTGCCGTACACCACCGCCCACGGCTTACCGAAACCGTCCATAAGCTTGACTAAATGCTTCGTATAGGAAGCGTTCGCCGGTCCTATGACGGAATCGCCGGTTATCACTATCATATCGGGATCGTTTTCCTTGACGAGCGTTTCCACGATCTTATCCGTTTCCTTGGTGAGATGCGGGTAGACGTAATGAAGATCCGTAAGCTGAAGGATACGGAATCCGTCCTCCCCCGCTTCTACGACCGGTATGGAATCTATATCGAAAGGAACGTATTCCGACCAGTAATCGGTATCGTTAGGCTCTCCGTGTACCGGAATGAAAAGCCCCATCATAATGCTTCCCGTCACGATCGCCGCCGAGAGCGCGACAATTAACATTGTAAAAAGTTTTTTCTTATCGGGTTTCATTTTGCGCCTCCGCGTTTCAGTATAATATAAATTCGACGATTATACAATACGTTTGGGAAAAAAGGCGGATATCCGCTTGAAAATACGCTATTGACATCGATATATCGGTAAGTTAAAATTAGATCATGAAACGAGCTCTTAAAAAAATATTCATAATTACACTGTGCGCGTTCGTCGTAATAGTCGGATGCGGCTTCGGCATAACGTACGCCGTACTGAACGCAAACGCAAAAGAGATGCCGAAAGACTATACCGCAGGCAGTAAAGTGCGTTTCATCGCGCACCGCGGGTTGAGCGGCGAATACTACGAGAACGGCGAAGAAGCCTTCCGCGCCGCGGCGGACAGCGACTTTTTCTACGGGATAGAAACCGACGTTTACTTCACCGCTGACGGAATTCCGGTGTGCGCGCACGACGACAACGCATTCGAAAACGAAGATATCCTTATCACGGGATCGCTTTTCTCCGACATAAAAGATCTGCCTTTGAAAGAAAACTCATACGGTTTTCGGGGTACCGAAATATGTACTTTCGAAACCTATTTGAAGATTTGCGGAGCGTCGGGCAAAGCCGCGATAATCGAACTCAAACAAGAGGACATGACCGACGAGCAAATAATTTATATCATCGAAGCGGCGCGCGAACACTGCGGGGACAACTTCGTACTGATATGTTTCAAGAAAAGTCACGTCGAAGCCGCCGAAAATCACGATAAAAGCGTAGTCACGCAACACCTGTCAAATTACGGATTCCTCGGACTGCTGTCTGCATGGGACGGCTACAATATTTCGCTGACATATAAAAGGATGAGCAAAACTCTCGTGAACGAAGCTCACAAACGCGGCAGAGAGGTCGGAGTCTGGACGGTAAACAAATTCGGACTTGTCGAAAAGTACGCCGATATGGGCGTGGATTACATAACTACGAATTTCGATTTTTCCGAGGAATGGTCGAACAGATAGTAATATAAGCGCACGGAGGTTGAGATATGAAAAGACCTTTTGTACCGGAAGCTCGATTTTTCAAAGGGAGCTACAATCCGGAATATGAAAATCAGATAATTCTGTGTAAAAACAAGTGTTTCGAATATAATCACACTCTGCCGAGCGATACGCAAAAGCTTAAAAGTATTCTACGCGACATAATCGGAGAGGAAGCGGATAAAGAGCCTATAATAACGCCGCCTTTTCAATGCGATTACGGATACAATCTGCGGTTCGGCAAAAACTTTTATTCCAATCACAATCTCGTCATAAACGACGGACTACCGGTCACTTTCGGAGACAACGTATTTATCGCGCCGAATTGCACATTTACCACGGCAGAGCACGCGATCGATCCCGAGATGCGTAAAGAAGGCATCGAAATAGCCAAACCCATCACCGTCGGAAATAACGTGTGGATAGGCGCGGGAAGCATAGTGCTCGCGGGCGTGACCATAGGCGACAACACCGTTATAGGCGCCGGCAGCGTCGTTACGAAGCCCATTCCCGCCAACGTAGTGGCGGTAGGTGTTCCGTGCCGCGTAAAGCGCCCTATCTGCGAAGACGATAAAACTACGTATCCTTTCTATAAACCCGAATAAGGCGTTCTGACGGCACGAGCGCATATCCGAGTATTGTGTGTTTTAGAAATGCGGTATTTTTCTTTACCGTTCATCGCTGAT
>CALVOD010000116.1 GCA_944350065.1 uncultured Clostridia bacterium
CAAAGACGATTTCGTAGGCAATTATTCGATACCGATACGCACCGCGGACGGGGCGACGGCATATAACGTATACGTGCTCGATTCGGGCTCATACAGGTCTACGGGGCACGCTTATTCGAGCATAACGGAAGCGCAGACGGAATGGTATCTTGCCGAATCGGCGCGGCTCGAAAAAGAAAACGGCGCCGCGGTACCGGCCCTGCTGTTCACGCATATCCCTTTTATAGAGGTACAGGAAGCGTACGACGCGGGCGGACAGCTCGCGGGATTTTACGCGGGAATATCCCCTGCCGAAACGCGTTCGCCGATATTCGAAGCCTGCTTTGAGCGCGGCGACGTTAAAGGAATATTCTTCGGGCACAATCACTTCAACAGCGCCACTCTCGTATACGAGCGCGACGGAAAAGAGATCCTGCTCGCCGTAACGCCCTCCTGTCAGGCGCAATCCTACGAGGATACCGAAACGCCGATGCACGCACGTGTGATCGACTTGAAAACGGACGGAAGTTTCACTACCTTCGTCGTAAGCAGCGACCCCGATTACGAAATCGAAGCCGTCCGCTTCCCGTCGCTCGGCTGACCCGCCGACGCTGCGTTAAACGCGCCGAAGAACGCTTGCAAGATTGACTTCGTCGCTAAAACGTGCTATGATTTAAATTAGCGCGAAGCGCAAATTTAATAAACCCGAAATTACCCCACCGGAGGAGAATATAAAAATGGATTATGCCAAAGAGTCTTTGAAACTCCATTATCAATGGAAAGGCAAGCTGGAGGTAACTCCGCGCGCCACCGTCAATAACAAAGAGGAGCTTTCGCTCGCGTATACGCCCGGCGTAGCGCAGCCCTGTCTCGAGATCCAGAAGGACGTCAATAAGTCCTACGAGCTCACGAGAAGGTGGAATTTGGTAGCTGTAGTTACCGACGGCTCCGCCGTACTCGGACTGGGCGATATCGGACCCGAAGCGGGTATGCCCGTTATGGAAGGCAAATGCGTGCTGTTCAAAGCCTTCGGCGGCGTGGACGCGTTCCCTATCTGCGTGCGCACGCACGATCCCGACGAATTCGTCAAAGCGATCTCGCTTATCGCGGGCTCTTTCGGCGGCATCAACCTCGAGGACATCGCGGCTCCGCGTTGCTTCGAGATAGAAAAGAAACTCAAAGCCTGCACCGACATACCGATTTTCCACGACGACCAGCACGGCACTGCGGTAGTATGTCTTGCCGCCCTCATCAACGCGCTCAAGATAGTCGGTAAAAAAATAGAAGATTGCTCGGTGGTTTTCAGCGGAGCGGGCGCGGCGGGCGTCGCGATAGCGAGACTGCTCGATTCTCTCGGCGCGAAAGACATCGTCATGTGCGACAGAAAGGGTATCATCTACGAAGGCGCGGAAGGACTTACCGACGCGAAAAAAGAAATAGCCGCGTTCACCAACCGCAATCACAGAAAAGGTTCTCTTGCCGACGCCATGAAGGGCGCGGACATATTTATCGGCGTGAGCGGACCGGGGCTCGTGACGGAAGAAATGGTGGCTTCGATGAATAAAGGGGCGATAGTGATGCCGATGGCGAATCCCGTACCCGAAATAATGCCCGACCTCGCCATTAAAGCGGGCGCCGCGGTGGTAGGCACCGGAAGAAGCGACTTTCCCAACCAGATCAACAACGTACTTGCCTTCCCCGGAATTTTCAGAGGGGCTCTCGACGTGCGCGCAAGCGATATAAACGAGGAGATGAAGATAGCCGCGGCGAAAGCCATCGCTTCTCTCGTATCCGACGACGAGCTCAATCCCGAATACATTATTCCCAAAGCCTTCGACCCGCGCGTGGGCAAGACCGTAGCGCAGGCTGTCGCTCAAGCGGCAATCGATACCGGAGTGAACAGGATCTGATCGCCATATCGAGATAAAGCGCATTTAAGGAATTCCATTTTAAACCGCGCTTTACCGTTTGCTTTAATTCTCATTTTTATAAATCAAAGAAGCGCTCCCGTTCGGGAGCGCTTTCCGTTATGCCGTTAAGCCGTTAATATTATATATTTTAAGGATATATATAATCTATCGGTTCGTCGTATGCAATTATTCTTTATTGCTGCTGCATACGCTTCTTGTAGTCCTCGATGATCTTCGTAGCCTGCGTCGAAGGTACTTCTTCGTATCTTTCGAAGGTCACGCTGAACTTGCCGCGTCCTTGCGTCATCGAGCGCAGATCGGTAGCGTACTTCGAAAGCTCGCTTTGCGGCGCTTCCGCGGATACTACGGTCTTGCCGTTCACGGAATCGGTGCCGAGGATCCTGCCGCGGCGTTTGCTGAGGTCGCCCATTATATCGCCCATATAGGAATCCGGTACGGTGATGTCGATATGCATTATCGGCTCGAGGAAGACGGGATTAGCCTTGGAGCAGCCTTCCTGGAAAGCCAGCTTAGCCGCGGTGATGAAGGCTATTTCCTTACTGTCTACGGGGTGATATTTGCCGTCGAATACCGTGCACTTCAGGTTGATGACGGGATAGTCCGCGAGTATGCCCTTGGGAGCCGCTTCGCGAAGTCCTTTCTCAACGGCAGGTATGAACTGGCGCGGTATCGCGCCGCCTACGACCGCGTCTACGAATTCGAATATTCCGTCTTCCGCGCCGGGCTCGAAACGAACCATACATTGTCCGAACTGTCCCGCGCCGCCCGATTGTTTCTTGTGTTTGCCTTCCGCTTCGACGGTCTTGCGAATGGTCTCGCGGTAAGCTATTCTCGGCTCGCGCAATACGGCGGTCGCGTTGAATTTATTCTTAACTTTCTTGCAGATTATGTCGAGCTGCATTTCGCCCATACCGCTAAGGATCATTTCGTTGGTTTCGGCGTTCTTCTCGAGAGTGAAGGTGGAGTCTTCGTCCATCAGCTTGTAAAGTCCCGCGAAAACTTTGTCTTCGGAGCCCTTGTCCGCGCTCGAAACCGCAAAGCTGATAACGGGCTTCGGGAAATCGATGGCGTCGAATTTCACCACGTCGGTAGCGTCGCAAAGGGTGTTGTTGGTGGAAGTATAGTTGAGCTTGGCAAAAGCCGCTATGTCGCCCGCGTATACGGTGTCGACGGCTTCCTGCTTCTTGCCGCGCAATATCACCATGGAAGTGATTTTCTCGTTCTCGTCAGCTTCCACGTTCAGCACGCTGTCGCCTATCGAAACCTTACCGCGAAGCACTTTGAACATAAGAAGTTTGCCGATGAAGGGGTCCACGATGGTCTTAAATACCTGCGCCGCGAATTTACCCTGCTCGTCGCAGCCCATTTCGCCGTGCGTTTCGCCTGCAGTATAACCTTTCTTGACCGATTCGCCGGGCGCGGGGAAGAAATCCGCGATATGGTCGAGAAGCGCGGTGAGCTGGCAGTTACCTACCGCAACGCCCGCCATAACGGGATATATTTCAGCCGCCGCAAAACGCGCTTTCACGCCCGCTTTTTTCTCGTCGGCGGTTATGTCTTCGCCGCCGAAGAATTTTTCCATAAGTTCTTCGCTCGATTCGGCTACCGACTCCATAAGTGCGCCGTATTCCGCTTCGTATTTGTCGGCTATAGAGGCGGGTATGTCCTGCTCCTTGCCGTCTATGCCGAACGCCTTTCCTTCGAGAAGGTCGGCGTAGCCCGTCAGCGCGGTTCCCTGCATGACGGGAAGCTCTATCGCCACCACTTTGTTGCCGTACTTGGCTTTGTACGCGTCGAGAGTGGCGTCGAAGCTCGAGTTTTCTTTGTTCACGCCGTTCACCCAGATGAGCACCGGAATGTTCTTCTCCGCGCAGTATTCGAGCGCTTTCTCCGCGCCCACGGGGACTGCGCCGGTTGCGCCGGTCACGAGTATCGCCGCATCGGCTACGGCAAGCGCCGCGGTCATTTCGCCTTCGAAATCGAAGAACCCGGGGCAATCGAGAACGTTGAATTTGTAATCTTTATACTGAACGTACGCCATCGA
>CALVOD010000117.1 GCA_944350065.1 uncultured Clostridia bacterium
TGTAACGCCGAGCTCGGCGAAGTGTACTTCAAGGTGATAGCCGATATCAATCTTAACGCCGGCGGCAACAACACATTGCTCAGTCCGTTGTGCGCGGCGTACGTGGGCACGGACGACATAGAACGTTCGGGAGGATTCAACGGACATTTCGACGGGGACGGTTACACGCTTAGCAATCTCACGTTCAATATGTCCGGCACCTCTAACGTCGGTCTGTTCGCCGCTACGGCAAGCGGAGCCGTTATAGAGAACGTGGTGATTTCCGGCGTGAATATTTCCGCGGGAGTCAACGTCGGCGCTCTTGTCGGCGAAGCCGTCAATACCGTGATAAGTAACGTAACAGTATCGGGCGGCTCGATCGGCGCAGGCATTACCGGTAACAACAACGTAGGCGGTATAGCCGGTTATATAAGAGCGGACAGAAACAACAGCACCGTATTGAGCGACGTCTCGGTAACGGATCTTACAGTCAACGCAACTTCGGGCGCGAGCTATGACGAAGCGAACGGCTTTATCGGCGGCGCCGGCGGTATAGTAGGACAGATAGGGCTTTACGCATACGTTACTTCGAGCGTGGACAACGTGTCTCTCGTTAATCCCGAGGCGGGCACTTACACCAAAGAAGTTACGGTGGTGTCTTCTACCGGCGCCGGCGGTATTGCGGGCACGATAGCGGGCGATTCCTCCGCGGACGGAGTTAGCGACCAAGCGGCGATATCCAAAGCCGTTGCGATAGACCCCGTTCTCAGTTCTTATATCAACGGTGTGGCTATAGGCGGCGTAGTCGGCTCTGTAGGACAGCGCAGACTCGTAAGCGACAGCTACCTTGCGCTCACGAGAAACGGCTCCATAGCTTCCGCAAGCGCAACCTCGAGCGGTACGTCGAACTTCAAAGAACCTACCGAAACGAATATTTATCTGCTCGGCGCGGGCGGTATAGCGGGGCATAATACGGGCACGCTGAGTAACGTGAACGTAGCCAACGTGACGGGAGACAACACGATAACCTATACGGGCAGCATAATAGGCGGTGTGGTCGGCGTGAACTTCGGTCAAGTCAATAACGCGACGTCGTCGGTAAGAATGTACTCCTCGCGCACCTCGGGTTCGTCGATATACGCAGGAGGCAGCTACGGCGGTATAGTCGGCGTCAACTGGAACGGCTATATAATTAACTCCGTCTTCAGCGTCGGAAGCGTGGATAACAATTACGACTCCGGCAGCGCTGCGCTCGAAGTGATAACCAACAATAATGGTACTTACACGCCGACTTCGGGACAGAACGCGCCGATGCACGATCAAGGCGTATTCGCAGACGGCACGACCGTATATATCGGCGGTATCGCGGGATATAACAGGGCGACGATCAATACGGCGACTTTCGGCGGCAAGCTTATGTTCAACAGGCGTTCGTCGGACGCGACGAGCAATAAGAGCTATATTGCCGCAGGCGTAGGTTATAACGCGTCCGGAGCGGCTCTCGAAAATATATCTGCTTCGCAATGGGGCGTGAAGTTCTTCCATTACGTATATGTAGAACAGTCCGGTACCGATAAGCAAGAGGTACAGAACGTCTATATCGGAAGCGCTTACGGTGAAAACGCGGGCGCATTAAGCAACAATTCCGTAGCCGCTCCGAGTTTCGCCACGGCGGAATATTGCGGCGGCGGCAGAAACTACACGCAGGCAAGCGTGGAGTTCGGCTTTACTTGGACGTTCTATGCTTCGGGCTATCTTACGGGACTTGCAAACGTAACGTATGTAGGCGTAAGCGGCGTAAAGGACGAAGACGTTTCGTCTGTCGTGCCGAGCGACATCAACGGCTCCAATATCGAGAGCCTCGCGGACGACGGCGCGGTATATTCCTCGGATTGCGTTAAGACGGGCGGCAGCGGCGACCTGCTGTGGAAGACCGCGTGGAACTACGTAGGTTATCTGAGATATATCCAGATAACGGTCAACACGAAGTAGCCGTCAGATTTATAAAAGACCGTACGGTACGAAACCGTTCAAACGCTCCGTGGATAACGCGGAGCGTTCTTTTATATTCGAACGGCGGGCGTGTTTGGGAATTTTTGACAAAAAGTTTAGTAAAATCTTACAAATAAAAGTTTAATAATTTTAATCAATTTGTTTGACACTGCTGCGACTATACTGTATGATATATTTACTGTCGCGGCATACGGGTCGCGCGGAATGCGGAGAGGGTATGGAAATAGGGTCTAAGATAAAAGCTATCAGATTGCGCAGAGGGCTCACGCAGGAGGAACTTGCCACCCGTTGCGAGCTCACGAAAGGCTATATCAGCCAGCTCGAGAACGAACTCGCAAGTCCTTCCATTGCGACGCTTCAGGACATTTTGAACGTGCTGGGCGTAACGTTGCCGGCGTTTTTTGCCGAGGAGAAGGATGAGCAGATAGTTTTCGGCAAATCCGACTTTTTCGTGTCGGCGTCGGGCGACGGAGAGAGCACCTGGCTCATACCCAATTCGCAGAAGAACGAAATGGAGCCGATTATGCTCGTTTTGCCGGAGGGCGGCGAGAGCGAAACGCGTGTGCCGTTCGAAGGCGAGGAATTCGGTTACGTCATGGAGGGCAGGATAACTCTCGAAGTGGAGGGTAAAACTTATACCGCCAAGAAGGGCGAGGCGTTCTATATAGACGGCGCGCACGAACATAAGATAATCAACGCGGGCACGCGTGACGCGAAAATACTGTGGGTGACCACCCCGAGTAATTTCTGAGAGGGAATAAGGAATTATGGCTCCCAAGAAGAAGAAAAACGTAATTATCGAACTGAAGAACGTATGCAAAGACTATAACGGCAAACCCGCCGTCAAAAACGTCAGCATGTCTATCAAACGCGGCGAATTCGTCACGTTCCTCGGACCGTCGGGGTGCGGCAAAACGACTACGCTCCGCATGATAGCGGGCTTCGAGAAACCCACGTCGGGCACGGTGTATTTTAACGGCGAGGATATTACCACCCTTCCGCCTCACCTGCGCAACGTAAACACCGTTTTCCAGAAATACGCGCTTTTCCCCCATCTTAACGTATTTAAGAACATTGCTTTCGGTCTGAAGCTGAAAAGAATACCTTCGAGCGAAACTTATACCGACAAGGACGGCAACGAATACGAAAAACTGCGTAAGCTCACGAAACAGGAAATAAACGACAAGGTGAACGCGGCGCTCAAGCTCGTCGATCTCGAAGATTACGGTCACCGCAACGTGAACAGTCTGAGCGGCGGACAGCAGCAACGCGTGGCGATAGCGCGCGCTCTTGTCAACGAGCCCGAAGTTCTTCTTCTCGACGAACCTTTGGGCGCGCTCGATCTCAAAATGCGCAAGGATATGCAGATCGAGCTGATGAACATGCACAAGAAGATAGGCATCACGTTCATATACGTTACGCACGACCAGGAAGAAGCGCTTACGATGAGCGATACGATAGTGGTCATGCGCGACGGCGTGATACAGCAGATAGCCACTCCGCAGAAAATTTACGACGAACCCGCCAACGCGTTCGTTGCCGACTTCATCGGCGAGAGCAATATTTTCTCGGGAGTGATGATAGAGGACTTCAAGGTGGAGTTTTTCGGCAAGACCTTCGAGTGCGTGGATAAGGGCTTCAAGCATAACGAACCCATTGACGTCATCATTCGTCCCGAAGATATTTACGTACTGCCCCCGGACAATTCCGCTTCGATGATGACCGGCAAGGTCACGAGCTGTGTGTTCAAAGGCGACCATTATCAGATACTCGCGCTTATCGACGGCGAGAACGAACTCCTTATCCACGACACGACCGAAGTTAAGGTAAACGACGAAATAGGTATCTTTATCAAGCCGTTTGATCTCCATATCATGCATAAAGCGCGCATCATCAACGAGATCGAAACGGAAATGTGGGATACCGGAGTGGTGGAGATCTGCGGCGGGAAATTCCC
>CALVOD010000118.1 GCA_944350065.1 uncultured Clostridia bacterium
CTCGACATAGACAATCCGCGCATATACACGGCGGAAGAAATTCTTTCCAAGAGCGCAAATTCGCCTTTCATAGGCACGGAATTTTACGGTTTCCCGATACTCACTCTCAAAGAGGGAGAAACCGTTTACAAAGATATCAATTTACGGAGGATATAGATGAGCAAACGAATGCTTGTGCTGGAAAACGGCAGATTCTTTATCGGCGAAGGCTTCGGCAGCCCCGATACCCGTATTGCGGAGATAGTGTTCGACACCGCCATGGTAGGTTATCAGGAAATATTGTCGGACGCCGCCAATTATTCCCATATAGTCGTTATGAGTTATCCGCTTATCGGCAACTACGGTATGACCGACGACGATTACGAAAGCAAAGGTATTTATACCGCCGGTATGGTGGTGCGCGAATATAACGACGTGCCGTCCAACTTCAGGTTTACCAAGACTCTTTCCGAAGTCATGCGCGACGCGGGAGCGGCGGGGCTTAGCGGCGTCGACACCCGCGAAATAGTGAAAATCATACGCGACGAAGGCGCCATGCGCGCCATGATAACGGACGCGGACATGGATGTGGCGGAGTGCGTAAAGGAGCTCAAAGCGTTTACGCTTCCCGTTGCGGAGGTAGCCGCCGTTTCGACGAAGAATATCTGGTTTTCGCGTACAAGGAATCCCCAATTCAATATTGCGGTAGCCGATTGCGGCGGAAAGCTCAGTCTTATCAAAAAACTTAACGCCAACGGTTGCAACGTCATAGTGGTGCCGTACAACACTCCTTACGAGGAGATAACGAAGTATAAGCCGGACGGACTCGTGATATCGGAAGGACCGGGAGACCCCGCGGAGGCGAAGGAGGTTATCGAACTCGTGAAAAAGGCGCGCGGCAAGCTGCCGATAATGGGCGCGGGACTGGGAATGCAGATAATCGCCATAGCTTACGGCGGCAAAACGGTCAAGATGGTACACGGACACCGCGGAGCCAACTATCCCGTGAGAGAGGCGGGAAGCGAGAAAGTGGAGATAACTTCGCAAAATCACGGCTACGCCGTAGACGCAGCTTCGCTTGCTAAGACGGCGCTTAAAGTCACCCACGTCAACGTCATAGACGGCGACGTGGAGGGCGCGGAAGACGCCAAAGCGAAAGTGGTATGCGCCGAGTACGGACCTGCGGAAGTGGTAGGCAGCGACGACAACGGTTATCTTTTCGAGCGTTTCATAGGATATTTGAGAGCGGGAGGTAAGAAAAATGCCAAAGAGAACAGATATTAAGAAGATAATGATGATAGGTTCCGGACCTATCGTTATAGGACAGGCGGCGGAATTCGACTACGCGGGCACACAGGCGTGCATCGCGCTCAAAGAAGAAGGTTACGAAGTTATACTCGTCAACTCCAATCCCGCGACCATAATGACGGACACCACGATGGCGGACAAGGTATATATGGAGCCTTTAGACCTCGAGCACGTCGCGAAGATAATAAGGCACGAGCGTCCCGACGGACTGCTTTGCTCGCTGGGCGGACAGACGGGATTGAATCTCGGTATGCAGCTGCAGACCAAAGGCATTCTCGACGAATGTCAGGTAGAGCTTCTGGGCACCGGATATTCGGCGATATCGCAGGCTGAGGACAGACAGCTTTTCAAAGATCTTTGCGAGAGGATAGGAGAGCCCGTCATAGAGTCCGATACCGCGCACACCGTGGAGGACTGCCTGAAAATCGCCAACCGCATAGGATATCCGATAATCGTGCGTCCCGCGTTTACCTTGGGCGGCACGGGCGGCGGCTTTGCCGACGACGACGAGGAACTCAGGGAGCTTGCGAAAAACGCTTTGAAACTTTCTCCCGTCACGCAGGTACTCATCGAAAAATCGATAAAAGGTTATAAAGAAATAGAATTCGAAGTCATGCGCGACAAGGCGGACACCGCGATAGCGATATGCTGTATGGAAAACGTGGATCCCGTGGGCATACACACCGGCGACAGCATAGTGGTGGCGCCCGGGCAGACGCTTACGAACAAGGAATATTCGATGCTTCGCGCGGCGGCTATACGCATTATCCGCGCGTTGAAGATAGAGGGCGGTTGCAACGTGCAATTCGCGCTCGACCCGTTCAGCTTCAAATATTACGTTATAGAAGTCAATCCCAGAGTCTCGCGTTCGTCGGCGCTCGCGAGCAAGGCGAGCGGCTTCCCGATAGCGCGCGTTTCCGCAAAGATAGCCTGCGGCCTCCGTCTGGACGAAATTCAACTCGCGAATACCTCCGCGGCGTTCGAGCCTTCGCTCGATTACGTGGTATGCAAGGTGCCGCGCTTCCCCTTCGACAAATTCACCAAAGCGAGCAGGGTGCTCAATACCCAGATGAAGGCGACGGGCGAAGTGATGAGCATCGGAAGAACTTACGAGGAGGCTTTGCTCAAAGCAATGCGTTCCCTCGAAACGGGGCTCAACCACGTCGAAATGAAAAAGCTCAAGAATTTGAGCGATCACGATCTCGTCGATCTCATCATCGAATGTACGGACGAGAGGACTTTCGCGCTTGCGGAAGCGATACGCCGCGACATACCCGTCGATTATCTTTACGAGCTTACGCGCATCGACAAATTCTTCCTCGACAAACTGGAAAATATCGTGAAAGCGGAGCGCGAGCTCGAGGCGAACAAGTGGGATAAAGAGATACTTTACAAAGTCAAGAGAATGGGCTTTGCGGACTCGTACATTGCCGAGAAATGGGAAACCTCCGAAAAGGAAGTCGCCGCTTTCCGTAAGAGCGCGGGCATAGTGCCGGTATACAAGAGTATCGACACCTGCGCGGGCGAATACAAAGGCTATACGCCGTATCTTTACTCCACTTACGAGAGCGAGAACGAATCCCGAGTCGAGGAGCGCAAAAAGGTAATTGTGCTCGGTTCGGGTCCCATACGCATAGGTCAGGGTATCGAATTCGATTATTCCACGGTGCACGCCGTGTGGGCGATAAAGGAAGCGGGATACGAAGCTATCATTATCAACAACAACCCCGAGACGGTTTCGACGGACTACACTCTGTCGGACAAGCTGTATTTCGAGCCGCTCACCTTCGAAGACGTGATGAACGTTATAGAGCTCGAGAAGCCCGTTGGCGTAATAGTGGCGCTGGGCGGTCAGACCGCGATAAACCTTGCCGAAGATCTCGACAATGCGGGAGTGAAAATACTGGGCAGCAGTTCGAAGAGCATCGCGCTTGCCGAAGACAGGGATCTTTTTGCGGAAGCGCTCAACAAGCTCGGTATACCCATGCCGCGCGGCGAAGCGGTATTTTCCGTCAAAGCGGGGGTGAAAGCCGCCGAGGAGATAGGCTACCCCGTGCTCGTACGTCCTTCGTTCGTGCTGGGCGGCAGAATGATGCATATCGTTTACGACCGCGCGCAGCTCGAGCCGATACTTTCTGAAGCCGTTCAGCTCAACAAGAAGCACCCCGTGCTCATCGATAAATACATACTTGGACAGGAATGCGAAGTGGACGCCGTAAGCGACGGAAGCGAAGTATTCATTCCGGGAATAATGGAGCACATCGAGCGCGCGGGAGTGCACAGCGGCGACTCGATGAGCGTATATCCCACATATTCGCTTTCGGAGAAGGTGCGCGAAACGATAGTGGATTACACCGTGCGCATAGGGCTCGAGCTCAAGATAATAGGACCTTTCAACATTCAGTTCGTAGTGGATTCGTCGGAGAAGGTTTATATCATCGAAGTTAACCCGCGTTCTTCGAGGACGGTTCCCTTCCTCGCCAAGACCACGGGCGCGCCGATAGCGGATATCGCGACGAAGGTTATGCTCGGCTCCACGCTCAAAGAGCTCGGTTATACCGGAGTTTATCCGCGTAAAAAGCGTTGGTACGTCAAGTCTCC
>CALVOD010000119.1 GCA_944350065.1 uncultured Clostridia bacterium
TTCGAGAACAGATTGAGATTTTTGCGCGAAATAGTGGAAGGGATACGCAGGGAATGCGGCGACTATCCGATAATAGTGCGCCTTACCGTGGACGAATGCTACGACCGTATAGGTAAGGAAGGCAAGGGCTACGGGCTCGAAACGGGAGTGGCGTACGCCAAAGCCATAGAAAAAATGGGTGTGGACGCATTGGACGTAAGCTCCGCTTCCTACGACGCATTCAATTACTGGCTCGAGCCCACCTCTTTCGAGAGCGGCTGGAGAAAGTATATGGCGGCGGCGGTCAAGAAGGAAGTCAAGATCCCCGTGCTCGCCGCGGACATTATAAGAACGCCCGACTTCGCGGAACAACTTCTCGAAGAAGGGGTGCAGGATTTCGTATCGTTGGGAAGGCCGCATATCGCCGACCCGCACTGGGCGAATAAAGCGATGAGCGGTAACGAGAAGGATATCAGACGCTGTATCTGCTGCCTTTACTGTATCGAAAGCATGCAGGAGAACGCATTTGTGGGCGGACACGGCTATTGTTCGGTCAATCCCACCGTCGGAAGCGAGCGCGAATATTATTCGGAAGGTCTTAAAAAGGACGGCGCGGGTAAAAAAGTCGTCATAATCGGCGCGGGCTGCGCGGGACTCACCGCCGCGGGCATACTTGCCGAAAGAGGCTTCGACGTCACCGTGCTCGAGAAAGCGGACAGGGCGGGCGGACAACTCAATCTCGCCTCCGCGCCTCCGCACAAGGAGCGTATAGGTTGGTGCGCCGAGGATCTCGAGCGCTTCGCTACGGTTAACGGCGCCCAAATAATCTACGGTGCCGAAGCCGATTCGGAAACTGTTAAGTCCTATTCTCCTTACGCGGTCATAGTGGCTACGGGAGCTGTGGCGGTGAGACCGCGCTCGATACCCGGAGTGAACGGAAAGAACGTCTTTACGACGACGGAGCTGCTTACGGGAGAGGTCGTCTTCAAGGGAAAGAAGGTAGTACTCATAGGTTCCGGTATGACGGGACTCGAAACGGCGGAGCTCATAGCGCCCGACAACGAACTCACGATAGTGGAAATGGCGGATTCCGTTGCACCCACGACTTGGTTCCAACACCGCGACGATTGTATACCCAAACTCAAAGAATGCGGCACGAAGTTTCTTTTGAACCGCAAGCTCGTCGCCATAGACGAGAAGGGCGTCGAGCTTATTGGAGTAGTCAGGAAAGGTAAGACGTTCAAGGAAACGGGCGAAACCTCTCGTCTCGATTGCGACGCGGTAGTTTTGTCTTTGGGCTCGCGCCCCGTCAACGCGCTCGCGAAGGAGCTCGACGGTGTTTGCGACAAGGTGTACACGATAGGCGACGCGGCGCGCATAGGAAGGATAGCCGACGCCACCCGCGCGGGCTACGAGCTCGCGACGACGCTGGAATAAACGGATATTGAAAGGAATTAAATCAAACCCCGAAACGGAGTAACGATATGAGCGATATTTCCAAGAAAGTAAAAAAAATCGTAGGCAAAATTGTCAACAGATTTACCAATACCCTTTCGCAGGACGAGAACCGTATGGCGGGCGTGGCTTCAGGGGCGCGCGAAAAATTCACGGAGCTTCTCACCGAAGCGGGCGCGGAAGGCATCGTGCTTCTCCGTAACGACGGCACTTTGCCTTTGAATCGGGAGAAGACCGTAGCTTATTTCGGCAGATGCCAGTTCGATTGGTTTTATATAGGGTACGGGAGCGGAGGCAACGTCATTGCGCCCGAGAAAATCAACCTCGTCAAAGCGCTCTCGGCGCTCGGCGTCAAGGTTTACGAGCCGCTGAAGAAGGCGTACTCCGACTGGCTCGCCCTTCCCGCAAACGAAGCGGATCACGGATACTGGGGAAACTGGCCGTACAATTTCGACGAAATGCCGCTTACTCCGGAACTTGTGGCGGAGGCGAGCAAAGCCGCCGATACGGCGGTGGTGGTGATAGGCAGGGCTGCGGGCGAGGACCGCGAAAACGTCTTGAAAGAGGGCAGCTACTACCTCACCCGAGCGGAAAAGGATATGCTCGACGCGGTGACCGCGGCTTTCGGGCATACCGTCGTTATGATGAATTGCGGCAACATGATAGATATGTCGTGGACGGAAAAGTACGGTGACAAACTTTCCGCAATAATGTATGTGTGGCAGCTCGGCGAAAGATCGGGCGCCGCGGTCGCCGACGTTCTTTACGGCGTGCGTTCGCCGTCGGGAAAGCTCCCGATGACCGTTGCGAGGAACTACGACGATTATCCTTCGTCGGCGAATTTCGGCAACAGAGAATTCAACAATTATTCCGAAGATATTTACGTGGGATACCGTTATTTCGAGACCTTCGCGCCCGAGAAAGTCCTGTATCCTTTCGGCTTCGGCTTGAGCTATACTTCATTTGATATAAAGACGGACGGCTTCGAATACAAGGACGGTAAGGTCTGTATTAAAGCGCGCGTCACGAATACCGGCAAGGTTGCGGGTAAAGAGGTCGTTCAGATTTACTGCCGTCCCCCGCAAGGCAAGCTCGGCAAACCCCTTATGAACCTCGTAGCCTTCGCCAAAACGGCGGAGCTCGAGCCCGACGAAACCGAAGTATGCGAATTTACCTTCGACGAATACTCTTTTGCGTCCTTCGACGACGGCGGGCTCACGGGCAACGCTTCGAGCTACGTCCTCGAGGCGGGCGTATACGTTTTCTATGCGGGGGCGAGCGTGCGCGACGTGACGAAAGCGGGCTCGTTTACTCTCGGAGAATGTAAATCTATCGTTAAACTCGAAAAAGTTTTGTGCGTCGAGAAAGCCAACGCTTTCGACGTAATGTATCCGGAAAATAGTAACGGAGAATTGCGCCTTGAATACCGTAAGGTGCACGTAGGCGAAAAAGAACTCGGGAAGCGCATACTTTCCGCGATTCCCGCTTCGGGCGCCGTTTCGAAGGAAAAATTCGATTTTTCCGAAGTCGTGGCGGGGCGCCGCACCGTGGAGGAATTCGCCGATACTCTCTCAGACAGGGAACTCGAATCTCTTACGCGCGGCGAAGGAAAAATGAACAGCCGTTACGGCGTGATAGGCAATGCGGGCGCATACGGCGGCGTAACGAAGGCGTTGCGTTTAAGGGGCGTTCCCGCTATTATAACCTGCGACGGACCCGCAGGGGTGCGCATAAGACTTACCGCTTCCCTTCTTCCCTGCGGCACGGCGATAGCGGCTACCTGGAATACCGCGCTCGTGCGCGCCCTGTACGAAGCGGAAGGGCGTGAAGCGCGCTACTTAGGCTCAGACGTTATGCTCGGACCGGGTATGAATATCCACAGAAATCCTCTCTGCGGCAGGAATTTCGAATACTTTTCGGAAGATCCCGTGTTGAGCGGCAAAACCGCCGCGGCTTGTGTGGAAGGACTGCAATCGGGCGGCGCTTCGGCTTGTCCCAAGCACTTTGCCTGCAACAATCAGGAAGTCAACCGCAATTACAACGACAGCAGAGTATCGGAGCGCGCGTTGCGCGAAATTTATCTCAAAGGTTTCGAGATATGCGTACGCGAAAGCGCGCCCGACAATATTATGACGAGCTACAACAAAATAAACGGCGTTTGGAGCCATTACAATTACGACCTTGCGGAGAGCGTACTCCGTAACGAATGGGGTTTCGACGGCGTGGTCATCACCGATTGGTGGATGAGAAGGGCGGAAAGCCCCGAATTCAAAGGCGTTAAAGACAACGCTTACCGCGTGCGCGCGGGTGTGGACGTGCTTATGCCCGG
>CALVOD010000120.1 GCA_944350065.1 uncultured Clostridia bacterium
GGTCATGAAATAGGAAAGTGAGAAAAGTCCCATGCCTATAACTGTGACCACCGTAGCGGCTATCGCCCAGCCCGCGGCGGTTGTCGAATCTCCTTTACTGAACCAATTGGCGAGCGACACGCCGACGAGAGTTATCACGCCGAGTCCGACGTTGCCGAAAGTGCGCGCAACGGAGATGAGTTTGGTGCGTTCCTCCGTATCGGGCGTCATAGTGGAGGTCAGCCCCCAATAGGGCACGTCGCAGACGGTGTACGCCGCGTCCCAAAGGATATACGCTATACCGAATATGGCGAGTCTTCCCGCTTCGGGAAGCCCTGCGGGTATCGCGAAAAGAAGTATAGTGAAAAGCGTTACGGGCAAAATGCTTATCAGAATGAACGGGCGCAGTTTTGCGTTACGGAAATGCACTTTGTCTATGATACCGCCCATTACGGGGTCGTTTATCGCGTCCCATATTTTCGCCGCGAACATTATCGCGGTGAGAGCGGCGAGCCCTTTTGCCGAAAGGTTCATATACCCGTACACGAAGACCATCAGGTAGGTATTGACGAAGGTTATCGTCATATTCTGCCCGAGACCGGCTATGCCGTAAGATATTTTTTCTTTTACCGGAACTTTGCTCGACATATCTTTTCCTCCGGAATAAAAAACGTCAAAATAACATAAACCTGATAACATTAAACCAGCGTTTTTATTATAAAGTATGAGCGAGAGGCTGTCAACGGCAATTTTCGCGCCGGATCCTAAATAAATGAGATGAAATTATTTTTGCAAAAACGGTCCGATATAGTATAATGTCTGTGACGGCGAAATCGGACGCGGGGCAAAGCATGGTCGCGTCACTTTGAAATCATACCCGCCGCGCCGATAATGACCTGATCGGCACAAAGGAGATTCAGTATGAAAAAAGCATTCAATATGAACGGATTTACGGCATTCGTGCCTACGCGCGTGCTTTTCGGCGCGGGCAAACTCAACGAACTGCATAAGCAGGCGCTCCCCGGGAAAAAGGCGTTGCTTCTCATTTCCAACGGAAAATCGGCGCGCGCAAACGGTTATCTCGGCCGCACCGAGGAGCAATTGAAACTTGCGGGAGCGGAATGGGTTATTTTCGACAAGATAGAGGCCAATCCTCTCAAAACCACCGTCGAGGAGGGCGGCAGATTCGCTGCGGCGAACGGTTGCGATTTCATAGTGGCGCTGGGCGGCGGCTCCGTTATGGACGCGGCAAAAGCCGTGGCTACCGTGGCTACCAACGAGGGCGACCTATGGGATTACGTTATGGCGGGTACCGGCAAAAGAAAGCCTATAGTCAACGATCCGCTTCCCATCGTGGCGATCACCACCACGGCGGGCACGGGGAGCGAAGTGGATCAGTACGGCGTTATTTCCAACGACGAGACCAAAGAAAAAATAGGTTTCGGCGGAGACGACAGGCTTTTCCCGGTGCTTGCGATAGTGGATCCGGAGCTTATGCTTTCGGTACCGCCTAAGTTTACGGCGTATCAGGGTTTCGACGCGCTTTTCCATTCCACCGAGACTTATATACATAAATTCGCCAACCCGATAAGCGATATGGTATCTTCCACGGCTATCAAAGCGGTGGGACGTAACCTCGCGCGCGCCGTCGAAAACGGTAACGACCTCGAGGCGCGCACGGCGGTAGCTTTCGGCAATACGATATCCGGTTATTCCATGGTATACGGAAGCTGCACGAGCGAACATTCTCTCGAGCACGCCATGAGCGCTTTCCACCACGAACTTCCGCACGGCGCGGGGCTCATAATGATATCGGTAGCTTACTACAGTCATTTCATAGCGCGCGGCGTGTCGCCCGAGCGCTTCGTCGAAATGGCTAAATTCATGGGTAAAAAGGATGCCGAGAAACCGGAGGATTTCATTGTCGCATTGAAGGAATTGCAGAAAGCCTGCGGCGTCGACGACCTCAGAATGAGCGATTACGGCATCGTCGAGGAGGAATTCGACGCTCTTGCCGACAACGCCATGGAGACGATGGGCGGGCTGTTCCTCAGCGATCCCGCCGAGCTTTCGCACGCCGACGTAGTGGATATTTACCGTAATTCTTACAAATAAAACGGTTGCGCCGTGTGTTTAATATATCTTTTTTGTACAACCATATTGCGGACTTCGATAACCCGAAGTCCGCATTTTTTGTATAGTCGGTCGCGGCGCCTCGCGCCGCAAAAGATTGAATATTGACAAAATCTGCTTTTCAAGTTAGGATATAACTATCAAAAAAAGAAGGGATTTTTTATGGCTGATAAAGTTAAAAACATTATCGAACTGATACGCTCGCGCGGTATCAAAATGGTGGATTTCAAAATGGTTGACATAAACGGTCAGTTCCGTCACGTCACCATTCCCGCCGAAGATTTCGGCGAGGAAGTCATGCGCAAGGGCATAGGCTTCGACGCCTCCAATTACGGCTATGCGGTGGTGGAGAAAAGCGATATGGTATTCATTCCCGATCCGGATACCGCGATGGTGGATCCTTTCTCGGAAATTCCCACGCTTTCCATGGGCGGCAACGCGATGATCATCGACACTCCCGAGAACCGTCCGCTCCCGCAATACCCGCGCAATATAGTGCTTGCCGCGGAGAAATATATGCGCGATAGCGGTATTGCCGACAAAATGTATATTTTGCCGGAATTCGAATTTTATCTTTTCGACGAAGTGGGCTGGGAAGTCGGAGCGGGCTCGATAGCCTCGTACGTCAACGCCAAGCAGTCGTATCTGAACAGTTACAGCGAAGGGAAGGGCGTAGTCGTACCCAAGCAGAAAGCCTATCATATAGCTAAGCCGTACGACGCTTCATACGAGTGCCGCAGCGAAATGTGCCTTTTGATGGAAGAAGCGGGCATAAAAGTCAAATATCATCATCCCGAGGTGGGCGCGTCGGGACAATTCGAAATAGAGCCCATGCTCGGCGAAATGTCGCGCATGGCGGACGCCACGATGACCATTAAATATATCATCAAAAACACCGCCGCCAAATACGGCAAAAGCGCCACGCTTATGCCCAAACCCGTTTACGGCGAGGCGGGCAGCGGTATGCACGTGCACATGCTGTTGATTAAGGACGGAAAACCGGTATTTGCCGACGACAAGGGATACGCGCATTTGAGCGAAACGGCGCATTATTTTATGGGCGGGCTGCTCAAGCATATAGCTTCGCTTTGCGCGATAACCAATCCGAGCACCAATTCGTTCAAGCGTCTTATACCGGGATTTGAAGCGCCCGTGACGGTAGGGTACGCGATGTCCAACAGGAGCGCCGTTATACGCATACCCGCATACGCCAAAGACCCTGCGGAAAGGCGTTTCGAGCTGCGCAATCCGGACGCTACGTGCAATCCTTATTTCTGTTATGCTGCTATACTTATGGCGGGGCTCGACGGGGTGAAGAACAAGATAGACCCGCACGCGAACGGCTGGGGACCTTACGACGTCAACCTCTATCACCTGCCCGAGGAGGAAAAGAAAAAGCTCAAAGGTTTGCCCACCACGCTCGACGCAGCGTTGGACGCGCTCGAGAAGGATCACGGATATTTAACCGCCGGCGGCGTTTTCCCCGAAGAACTTATTCGCAATTACATTAACGTCAAGCGCGCCGAATGTCTCGAAATCAACGCCGTTCCCAACCCCGCGGAATTCGAAAAATATTATAATTCTTGATTCGGCGGTCGCCTTAAAGCGAAAAAAGCCTAAGCAAAGTCCTGAATTACGCCCC
>CALVOD010000121.1 GCA_944350065.1 uncultured Clostridia bacterium
CTGCCTATCTTCTCTTTGACGTCGAGAGCGAGTATGTCTTCCACGTCGACGTTCTTGTCCAGCGCGTCGCGCGCCAGTTCGTCCGCCGTCAATATCAACTTTAACATGCGGAATTGCTTATCAAGTGAAGTATAGGTATCAGTTTCGTGAAATGCGTTCTGATGTAGGTAGTCCTCTCTTACCGATTTGGCGGTATCCATCGTTATCTTGTCCTTGCCGGAAAGCGCGTCCATACCTACGAGCCTTACTATTTCGTTGAGGTTGGCTTCTTCCTGAAGAATACTCATCGCCTTGGCACGCATCACGTTCCACTCCGCGCCCACGTTGTCCTCGTACCAGTCGTGCAACCTGTCGGAATAAAGAGAATAACTCTGTATCCAGTCTATCGCCGGGAAATGTCTCTTATACGCAAGCGCGGCACTCAATCCCCAGAAAACTTTAACTATTCGGAGCGTAGCCTGCGCTACCGGTTCGGAAAGGTCGCCTCCGGGAGGGCTGACCGCGCCTATCGCGGTGACCGAACCCACGAGGTCTTTACTGCCGAGCACCTTGACGATACCCGCCCTTTCGTAGAATTCCGCAAGTCGGCTCGCAAGATATGCGGGATAACCTTCTTCGCCCGGCATCTCCTCGAGACGTCCGCTCATTTCGCGCAGTGCTTCCGCCCAGCGGCTCGTGGAGTCCGCCATTATCGCTACGTTGTATCCCATATCGCGGAAATATTCGGCTATGGTTATACCGGTGTAAATACTCGCTTCGCGCGCCGCCACGGGCATATCCGACGTGTTGGCGATAAGCACCGTTCTTTTCATCAGCGGTTCGCCCGATTCGGGGTCCTTGAGTTCGGGGAATTCGTTCAGAACGTCGGTCATCTCGTTGCCGCGTTCGCCGCAACCAACGTAAACTATTATGTCGGCGTCCGCCCACTTCGCAAGCTGGTGCTGCACGACGGTCTTACCCGAGCCGAAAGGTCCCGGCACCGCCGCCACGCCGCCTTTCGCGAGCGGGAAAAACGTGTCGATAACGCGCTGCCCCGTCACCATGGGTACGTTGGGGGCGAGCTTCGTGCGGTAAGGTCTTCCCTTACGCACCGCGCAACGCTGTATCATAGTTATTTTCCTGACTCCCGCGGGGGTCTCTATCTCCGCAACGACCTCCTCTACGGTGAAATCGCCGCTTTTGACCGACTTCACCACGCCGTCCGCGCCGTAAGGTACCATTATCTTATGCCTTATCAGTACGTTTTCGTTGACGAAACCTATCTCGTCGCCCGCTTTGACGGCGTCGCCCTTGGCAACGGTAGCGGTGAACGTCCATTTTTTCGTGCGATCGAGCGCGTGCGCTTCGACGCCGCGCGCTATTCTGTCGCCGCCTATCTCTCTCAAAGTTTCGAGAGGACGTTGGATACCGTCGTAAATGCCTTCGATAAGTCCCGGTCCCAATTCCACCGAAAGCGGTAAGCCCGTGCTCACCACTTCGTCGCCGGGGCCTATTCCCGCCGTCTCCTCGTATACCTGCACCGACGCCTTGTCGCCGCGCAGTTCGATTATCTCGCCTATGAGATGCTGTTTGCCGACGCGTACGACGTCGTACATCTTCGCGTCCGCCATTCCGCCCGCTACGATAAGCGGTCCGGAAACTTTAATGATAGTACCCATATTTACTCCTTTTTGAGCGGATTAACTTCTTTATTTGCCGCCGAAAAGTATATCGCTGCCGATAGCTTTCTCGACGTCTTTTGACAGCCCGCGCATACCGTAACCGGTGCTTCCCTTCGCCGAAGGCACGGGAATGACCGCGGGATAAGGTCTCGTTTTGTAGCGCGCCACTATATCCGAAATCCTCTCCGCGATGTCCTCGGTGATGAATATGACCGAATACTCGCGGGCGAGTTTTTTCAAGCGTTCCTCCGCCTCCGCGTCGGTGCGCGCGTCGAATACGTCCACGCCCAGCGCGCGGAATGCGAGCACGGAATCCTTGTCGCCTATTACCGCGATTTTGTTATTAGGCATAGAGTTCCCTCAATTTCTTTTTTATTTCCTGCTTATCGACGCCGTTTTTGATACAGACGAGCGCGATACGCAATACTCTTATTTCGTTCTGTTTGGCGAGATAATACCCCATCACGGGCGCCACGGAGAACATTTCCGACTTGTTTTTACGGAATATCCCGATAAGATAATTGTCCCGCGCGACCTCGAAGCCGGATACGTCGCCGGAGGCGAGCGCGTCGGCGTAGGGCGCGAGCGGCGTGCGCTTTACGAGTACCGTAACCGACGAAACTCCTTCCTGAAACGCTTTCTCGAAATCCTCTTTCGGAATACTTCCGCCTTCCATATACACGTCCTCGAAAAAGGCGAAATTCCCGCCTATTCCTAGCGTTCTGACAAAGGAAGAAAGGTTGAGGCAATCGGCGTAAACGCGGAAATACTCTTTAAGTTCCTCGGGAGCGCTTCTCGAGCTCAGTCTCGCCGCTATGTCTCTGAACATAGCTCTGTCGAATGCCGTATCCACTTTTCTCGGGGAAGGTTTGCCGTCGGCGGCGGCTTTGGCTATCTCCGCTACCGCGGCGTCCGCGTAAGGATTTATATCGGGGTTTTCGCGTTCGAGCTTTTCCTTCAGAAGGTCAACGTCGATAAGCCCGCCCGCGCGCAAAGCGCCTTCTTCGCCGGAAGCGGTATAACGCGCTTTGGTAAGCGCTTTCATATTATGGTAGTCCGCCTGCAAACGGAAACATTCGAATCCCACGTCTGCGGGGGCGATACCGCCGATAAATTTTTCGGTTATCGCGGCTTCCGCCGAAAGTATGTTCTCGAAATCCGTCGGATCCTCCGGAACCGTTCCTCCGCCGTAGCCCGCTTCTATAAGGATCTTAACGGCGTCCTGAAGCGAGTCCGTCTCGAGCATCCTCGCGAGACGGTCTCCCGAGAAAAGGTTTTCTTCCCGCGCTTTAACGGCGGCGTTGGCGAATATGAGCCCCTCTTTCATTTACGTTCTCCGAATATTTCAGCGGCGACGTCGGGCTCTATCTCCTCGCGCAACGCGTCGAATTCCGTCTCGAGGGCGAAATTCTTGTCGTAACTGCCGTTAGAAAGTATCACACCCCCGCGGATATCGACGTATTCCTTGGATAAAGTTAGTTTGACGCCGTATTTTTCCGCCGCTTTCTTGACGAATGCCGCGGTAATGATTTTCGCGTCGCATTCCGCTATTTTCACGACGTCTCCGTCCTCTGCGAACGCGAGCATACCTTCGATTATTTTAAGGTATTTATCTTTCGGCAAAGCTCTGACCGCTTCGAGCGCCCTTGCGAACGCCGCGTCCAATACCCTTTGTTTGGCTTTAAGCGCAAGTTTTTTCACCTCGAGTCTCGCGACGGACTCTTTCCGCTCGAGTATCTCGCGGCGCAATATTTCCGTTTCGCGCATATTCTGCTCGCGGAATATCCTCACGTCGTTACGGGCGCGTTCAATGGTTTCCTGCGCTTTCGCACTGCCTTCTTCCCGTGTGGAATTGGACATTTTGACCGCGTCGGACACGATCTTTGCTGCGATTTTATTTTCCATATACTATCCTTAATTATATCGTTTACGCGCGCGAAGCGCGTAAGAGGACGGTAAGTCCGTTACAGTTCGTCACACCCAATTCGGAATGAATACCGCAAGAATCGATATAAGCAAGCCGAGCAGAGCGTAGGTTTCGACCATGGCGCACATAAGAATACCTTTGGTGGATTCTTCGGG
>CALVOD010000122.1 GCA_944350065.1 uncultured Clostridia bacterium
TGTTTGGTCATATTTTCCTTGACGTACTCGGTCGCCTGAACGGGAGTCATTCCCCAGTTGGTGGGGCAGGTGGAAAGCAGCTCGATGAGCGAAAAGCCTTTCTTCTGCATCTGCATTTCGAAGCCGCGTTTAATGGCTTTCTTCGCTTTAGCGACGTTGGCGGGGTCGCAAAGCGCCGCGCGCGCTATATAAGCGGGACCGTCGAGGGTGGAAAGCATTTCGCAGACTTTGATGGGGTTACCGTTAAGCGGAACGGTTCTGCCCTGTTGCGAAGTGGTGGATTTCTGTCCGATAAGCGTGGTAGGCGCCATCTGACCGCCGGTCATTCCGTAAATCGCGTTATTGATGAATATAACGGTGATGTTCTCGCCGCGAGCAGCCGCGTGAACGATTTCGGCGGTACCGATGCTGGCGAGGTCGCCGTCGCCCTGATACGCGAACACTATCGTGTCGGGATGCGTCCTCTTGACGCCTGTAGCCGCGGCAGGCGCCCTGCCGTGAGCGACTTCCTGAATGTCCACGTTGAAATAATTGTACGCGAATACCGCGCAGCCTACGGGAGCTATACCAACGACGTTACCCTCGCAGCCGATCTCCTCGAGACACTCCGCAACCAGCCTGTGAGCTATGCCGTGGGTGCATCCGGGGCAATAATGGAAAGGTACGTCCGTGAGCATTTTGGTTTTCTTGAATACGGTAGCCATATTATTTGACCTCCTTTTCGACGAATTCGACGATATCTTCGGGCGTCATTACGTTACCGCCCGTTCTGCCGTAGAATTCTACGGGTTTGGCGCCGTTGACGGCGAGTTTGACGTCCTCGATCATCTGTCCCATGGACAGCTCGACCGCGACGAATTTCTTGACGCTGCCTTCCGCGGCGACTTTCGCGATCGCTTTAGCGGGGAAGGGATAAAGGGTTATGGGACGAAGCAAGCCCGCTTTGATTCCTTTCTCGCGAAGCGCGTTGACGGCGCTCTTGGAGATACGCGCCACGGTACCGTATGCGACGATGACGATTTCGGCGTCCTCTACGAGGTATTCCTCGTATCTCAATTCATTCTCCTCGAGTTCTTTATAACGGTCGAAAAGCCTGTGGTTGACTTTCTCGAGCACGTCGGGTTCTATATAAAGGGAGTTGATTATTCTTCTCGAAGCGCCCACGCCGGTACCGTCGGTAGCCCATTCCTTCTTGGGGAAGGTAGCGGGGTCCTTCATTTCGGGAAGCTCTACCGCTTCCATTATCTGACCTATCATACCGTCGCCGAGGATCATGACGGGCAGACGGTATTTGTCGGCTTTGTCGAAAGCGTCGTACATAATGTCGACGGCTTCCTGAACGGTGTTGGGCCCGTAAACGAGCATGTGATAATCGCCGTGTCCGCCACCCTTGACAGCCTGGAAATAATCCGACTGCGCAGGCTGAATACCGCCGAGTCCGGGACCGCCTCTGACCATATTGACTATGACGCAGGGAAGTTCGGCGCCGCAAATGTAGCTGATACCCTCTTGTTTAAGGCTGATGCCGGGCGAGCTCGAAGAAGTCATCGCGCGCGCTCCGCTTCCGGCGGCGCCGTAGACCATATTGATGGCGGCGACTTCGCTCTCCGCCTGAATGAAACAACCGCCTACCTCGGGCAAACGCTTGCTGAGGTATTCGGGGATCTCGTTCTGAGGGGTGATGGGATAGCCGAAGAAGGCTCTGCAACCGCCTCTCACGGCGGCTTCGGCTATGGCTTCGTTACCTTTCATAAGTTTTTTCATCGTCGGTCCTCCTATCTTTCCACGGTTATTGCGACGTCGGGGCACATCAGAGCGCACGAAGTGCACCCGATACAACCGTCCGAAACGACTTCCGCCACGAAATAACCGTTCTTGTTGGTCTCCGTTTCGGAAAGTTTGAGAACGTTCTTGGGGCAGGCGTTGACGCACAGCCCGCAACCTTTACAGGTGTCTTTTGCAATAGTTACTTTAGCCAAAACAATCATCTCCTAATTGTAGATTTATTTTATTATTGTGGAATTATATCACTTTACGCGCATATATGCAAGCGAACGCGCCCATTTGCCCGCGTAATTGCATACTTGCGGCGCGAGCGCCGAAGCGCCGTAAGCGGTTTCGGCGCGTTGCGCGCCGCGTAAACAACAAGGCGATAATTAGCGGTATACCGCGAAATTTGTAGCTATAGCTACGTATAATATCATTAAATATAATGCGGAATACAAAAAAATAACCGCGCCGATCACTCATTTATGACGCCGACGCGGAGTAAACGACGCGCCCGTCTCATTACGGGACGGGCTGCGCTATTGAACGATTGATATTAAAGTTTATCTGCGGTACTTGTTGAAAATCTCGTTGCCGCTGATAACTCTTCTCGCGTCCGCAACGTACTGGTTCTCGGGACGGGCGGGAGCAACGGGCTTCGGAGCGCGTTTGACCTTCGCTTTCGTGGTGGGGGCGGTGTAGCCTTCGCGGAGAGCGCTGGTGGGAACGGCGATGAAGCCGGTGTAAGCGTAGGAGTATTTATTCTCATCTACGTTGATGTCGTAAACGTCGATGCCTTTGCTCTTCAAAAGGTTGATGACGGGAAGTATGTCGCCTTCGCCGGTAATAAGACCTACTGCGTCGATGTTGCCCATAGCGGCGATATCGGCGGCGTCGATAACCTGACGGCAATCGAGCTTGTTGCGACGACGGCTGGCGCTCGGAAGAGAAGTTTCAAAGCCGTTAGCAGCAATATATTCGTTGTAGTCACGGTTGCGCTTGGCAACGTAGCTGTAGAACTTGCAGGAGACAACTTCAAATTTCGCTTCGAGATTCTTGACGATCTGTTGGAATCCTACGCAGGTAACTTTAAGGCTGCCGATGTCTGCAAGGATTATCATTTTAGGCTTATTCATTTTCTTTCCTCCAAAAATATGGTATTTATTTTATATTATAGGTTTCTCTGGCGTGATAGAACAGGTACTGTTGGGCGTAACCGCTCAGGTCCCCGAAATATTCAGCCAGTTCGTCCGCTTTACGCGCCGCAGTTGCGCTACTCTCTCCGAAAAGTCTCGAATAGACCTTCTCTATCCAGGTGTCCACCGGAAAAACGTCTTCGCGGTGATACCCGAACAACAATATGCAATCCGCCACTTTACGCCCTACTCCGGTGAGCTGCATAAGTTTCTTACGCGCCGAAGGAGTATCGAGCCCTTCCACGTCGTCCGCGAACCCGTGATACAGCGCGTCGACGCTCTTGACAAGGTAATCGGCTCTGTAGCCCGCTCCGACAGAAACATAATATTCGCGGTCGCGGCGGCTGAGATCCTCAAGAGTGGGGAAAGCGTACCCTTCGTCGCCTATCGGCGCGCCCGAGGTCATGCACATTCTCTCTATGATACCTTGTATGCGCGGAATGTTATTGTTCGCGGAAATGATAAACGAGATTATCATCTCCGTCGGATCCTGGTTGAGGATACGCACTCCGTAGCCGTAGCCGATCGCCTCTCGCATACAAGGGAAACCCAAAAGCCGCCTTTTGATCTCCCCGTAATCGCGGTTCAAATCGAAATATTTGACAAAGTAATCGGTATCGACCGTTTCTATTGTAGCATAGCCGTCTACATAAATCAAGCTACAAAATAGATTTTTCGAAAAAATTTTGTAGCCTGAACT
>CALVOD010000123.1 GCA_944350065.1 uncultured Clostridia bacterium
ATGCTCGGCTCCACGCTCAAAGAGCTCGGTTATACCGGAGTTTATCCGCGTAAAAAGCGTTGGTACGTCAAGTCTCCTACCTTCTCTTATTCCAAACTTACCGGTCTCGACGCGGTGCTTTCGCCCGAAATGAAATCGACGGGCGAAGCTATAGGCTACGACGACACGCTTACGCGCGCAGTATACAAATCCCTTAAAGCGAGCGGATTGCGCGTAGACAACTACGGAACGGTATTCGCCACGATCGGCGACGCCGACAAAGCGGCGGCGCTCCCGCTCATCAAGCGCTTCTACGATCTCGGATTCAATATAGAAGCCACCGAAGGCACCGCCAAATTCCTTAAAGCGCACGGCATACGCACCCGTATCCGTCGTAAACTTTCGCAGGGAAGCGAGGAAATCCTCGAAAGCCTCAGGAAAGGTTACGTTACCTACGTCGTCAATACTATAACGGAGGGTACGGCGCGTCAGGCGGACGGCGCCACCATCAGAAGAACCGCCGTGGACAACAACGTGCCGGTATTCACTTCGCTCGATACCGTGAGGGTGCTGCTCGACGTGCTCGAGGAGACCACCATGGGCGTATCCACGATAAGCTGAACGCGATATGAAAAAGGAAACGCTTAAAATAACCGCAAACGAAAGGCTGACGCACGACGCCTTCGCGATGACCTTCGAAGGTTGCTCGCGCGTCAAGCCGGGCAGCTTCGTCGAACTCAGTCTGGACGGCTTTTTCCTCGCCCGTCCTTTCGGCGCGGGCGACTACTCCGACGGCAAACTTACCGTTTTCTACCGCGTGGTGGGAGAGGGTACGGAAGCCATGACCTCGCTCAAAGCGGGTAAAGAGATAAGCGCGCTTACGGGGCTCGGTAACGGCTTCCGCACCGAGCGCGCAAAGCGCCCGTTGCTCGTGGGAGGCGGGCTCGGAGTCGCGCCGCTGTATTACCTCGCCGAGGACTTTGCTTCGCGCGGCGTCCGTCCCACGGTCGTAGCCGGCTTCAGGAGCGCGCGCGACGTGATACTCCGTAAAGAATTCGCGGCGATATCCGACATTGTCGTCACTACCGACGACGGTACCGAAGGATATTGCGGAAACGCCGTAAGTTATCTCAAGAACAATTCCGTAGAATACGACTATTACTACGCCTGCGGTCCCACGGTGATGCTCAAATACCTTACCGAATTCGACGTAAAAGGCGAGGTTTCGCTCGAAGCGCGTATGGGATGCGGCTTCGGCGCGTGTATGGGTTGCAGCATAATGACGCGCTCCGGACCGAAGCGCGTATGTAAGGAAGGACCTGTATTCGACGCCGCGGAGGTGATATTATGAATACCTTTTGCGGAAATAAGGATACCCGAACGGAGCTTTTCGGATACACGCTTAAAAATCCCGTCATTCCGGCGAGCGGAACTTTCGGCTTCGGCTACGAGTTTGCGGACTGGTACGACATCGATATTTTAGGCTCGATATCCTTAAAGGGCACCACTCTGGAAGCGCGTTACGGCAATCCGCTTCCGCGCATAGCCGACTGCCCCGCGGGACTCATCAACGCGATAGGTCTCGAAAACCCGGGAGTGGAAAAAGTGGTTTCGCGCGAGCTCGTAAAGCTCGACAAAGTTTATAAAGGCAAGGTCATAGCCAACGTGGGCGGACACAGCTTCGAGGAATACACGCGTACCGCGGCCGGATTCAACCGTGCGGATAAGGTATTCGCGTTGGAGCTCAACATAAGCTGCCCCAACGTAAAGGGCGGCGGGCTTGCTTTCGGCACCGATCCGAAGGTTGTCGAGGAGCTCGTTGCGGCGGTGAAAGAGGCTTCCGTCAAACCCGTCATAGTCAAACTTAGCCCCAACGTGACCGATATCGCCGCGCTTGCCAAAGCGGCGGAAAGAGGGGGCGCGGACGGGATAAGCCTTATCAACACTTTACTCGGCATGCGTATAGACTTACGCACCGCGCGTCCGATAATTTCGGTCAAACGCGGCGGCTACAGCGGGAAGGGAGTATTCCCCGTCGCAGTCAACATGGTGTACGCGGTCAGCGAAGCCGTGGCGCTTCCCGTTATAGGAATGGGCGGCGTTTCCTCCGCTCGCGACGTCGTCGAAATGATGTACGCGGGCGCTTCGGCGGTAATGGTGGGCACCGCCAATCTCGTCGACCCGTACGCTTGCAAGAATATTATCGAGGAGCTTCCCGCGCTTATGGAAGAACTCGGCATAGATAAATTAACTGATATTATCGGGAGGGCGCACAATGCTTGAAAACATTAAAAGAGAGGTAATAATAGCCTGCGATTTTTCTTCGAAGGAGGACGTATACGCTTTTCTCGCGAAGATGGGCGACGCCAAACCTTATCTCAAGATAGGAATGGAGCTTTTCTATAAAGAGGGACCGGAGATGGTGCGCGAGCTCAAGGAGCGCGGCTATAAGATTTTCCTCGACCTCAAACTGCACGACATACCCAACACCGTTTACAAGGCGATGCGCAATCTCGGCGCGCTCGGCGTGGATATCACCAACGTGCACGCGGCGGGCGGTATCAAAATGATGGAATACGCGCTGAAAGGACTTACGGAAGGCGCCGAGCAGGCGGGGCGCGAAAGGGCTAAACTCATAGCGATAACGCAGCTCACTTCCACCGACGAGAGAACTCTTAAAGAGGAATTGCTCATCTCCGCGCCGCTCAAAGATACCGTCAAGGCGTACGCCGAGAACGCCGCGAAAGCGGGACTCGACGGCGTGGTGTGCTCGGCGCACGAAGCGGGCATAATCAAAGAGCTCGGGCTTATTTCGGTGACTCCCGGGATAAGGCTTCAGGGCGATTCGGCGGACGATCAGAAGCGCGTCGCCACTCCCGCGCTCGCGAAGGAGTGGGGAAGCACTTACATAGTGGTCGGAAGGAGCATAACCGGCGCGTCCGAACCCGTTAAGGCTTACGAGGAATGCGTAAAGCAGTTCGCGGACTGAACGGCAGAAGTATCAGTCAATATCTAAACGCGTCAATCCGTAAATCGTAAATTCGTAGACGAACAGGAGAAGATATTATGGACAGAAAAATTTTGGCAGAAAACGTGGCAAAGGCGTTGTTATCGATAAAAGCGGTATTTTTACGCCCTTCGGAGCCGTTCACCTGGGCGAGCGGAATTAAGTCGCCGGTATACTGCGACAACAGACTTACGCTCGCTTATCCCGAGGTACGCGCGGTAATAGAAAACGGTATCGCCGAGGTGATAAAAGCGGAATATCCCGAAGCGGAAGCGCTGATGGGAACTTCCACCGCGGGCATACCGCACGCGGCGATAGTGTCCGAAAAGCTCAATCTTCCCATGGGATACGTTCGCTCCGGCAACAAGGAGCACGGCAGAGGCAACCGCATAGAGGGCGCCGATCCGAAAGGAAAAAAAGTAGTCGTAGTGGAGGATCTGATTTCCACCGGCGGCTCCGCCGTGGAAGTTGCGGAAGCGCTCCGCGAAGCGGGCGGAGAAGTTATCGGTATCGTTTCGATATTCACCTACGAAATGAAGAAAGGCTACGAGCGTCTCGCCGCGGCGGGCGTAAGGAACGAATCGCTCAGCAATTTCAGCGTTTTGAGCAAGGTGGCTCTCGACGAAAAATACATTACCGAAAAGGAATACCGTATGGTGACTGCGTTCCGCGA
>CALVOD010000124.1 GCA_944350065.1 uncultured Clostridia bacterium
GCCGCTTCCCCCTATCGGAGTTCCGTTGACGCTCACGGATAAGGTAGGTACGGCATTGTCTATCTTCAATTCGAATATTTTGCTTTCCGCAACGGCTCCCGCGTTATTGATTACTTTGTATTTCACCGAAGTAGAAGCGGTGAACTTAGCCGCGTATTCCGCTTCCGCAGGCGTCACGTATTCGCTCCACTCCCCGTTTTCGTCGAGATAGGAATAACTGACTTCCGCTATACCGCTAAGACCCACCGATATAACGGGCTTGAGCGTTACGTATCCGTCCTCGGCGCTGTAAGTCCATTCGCCGCTGTTTTTCGCGGTTGTCGCGTTCTCCACCGTCACTTGCACGGGCTCGTTGTCGTACAATACGCTCACCGACGCCCTCGCCTCCTCGGGTACGCCGTCGACGACCTTATTCGACACGAATACGAACGTAAGCTCGCCTTCGACGGAATTTTCTATCGCGTACGTGAATACGCGCGCGCCCGAATTATTGGGTTCTACGGTAAGCAGGATTTCGTTAAGCTCCGGCTCGCCGAGATAGAGTTTGCCGCCCGCGGCGCCCACGTCGACGGAGATCTCCGCGACGACGGCTTCCGCCGTCCAGTAGTCGCCCGTGTACTCTCCGCCGCCCGCAAACAAAACGGAAGCGCTTACCGCAGGCGTCTTAACGTCTTTATATACGGTGAAGCTCTCCGCCGCCACGGCGTATTCCCCCGCTCCCGTTATTACACGGAAGCTGTACGTGCGATATTGCTCCACTCCCGTGGAGTAAACGAATTCGGTACCGGAAGCGGTGACTCCGGAATTTTCCCAAAGCGCGCCGCCGTCCCGGCTGATCTCGAGTTTCGCGCCGGAAGGTCCGAACGCGTCGATACCCGTCACGCTCGCCGTAAATTCCACCGACTGCGCGGCGCCGAGCCAAGCGCCCGGCACGTAATCGGTATAAACGTCGTCGCCTTCTTTTATCCTTGCGGTCACGCTTATGCCGAAGCCGCTCGTCGTATCGATGTGCGGCATGAATATTTCGCCTTGATACGCGTTGCCCGCGTTGTCCGTGAACGTGAGCAGGAATTTATTGTATCCGGTGAAAGTATAAGTGTAGAAGTATCCGTCTTTAACGAGGGTGCGTACCGTGCCGGTAGCCGTTCCGTCGTATATCGCCGCGTCGTCCGTCGCGGCGTCGTACTCGGTGAGTTTCACGGAGCTTTCGTTCACGCCCGAACCCGTGCCCGTAAGCGATTCGTCTGCCATGCTGAGTTTCCAAAGCGCGGAGCTCGAAGTCCATTCCGTTTTAAGCGGGAAATCGGGATTGTTGCCTACGGTGAAGCTGTCGGAATTGAGCACCGGCGCCGTAAAGTCTATTCTTACGTACGCGGGAACGCCCTCTCCGAGCGGATAGAACATTATCTGCTTGCCCGAACCGGTGACGAGACGGAATACGTACTCGCTGTTCTGCTCCGTATATATATACGTGCGCGTGGAAACCGTTCCCGTAATTTCGCCGGGTTCCGGCATAAACGTCTCCGTAAGCGCGCGCCAGCTGCCGCCTTTATTCGTGGAATACTGCAACGTCGTGCCGGAGGCGGTAAGATTGATCGTGAATTCTATTCTTATCCACGGTTCCGCGGCGTTCGCCGTGAGCCAGGACGCGAAATCGTATTCCGCATAATCGCCTTCCGGCACCACCGCGACGTCTCCGGGATCGCCGCCGCCTATGTACGCTTTGATATCGAGCGTGGGCTCGACGGTGTCCACGTTCGCCTGTAATTCGAGTTCGGTCACGTTACCCGCGTTATCGGACGCGCTTACCGTGAATACCGTGCATTTATCTATTATGAGGAAGTATCTCGAAGCGGCGGCGTCGTATTCCACTTTACCGCCGTTGTCGACGACCACCTCCTTCAAAAGCGAAGCCCCGCCGTCGGTAACGGTGAATTCCGCTTTGACCGTTTCGGAAAACCATTCGGTCTGATAGCCGCCGAGGTCCGTCAACAGTGTAATGACGGGCTTGACGGTATCGAATTTCACCGTGCCGAAAGATATGATGACTTCGGTGCCCGCCGCGTTCTCGAGTTTGAAAACGTAATCGTATTCGCCGTCAACCGCGGCAATCGCGTAAGAGACGAAATGCTCGTAAGAAACTTCGCCGTCTTCCGCGCCTTCGGGGTAAGAGAACGCCGGCCCGTCAGGATAGACGAATTCGCCGCCGTTCACGCTGTAGGCAAACCTTATGCCGCTTCCGCCCGAAACGACGTCGTAGCTTATCGCCGCGTCCGTGCAGGTCCACTCGCCCGCAACATAAGAGTCGTCCGTCAACGTGTAGTCGATGGGTGCGGCGTCGATATTCGCCTGCAAGGTGAAGTTATTGCGGTTTCCGGCGTAGTCGGTTATTTCCAGCGTATATATCGCGTTGTCCGTAAGTTCCGTCTCGAAATAACCGGGGTTGCTTTTGATCTCGTTGACGACGAGTCTTCCGTTCTGTTCCACTACGGAAGCTATTCCCGACCCTCCCGTTTCGATGCCTTTCAGCGTTATTCTCACGGTATTGTTGACCCAGCCGTACTGGTTGTAACCGATTGAAGTTATCTGCTCGAGCGAAGGCACGAGCTTATCTATTTTCACGAGGAAGGTCTTGTCGGACTCTTTGTTGAGCGCGACCGCGTTGACTATATCGAAAAGCAATTCGCCTTCGAGCGCGCTCGAAGAAACTTCGAAAGTTATCGTCTTCTCTCTTATCTCGGTATCGGTTCCGGAATTCCACCCGAGCACACCATCTATCGTTGTATATTTGTCGTTAACTATGTATCTAAGCACGGCGCCCGAACCGCCCACTCGGACGGTGGCGGTGAAACTCACGTTGCCGTTTGTCCAGGAGCCGTCGTAACCGTCGGCGTAATCGACTGAAATTATTTCGGGGGTGAAGTTGTCGAGTTTGGCGGTGACCGCGGCAGAGCTTTTCGCTATCACGTTATCAAAGCCGCTCTCGGAGTCGGCGACGCCGAAAGAATCGTTTACCGCTATGAAAACGAAAGGCAGAAGCTGCGCGCTGCCTACCGCAGCCTCGGGCGTCACGAAAGTTATGCTGCCGTTCGAAGAAGGCGTGCCTTCTATCGGCTGCCAGGTATTGCCGCCGTCGGAAGAATAATAATAAGCCTCGGCATAATTAGTCATCAGTCTGTCTATGCTGAGGGTATAGACCATTTTTCTTGCCCAGCCCGTGCTCGGGTTGTAATTTCCCTGCGTAACGGAAGCGGTCTCCTCGGGCTGCGCCTTCACGTTCGCAACGGTTATCTCATAATCGACGTAACGGGTATCCACGACGGTTTTCGTTCTGTTGTTCGTCACCGTGTAAACCATCTGATGAACGCCGATTTTCACGGGCGCGGTCACGGAGACGGCGCTCTCGGAGCCGAATTCAAGATACTGAACCGTTCCGGGACCGAATTCGTAAGTCGCGGTGGAAACGGAGAATTTAGGTTCGTTGATTTCCGCCCTGCCGGTAAACGCGTAAACAATGGCGTCGGCGGAGCCCGTCGTAATATCCTCGACGTAAACGGCTTCGAATATCGGATGAGTATATTTATATTTGAGTTCGTCCGTCTCGAGATCGTTCGCGGAAGGAATGTAGTAGACGAACTGTCTTCCGGAAATAC
>CALVOD010000125.1 GCA_944350065.1 uncultured Clostridia bacterium
ATCAAAGAGGACGGCGGCAAATTCAGCAAGACGGGTTATATGATCCGTTTCGACGACGCGGCGGAAGAGATGGGCGCGGACGCGATACGTTATCTGTTCATGGGCAATCCCATAGCTTCGGACGTGCGTTTCGGCTACAATCTCGCGGACGAAGCGCGCCGTAAGATAATAGGTTTCTGGAACATCTACGTGTTCTTCAATCTTTACGCGGCGATAGACAATCCCGATATCGCTTCTCACAAGCTCGTTTACGAGAAGCTCAACTATTCCGACAAATGGTTGCTTACGCGCACCAACGAATTTATTAAATTCGCGCGCAACGCGATGGACACTTTCCGTCACGCGACGCTTGTGAAGGAATTCGAAGTGTTCGTGGACGACGTTTCCAACTGGTATATAAGGATAAACCGCAAACGCTTCTGGAAGTCCACCGATAAGGAAGATCAGATGAACGCGTATACCTGCCTTTACAGCGCGATCAAGGCTATAATCGGAGTAATGGCGCCTATAATGCCCTTCCTTACCGATTACGTGTACCAAAACACCGTGCGCGAGATAGAGAAGGACGCGCCCGTATCGGTACATCTTACGGCATATCCCGAAGCGGCGGACATTCCCGAGGACAAAGAGGTGTTGGAAAGCACGCGCATAGCGCGCGAAATAATAGCGACCGCGCAGCGTATGCGTAACGAGGCGCAGATCAAGGTCAAACAGCCTCTTGCAAAAATGTACGTCACCGCTCCGGAGGGCGAATACGAAGCCGTCAAACCGCTCGTTAACGTAATAAAAGAGGAACTGAACGTGAAAGACGTCGAATTCACTTCCGACGCAAGCGTATACAACGAAGTTTACTTTACCGTTAATTTCAGGGTAGCGGGAGCGGCGCTGAAGGGAGAAGCTCAGAAGCTGAAAGGTCTTGTGGACGGACTCGATTCCGCGGGACATGCGGCGTTAGCCAAGCAGGTTGCCGCCGATTCCGTCGATATCGGCGCGTTCAGCGGGCTCAAGGGCAATCTTTTCGACGCGCATAACCGTCCCAAAGCGGGCTTTGCGGTTACTACCGAAAACGCGCGCACGCTCGCGCTCGACACCACTCTCGACGAAGAACTCGTCGCGGAAGGTATCGTGAGAGAGCTCATCAGACAGATACAGGTAATGCGTAAAGACGCGGGTTTCGCGGTGGAACAGCGTATCTGCGCCGAAATAACGGCTGCCGACGAAACTGCAGACAAAGCCGTAGCCAAATACGCCGAGAAGATTAAAGCGGATATTCTCGCTGAGGAACTTACCGCTATAGCGGCGCCCGAGGCGGAAGCGGATTTCAATATCCAGTCGCACGATATAAAGGTGAAGCTCTTACGCAAATAAATTTGCGCGCCGATTATAAGGATTATTATAAGATAATATAAATCGGATATCCGATAAAAAAAGAGGACCGCGGGCGGTCCTTTTTTTGCGGGATAAAATAATTTTGTCGGGCAATAATAGGAGAATGAGAAACCATACATTGCTCGACACAGAAAGCACGATCGCCAAGCTCAACAATATGCGCGGCTACCCGCTGACCGTCAAAGTCAATCGCGGCAGGAATAAGATAGAGACCGTGGACGGCGTTATAGAGAATACCTATCCGAACGTGTTCACGGTGAGGCTCAAGGACGGCGGACTCAATACGTTTACGTACGCCGACGTGATGGCGCGGAACATTCTTTTTTATAAAAGGAAAATCTGATCCCCCAAATAATTTTTCATAAACCGGTATATAACGCTTCCCCGACGAATATCTTTAGGTATAACCACCAAAGGGGGACTTCCGTATGTTTGTAAAAGGGGACAGGAAAGCAAATTTCACGCCTATCCAATTCTATCTCGACCGCGACCTCGACGTAACCGCCGCGGAGACTATCGTTTCGGTGAGCGCAACGGCGCGCACCTTAGAGATCGAGCCCATGCAGGGCGAAGCGCGTATCGGTTACCGCGTAACCTATAAGGTGATCTATACGAGCGGCGAGGACTTCGCGAGCTTCGAAGACTCTTACGAGTACACCGCCGAAATCAAATCGGCAGATATTACCCCCAAGAGTTTCGTGGACGCCACGGCGAGCGTGATAGCTACCGAATTCGTGGGAGTAAGCCGCCTTAAAGTAAGGCTGATGCTCGAAATCAAAGGGTACGTCATCGTTTGCTCCGGATTCGAAACCATGGAAAGTACGGAAGGATTGTGCGTAAAGACCGCGAGCGTCAAAGTGGAGCACATAGAGCCTTTGACGGGCGGGGAAATCCTTGTCGAAGGAACGGAACGCATTAACGACAAAGTGGATCGGGTATTGACCGCCGATTCCGTAGTATGCGTCAATAGCGTATCCACAGCTACGGAAATATGCGAAATTAAAGGAGTATGTTATACATATCTCATCTACCTGAGCGACGGTAAAATCGGCTACGGAACTCTTGCGGCGCCCTTCGAAGCGCAGATACTCGCGCCCGCCGTCACCGAGAAGGATTCGGCGTACTTCACGCCCACCGTCGTTTCGACGGGCGTAAGCGTCACCGACACGGATCAGGGCGCCGAGGTCAAGACGGAGACCGTGATATCCGTAAAGGGCTTCGCGGTTTCGGTTGCGGAAGCGGAAATAGTCGTCGACGCTTACAGCAAGGAAAACGAAATAAAGCTCGAATACGCGCACGCCGTAGTCGAGGACAACGAGTGCGTTATAAGCTCGCACGAAAAATTCGTCGGCGCGCTTCCCGTTGACGCGGGGGAAGCGGGGATGCGCAATCTTCTGTTTATAGGCGCTCCGTGGATAGGCGCATGCAACGCAAGGTACGAAGACGGACTCATCGTCGAAGGAATAGTGGGCGCGGAAATAGTTTACGCCGACAACGACGGCAAGACCGGTCGCGCTCTTGCGGAGATTCCGTACAGATTCGTTTTCGGAGGCGACTTCGCCTGCCGCAGCTCCGTCACCGCTTCCGCGGTAGTGACTTCGGTGAACGCGAGGATACGTCCCGGCGACACGGTGGAATTGAGCGGCGAGCTGTGCGTGGAGATTCACGGTTCGGGCGACAGAGAGATAAGATACGTAGCTTCCTACGAGGTCGTGGCGCCCAAGGAGATTTCCGACGCGGCTATCAGCCTCTATCTCGTGGGCGAGGGCGAAACGCTTTTCGACGTCGCGAAAGAACTCAACAGCGACGAGGAGGAGCTTATGGCGCTCAATCCCGAACTCGAGCTTCCGCTCAAGCGCGGCGATAAGGTTCTGCTTTATAAACCGTTGGATTGAATAATAAGGGGAAAGCGGTAAGACACGGCAAGCCGTGTCTTTTCCGCATATGCTCCCGCCGCGGTAAATGCGCGCCCGCGTAGAAACTTTTACCAAAATTTGCCGTGGGTATTGATTTTGACGTTTTATTCTTTTATAATAAATACGAATATGGGAGCAGGTTTCGTAACGGAAATATCCGCAAAAATCAATACTGCGCTCGCCGTTACGGGCAGGGATGAGAACGGTTTTCATCTTATAGACACCGTGATGTGTCGGTTTCCGTTATACGATAGGGTACGCGTGTCGGCGCGCGAGGACGACGAGGTCACCGTCGCTTACGCCGACGGAAGAAGCTACGCACGCGACAATACCCTT
>CALVOD010000126.1 GCA_944350065.1 uncultured Clostridia bacterium
GCGGTATTCTGATTTTGCATTTCGTCGTAATCGCTCACAGTCCCAGTTCCTCCTCGCTCATTTGCGACAAAGCTATATCGCGGTACAGCTTACAGTTGCGGATAAGGTATTCGTGCGTACCCTGTCCTACTATACGTCCCGCGTCGAGCACGATTATGTTGTCCGCGTCCATTATCGTGCCTATTCTCTGCGCGACTATGATGGTCGCGCTGTTCTGCGTGATGGATTTGAGCGCCTGTCTCAAATTCTTGTCCGTGCGGAAGTCGAGCGCCGAGAAGCTGTCGTCGAATATAAGCAGCTCCGGTTTACGGATTATCGCGCGCGCTATCGCGAGACGCTGTTTCTGTCCGCCCGAGAAGTTGCCGCCGCCCTGCTCCACTCTGCTGTCGAGGGCGCCCTCTTTTTCTCTTACGAAGGTGTCGCTCTGCGCGATGCGCAACGCTTCCCAGCACTCCTCGTCGGTGGCGTCGGGCTTGCCGTAACGCAGGTTGTCCCTTATGGTACCGCTCATCAGCACCGAGCGCTGCGGCACGAAGCCTATCTTATCGCGCAGTTCCGCTTGATTGTAATCGTTTACGTTGACGCCGTCGAACAGTATTTCCCCTTCGTTTACCTCGTAGAAACGCGGAATAAGGTTGATGACGGCGGACTTACCGCTTCCCGTGCCGCCCACAATGGCAGTGACCTTACCCTTCTCCGCGACGAAATCTATGTCGTTCAAGATATATTGCTCGGCTTCGTCGGAGAATTTGAAATTGACGTGGTTGAAGCGTATCGTACCCACTTCTGTATAATTGCGGTCGGGTTTTTCGGGGTCCTTGATCTTATTCTCGGTGTCGAGCACCTCGTTGATACGCAGAGCGGACGCCGTCGCGCGCGGGAACATAATAAATACAGTCGCAAGCATAACGAGCGCAAGCATTATCTGCGTCATATACTGAATGACCGCCATCATGTCGCCGACGTTGATATCGTCGTTGAAAGCTATTTGTTTACTTGCGCGCCACACGACTCCCACCATCGAGCAGTTCATGACGACGGAAATCAACGGAGCGAGCACGGCGCACCAACGGTTGACCACGATAGCCGTCTTGGTGAGGCTGTCGTTGACTTCGCTGAAGCGCTTGTTCTCCGATTCCTGCTTATTGAAAGCGCGCACGACGCGGATACCGGTAAGACCTTCGCGCGTGATGAGCGTAAGCCTGTCGACCTTCTGCTGTATGAGCTGGAACAACGGGAAAACGACTTTAGCCGCTACGAAAGATGCGATTACGAGTATCGGTATATCGTAGAAAAGCACCGACGTCATATAGAATGACTTCTCCGCGGACATTATGAAGCCGCCGATAAGCGTAATGGGCGCGATGAGTCCCGTTCTCAGAATGAGCAGGAAGACCTGCTGTATCTGGTTGACGTCGTTTGTGGATCGCGTAATAAGACTCGCCGTGGAGAAAGTGTCGAATTCCGCAAGCGAGAAGGTTTCCACCTTGGAGAAAACTTTACTGCGGATAATAGCGGAGAAATTAGCCGCCATTTTACTGCTGAAAAGCGCCGCGAGTATCGCCGAGGTACAAGCCGCGAGTGTGAGCAGCAGCATCAGACCGCCGCGCTTCAATATAAAGCCCATATCGTCGGTCTGCGTGGTTTCGCCGTCGGGGAGCATCATATCCTTATAGGTCTTGAACTCCACGAGCGCTATGCTGTAAGAAGTCAATTCTCCGGACTCGAAAGCCTCCTGCTTAGTTCCGGTAGCGGAAAGAGTGAGGTAATTGCCGAGTTTTATCCAGAACTTCTTCCACTGCATTCCGAAAGAAGCCGCCGTCTTGAGCGAAGTGACGCTTACGCGGTTACCGTTTTCGTCGTAAGCGTTGCTGATATAATCCTCGAGCTCGGAGATGATGCGTTCGGGCTTCCTGTTGTTGAACGTGAGCAGGTTGGACAAAAGCATCATATCGTTGTCTTCGGTGTAGAAAAGCACGAGCCTGTTCACGGAATCGCGTATAGAGCGCACCTGTTCTTCGGAAAATTCGCCTTTCTCGTAATACTTATTATCGTACACGAGCGCATTCATCAATATTTCGGCGTTGTAATCGTTTGCAAGTTCCTGCGCTCTGGAGTCGGTTATTCCGCGGTAAGTATCCACCCACTTGTCGCCTACGTATTTGTAAGCGTACCCGAGCACGTTATTGCAGATGATGACTTCGTAGTCGGGCATCGGGTCGGGCCTTCCCGTGGAGCTCTCCTTGGCGGTATAAACTTCTTCCGCGTCGTCGTTCGAATATATGTAAATGAGTTTTTCGGGTTCAAGCGCCCTGCCATAGGCGTCCGTCGCGAGCCTGTTTCCGTATTTATCCACGGGTATCGGCATAAGGTTGCCGTACTCCGAATGCTTCATACAGCTGATGCAGGCGGTAAGAATCTTGCGGTTGGACTCGTTGTCCATGGCGTCTTCGTCGACGCGCGGATCCTGATTGAGCAGATCGTTGACGCAGATGGTGTTGCCCTTGCTGTCGTCCGATCTTATCTTGATGGAAGCGGGATTGTCGTTGATATCCTGCGTCGTCGCGTTATAGTCGAAAACGAGCAGCACGTTGATGATTTCCGCCATCGCCGCTCTGTCTGCGTCCGAATAGTATGCCGAATCCGTGAAATCGGGTTCCCAATCGTCCCATTGCGCTTCCGGAACGTTGGAGTCGCGCCATACGAAGGCTTTCTCCTGATAAGGCTCGAGCCCGTCGAGGAAAGGCGTGAGGACCTTATCGAAAAGCTCCTCGGAATCTTTAACGGGGATATCTCTGAATACGAAGTCGATTATGGTATTGCCGCCCTCCTCTCGTTCGATGGCGTCCGCGAGGTCGTGCGTGGAAAAGCCGTCGATCATCTCAAAAACGGGTATGGTATCATCGGAATAACCTTTGAGCGTCTTTTCGGAATCTACGGAACTGAGACTGGAAGGTTTGGGCATTTCGAGGTGCTCGTACAACGGCTCGTAATCGATATAAATACCGTCGTCGATGATCTCGGACATTTTTTCGGGAAGGTACAGTTCCGCGACAGCCTGCCCCGTCACGAGCATGACTATCAACACGAATACCCAAGCCATGGGTTTAAGATTGCGGAAAAGCCGGAACATCCTTACCTCTGCCAAATATTGTTGTAAAATAATATAACATACCGCAAAGGGATAGTCAATAGCAACCCGAAATTTATTTATATATAAATAAAACAAGAAAAAACCGCGAACGTGAAAACGGCTCGCGGCTTACGCTTCGAAATTCGAATATATACGCGGAAACGCTTAAAATCCGCTCCGCCGCCGCTTCAAAAACACGGCGAACGGTCAAACTCGTCGCGCCCGTCAATGTTTGGCGCCTTTCAGGCGGGCGAACGCGCGCGCAAGACAGGCTTTGCCCATTTTGTATTCGACAATGCTGCGCGCTTCGCGCAGTTTGCGTTCCTCCTCGGCGATTCTGTGCTTAAC
>CALVOD010000127.1 GCA_944350065.1 uncultured Clostridia bacterium
ACCGTCGCCGAATGGCGCGACGGGAAAATATGCTATCTCAGAGAGTACGGCTCGAATATCGACAATTACGATCCGTACGCCGTTTCTGACGAGCCCGTTTTCAAAGACGAAAAGATCAAATGGTTCTGAAATCACAAGGAGCGACTTTAAGGAATATGGGAGAACTGAGAAAAATACCTAACGTCGGAAAGACTACCGAAAAAGCCCTTATATCGATGGGTTATACGACGATAGAGTCGTTAAAAGGAAAAACGGCGGACGAACTTTACTTAGGGGAGTGCGCTTTGCGCGGAGAACTTATCGACCGCTGTCAGCTGTATCTGTACCGCGCCGTCGAATATTTTGTCAATACGGACTCACCCGATCTTTCCAAATGTCCTTGGTGGCTATGGAAAGACGAATTTACGGAGCCTTCGCCGTGCGGCGCGGTCTGCGCGGAATGCGAGTTTTTTCCAGTAAAGTGCGCGGGTTGTCGCAAAATAAAAGGCAAAGTATATTGGTCTGAATACGCAGGATACGATGTCTGTCCGGTATACGATTGTTGCGTAACGGCTAAAGGTATGACCGATTGCTCCGGGTGCAAAAAGCTTCCCTGCGAAAAATTCATGAAAGACCCCACGGTATCCGACGAGCAGAACGCGGAAAATCTTAAAAAAATGATCGATAGATTGAAAGGAAAATAAAGTCGCGAGCAATGCGCGCATGATATGCGCGACGCGGTTTAAGATAGAGCCTACGGTAGAGGAGTAAGTTATGTTCGGAAAGAATAAAAAGGATAAATCTCGTAAAGAGATAGAAGCCGTAAGGAAAAATTACGACTTGAACGCCGAGAAAGAATGGGAGAGACTCGGCGGGTTCAGCTTCGAATTCGAGATAGCGAAGCGCTACCTCAAAAAGTTTATGCGCGGAAAAACCGTGCTCGACATAGGCGGCGGTCCCGGCAGATACAGCGTGTATCTTGCCGAACTCGGTTACGACGTTACGCTCGTGGATCTGAGCGAAGGCAACGTGGAGCTCGCTAAACGCAAATTCGAAGAATACGGTGTAAATGCGGAGGCGCACGTTTGCGACGCGCGCGATCTTTCCGCGCTTGATCTCGGTAAATTCGATAACGTACTGCTTATGGGACCGCTGTATCATCTTTCAGCGGTAAGCGACAGAGAAAAATGCGTTACGGAAGCGAAGAAGCATCTTGCGGACGACGGCGTACTGTTCGCTTCGTTCATAACCATAACGGCGGGACTCAATTATTATTACGATACCGCGCCCGAAAATCTTATCGACGAACCCGCGCTCGACCTTTTCGACCGTATGGCGAAAGACGAGACGTGGAGCGGACGGGCTTTTACGCAAGCCACCTTCATCAACAGTATAGAGGTAGTACCTTTTTTCGAAAGGCTGGGCTTCGAAAAACTCGCCCTTGTCGGGCAGGAAGGGCTTACCGGTCCGCGCCTTACCGCGATCGAGTCGGCAAGCGAAAAGGTCAGACAAAAATATCTCGAAATATCGCTCAAAGTCTGCGAAAATCCGCAGTATTACGCATACAGCAATCATCTTTTATATGCGGGAAGGGTGAAAAGGTAAGCTACAGCGCCGCTATAACTTTAACCGCAGATTGAAAAAGTCATTAAGGTCTCAGGCTAAATTTTCCGATACCGCGGTTAAGGCTTGCGGTAAACTCTAACGTAGTCTATCACGAAATCGTAAGATTTGCTTTTGTCGTTTTTCGCGGGGTTACCGCACCAGGAGTCGGAGCCGTCGGCATTCTTGCCTTCCACGAGCGTGCCGTCTTTCGCTTCGTGCCCGCCCACCTCAACGGACAATATCATATATTCGTTTACTTCCGATACTCCGAGCGTTACGCCGTCCACCGTGTGTAACGTGCGCCACGTTTCGGCGCCGTCGATATAGAAGACATATTCGTTTTCCGTCCAAAGGACTCCGTAAGTGTGGAATTCAGTATACATATCAGGGATTTTATAGCGCGGAGAGCTTTCCGATTTCGTCGCGGAATATCCGTCGCCGTGTACTACGTGGACGTTGGAGCCTTTGTCTAAGAGCGAGTACATCCAAGGCGATTCCATTACGTCTATCTCGACGCCGTCCGCGCCCGTGCCGAGCACGTCCGCTTCGCTCATTCCCGTGCCTTCGTCGGGCATTAACCAGAACGCCGACCATATTCCGATTGTGGGCGGCGCGATACAACGGACTTCGAAATAACCGTACGTGGCGGAAAATCCCGTGTAATTTTCGCTGCGCCGTATTCCCGCGCCGTCGTCGCGCGTGGAGGTTTCGAGCCACGAGGTGTACCAGCCTTCGCCGTATTGCCCGTCTTTGTATAGCGTGCGTACGGTGAGCGCGCCGTCTTTTACGAACAGAGTATCTTCGGAATCTTCGTAATACGCCGCGCGACGCACGCCGCCGGTATAACCCGTTTTCCATTTGGTGTAATCCACCGAATCCCCGTCGAATTCGTCCGAGAATACCAACTCGTATCCTCCCGCTTCGAGTACGGAAGCGAGCGTTTTTTCTTCCGGTACGTCCACAGCACCCGTGCAGGCGCTCAAGGTAAATGCGGCGAATACGGCGAGCAACGCCGCGGCTATTGCGAGCTTGAACGGTTTTTTCATATCTGCCTCCGCCTCTATTGTATCACGTTTGCGCGCTCGTGAAAAGCCCGAATCGAATTATGCCGAAACGGTTATTGATTTTGCAATGCGGCTTTGATATAATTGATTAGACGCAAGGCGTTGCGCATTAAAGCTCGGAGTGTAAAAATGAAATCGCTTAAAGAACTTTTCCAGACAGGATGCGGACCGTCTTCCTCGCATACGATGGCTCCGCAAAAAATCGCGCTTTTTTTCCGCAAAAAATATCCGGATAAGCGTTTCAGAGTGATATTGTACGGCTCGCTCGCGCATACGGGCAAGGGGCACGGCACCGATACCGTGTTGAAAAAGGTATTGGGAGAAGACGCCGAAATCGTTTTCAATATGACGGAAACGAATATAGAACATCCCAACACGCTCGACTTCGAAATTCTCGACGGCACGGAAACCGTAGCGAGACATCGCGCGTACAGCTTGGGCGGCGGCGCGTTCAGTATCGTCGGCGAACCCGCCGTGATAACTCCGGAAGTATATCCGCACGATCATTTTTCGGACATAAAAGCGTATTGCCTCGACCGCGATATAAGGCTTAGCGACTACGTCTTCGAGACGGAACCGGATATAAAGGACTACCTCGAAACCATATGGGACGCGATGACCGATTCCATTAAACGCGGGCTGTCCACGGAAGGCGTGTTGCCGGGCGGGCTGAACGTAAGGCGCAAGGCGAGATATCTATATCTTCAACGACATATAGACGAAAGCCCCGAAACCCGCGAAAACCGCCTCGTATGTTCATACGCCTTCGCGGTTGCTGAGGAGAACGCCGCAGGCGGAACCATAGTTACGGCGCCTACCTGCGG
>CALVOD010000128.1 GCA_944350065.1 uncultured Clostridia bacterium
TTCGTCGGAGCGGAATACGTCATTTCCCCCGCGCCCGTAACGGTTATTTCCGATAACGTAAGTTACGAATACGGCGTTTCTGTAGCTCCCTTCACCTACACCGTCGTAGGCACCTACGAAGGCTACCCTCTTGCGGGCGAACTCGGCTTACTTGACTCGTTCAACGTGGGCGAGCACTCCATACCGCAAGGCACCCTCACCGACGAGAATAACCCGAACTACGACATTACCTATATACCCGGTATCTGCAAAATAACGGTCATCACCGTAACCGTAACTCCCGTCGCGCTGACCGAACAGGTTTACGGCGACGCGCCTACGTTCATCGCATACACGATAGAAGGTAACGTTGTTGCCGAGGACGTAGGCGAAAACGATATGTTTATCCGCGGCGCGCTCGCGTGCTCCGGCGTTTCCGCGGGCGAGTACACCGTAGAAATCGGTACTCTCAGAGAAGAAAATCCCGACTATGTGATAGAATTCGCTCCCGAAGACGCCGTGTATAAGATCACGCCGAGAGCAATGGTAATTACAGCCGACGAAATAAGAGTGTATTACGGCGACGAAGAAGCCGAACTCACCTACTCCGTCGACGGCCTCGTGGAAGGCGACTCCCTCGTCGGCGCGCTCTCGCGCGTACCCGGCAGTTCCGTGGGCGCATACGCAGTAACTTTAGGCACTCTCGAAGCAGCTAACGCAAAAGACTACGACGTCAAATTCGTTTCCGCAAACTACGTTATCATGCCTCGCCCGCTCACCGTGCAGATATCCGACCAAAGCTCCGAATTCTCCGCTACGGGCGAATACGTATTCGACGCGAACGCGTACAAGATAACAGAGGGCAACGTAGTAGCGGGCGACGACGTCGGCATAACCATTATTAAAGCCGCGGGCGACGCTATGGGCATCTACGAGATAACCGGAACTTATTCCAATAAGAATTACCGCGTCACCTTCGTGAACGGCGTTTACGAAATACGCAAGTATTCGAGTTATATCAGCTATACCGCGAGCGTAACCTTCATTTACGACGGTACCGCGTACGTTATAGACGCGACCTGCTCGAGCGGCGCTCCCGTTACGATCACTTACGAAGTAAACGGCGAAATAAGCCACGTCAACTCCTTCTCCGAAGTCGGCAAGTACGTCATCACCCTTTCCGCAGAGGAGACCGACACGCATTACGCGCCCGCATCGGCGGCTGTTGAGATAACCATTCTGCGCGACGTGCTGCTCGCCGAAGAAGGCGGTATCGATATCCGCGTAGATAACGAAGAAGGCTTCGATCCCGACGTTTCCGTCGAAATGGAGAAACTCCCGCAGAACGACCCCGGCATAAATTCCGTGATATCCTCTTCCGAATCCGTCGTACGCGCCTACAACGTGCAGATGGTGGACGGTAACGGCGAAATAACCTCGAGCGTCAACAATCCTTCGATTTCCGTAAAAGTGCCCTCCGCGCTCAGAGAAAACGACGTCGTGAAAGTTATAGTCAAAGAGAACGGTAACTATTCGGTCAGGCTGCTCGAAGTCAAAGAAGGATACGTTACCATCGATAACGCGGCGGACGTTACCACTATAGCGTTCATAAGCGAAGCCGACAACGATTATCTCATTTATATAATCATCGGCGTTGCTGCGCTTATAATCATCCTTTCCACGATAGTATTCCTGTTCCGCAAGAGGATTTAAACTCAACGGACAGAAATTTTTGCGTTAACTTATATTTTACGGGCTGAACAGCCCGTAAATTTTTGCATTTTACGCGCGCGCGTGTTATAATCGGTGCGATATCCAAATCAGCGACATATATTGTCATACAGGAGCCTTATGAAAAAAATTCTCAAAGCGGAAATGTGGGATAAGATGCAATATCTTTTCCGCAATTATTACGACCGCACGATGCACGCGGTATATTTTTACGACGGCACGATAGACGAAAAAGCGCTTGCGGAAGTTTACGACGCCGTTATCAAAAAAATACCCGTGTTGCACTCTACTTTCCACAACAATTTTATACGCCCCTACTGGACGGTAAACGAAGATTATACGAGCGCGGACTATTTCGAGCTGGTGGAAACGGACGACGTATGGGGTTACCTCGACAAATTCCTCGGCACGGAGGTATGCGCGCAGGGCAAAGTGCAGTTTAGCGTGAAGCTCATCCGTTCCAACGGAAAAGACGTGCTGGCAACCGTATGCAACCACATGTGTTTCGACGGACCTGATCTCAAATATTTCAATTCTAAAATCGCCGAAACCTACACGGAGTACAAGAAAAGCGGCAAACTCGCGCCCGATATAAAGACGGGCACGCGAAGCGCCGAGCAAGTGTATTCGATGATGAACGAGGAGGACTACAAGCACGCCAAATCGTTGTATAAAAACGTCTCGACCGTCGAGAATAAACATACTTTCCCTTTTGCGGATAACGACGGAACGGAGCGTTCGCGTCTTGTATTGCGCAAGCTGGACAAAGCCTCTTTCCTCGCCATGAAAGCGCGCGGCAAAGCGCAGGGCGCTACGATAAACGACATTATACTCGCGGCGTACTTCCGCGCTCTGTTCAAGGTTACCAAAGCCGATTCGCCGCTCACGGTGCCCTGCATGTACGATCTGCGCAAATACATCGGAGGCTCCACGGCGGGGCTTACGAACCTCATCGGTTTCATGCCGTGCACGCTTTCCGCCGATTACGGCAAGGATATGGAAGAAACGGTTGAGAAAGTGAAGGAAGCGCTTCTGCCCGCGAAAAACGACAGGTTTACCGGGCTTTATTCCCTTCCCCTTCTTAAACTCGCCTACACGGTATTCCCGCACTGCATAAGCGAAATAGCGATAGGCTTAGGGTATACCAACCCTTACATAGGGATGTCGAATATCGGTATAGTCAAGCCCGAGGAATGCGCATTTAACGGAATGCTGCCCTCGGACGCCTTCTATTCGGGAGCTATCAAGTTCAAGCCTTATATGCAGCTTGCGTTCACCACGTTCATGAACGAAATAACCTTCACGATCGGAATACGCGGCAACGATAAGGACGCAAAGATATTCTACGATTTTATCGGAGACGTGATAGCCGAGATCAAAGCGTACGCCGACTCCCCTCTCACCGTCCGCTGAACGCACGGCGGGCAACAGGCAACGGATATCAAATATCGGATATCGGAAAAAAATAAACGATAACTTGAAAACAAATCGAATATCGCCGCTTTTTCAAAATCCCGATCGGCATAATTTTAAAATTTCAATACCCGCCCGTGATATTCGGGCGGGTATTCTGTTGTCACGCGCGGCTTCACGCATATCGCCGACAGGAACCGACTCCGAAACGGATAATATAATAATACGGATAATATATAAAATATAAATATCCTTTATCGGGCGCAATTATCGGTTGCGGCTACCTGACGGATAGCCGCGCCCTTAAACACCTTGCGGAAACGTCTTTTCG
>CALVOD010000129.1 GCA_944350065.1 uncultured Clostridia bacterium
TTCCTGCCGTAAATATCGAGCAGTTTTCTGTAGAAATCGGTGTCTATATCTTCAAGCGTCGCCAGCGTTGCGCGGAATTCCCAGTTGCCTTCGGGAGTACCCGGCACGTTGAGCCTTGTATCTCCGCCGTATCCCGTAAGATCCTGTAACGGGTATATTACCGTTTGAGCGGAACTCGCCGCCACGGCGCGCGCCATAGCCTGCGTGCTCTTGCAGTGCCTGCCGCCTTCGCCCCATTCGGAATGACTTATGCCGATAAATTCGAGCACCTTGTCCAGCGTACCGTGATCGAGCGTGTACAGCCAGCCCAAAGAAGTATTGTTGTCGTGAGTGGCGGTATACGCCACGGTATTTATCGGATAATTGTAAGGAAGGTGCGGGTTGTCCTTCGATCCGTCGAAGGCAAATTGTAACACTCTCATTCCGGGGAAACCCGTTTCCTCGAGATATTTAACGACCTTATCGTCTATTATTCCGAGATCCTCCGCCACGATCTGCGGGTCTTTGACGCGCTTGCGGACGGCTTTCCACAATTTCATTCCGGGTCCCGTTCTCCATTTACCCTCTTTCGCCGTTTCTGCGTCTGCGGGTACCGCCCAGTATTCGCACAGCCCGCGGAAATGGTCTATACGCAGGATATCGTACATTTTGAGGTTGTGCGCGATACGCTCCGTGAACCAGGAGTAACCGTCCTTTTCCATCGCTTCGTAATTGTAAAGGGGATTGCCCCAGAGCTGTCCGTCTTCGGCAAAATAATCCGGCGGAACTCCCGCGACCTCGGTGGGTTTAAGGTGTTTATCGAGCCTGAAATTAGAGGGATTCGCCCACACGTCGGGAGAATTGTACGCCACGTATATCGGCATATCTCCGAATATCTCGACGCCCAAAGAATTGACGTACTCTTTGAGCTTCGCCCACTGGGTATAGAAAAGATACTGTTCGAATTCGTAATACAATACGTCGTCGGCAAGCCTTTCGCGCGCTGCTTTAAGGGCGTGCTTGTCTCTGAACTTGAGCTTATCGTCCCACTCTCCCCACTCTTTGCCCGTCTCGTCCTTTATCGCCATATAAAGGGCGTAATCCTCGAGCCAGTAGGCGTTCTCTTTGGCGAAAGCCGCTATAGCCGCTTTGTCCTCGTCGTTCAAGCGCTCGGCGGCTCTCCTCAAAGCCACCATTTTTTTGGTGCGGACGCCGAAATAATCCACTCTGTATGGAGAATAAATTTTACATTCCTCGCGCTCCTCGCGGCTTATGAGCCGCTCGGGAAGCTGCGTTATGTCTATAAGCAAGGCGTTGCCGGCAAACGCGCTCACGCCGCTATAAGGAGAGTTGCCCAACCCGAGAATGGTTATGGGCAAAATCTGCCAGATCTTGAATCCTATCCTCTTTATGTAATCGGCAAAATACTTAGCGCTTCCGCCGAAATCGCCGATGCCGTACTCGCCCATAAGCGAACTTACAGGCAACAATACTCCCGCTTTCCTCATATTTGTCTCCTTGGTTTTAATATATATGACGCGGGCGGCTTCGTCGCCCGTATCCGTCAATTCCATTTAATATGTATTTTCCCGATTAAACGGGTATCCTTTTTTGCGAATTACGGTATCCCGTCAGCGTCGCAATCGGATTATCCGATCAAACGGAAAAGGGCTGTCGCGGTGTACCGCGACAGCCCTTTAAACTCACCTTCTTCTACCGAAACGCCTCTTGCACATCGGCTCCGACAACGCTTCGCCGATGACGATCGCACGCGCGTAGTCCCGCGCGAGCCACGCCCTTTCCGAGACGTGCGCTTCGTAGTTTGCGTCCGTCACTATCGTGCGCTCGTTATAATGCTCCGCGCAACCTTCGTTGCCCGCCTGCGTCGCCGTGACGACGTTTTCCTTGACCGCCACGGATTCGGGACTTACCGGGTGCTTATGCTTAGGCATTATTTCTTGCCTCCGTCGGCGGGAGGTTCACCCTTCAAATCGGTGCTTATTCCGTTACGCATTGCGGTATCGGCTTGCAGATTGAGCAGATTGTAATAGTCCATTACGCCCATTTTGCCGTTGTTGAGGGCGTTGGCAAGCGCCTTCGGGACTTCCGCTTCCGCGGCGACGACAGCCGCGCGCATTTCCTGCGTGCGCGCCTTCATCTCCTGCTCCTGCGCCACGGCGAGCGCTCTGCGCTCCTCCGCTTTCGCCTGCGCTACGCGCTTGTCCGCTTCCGCCTGATCCATCTGCAGCTGCGCTCCGATGTTCCTGCCTACGTCCACGTCCGCTATATCTATGGAAAGTATCTCGTACGCGGTACCCGAATCGAGTCCCTTCTCGAGCACTTTGCGTGAAATACTGTCGGGGTTCTCGAGCACCGCTTTGTGCTCCTCCGCCGAGCCTATCGTCGTGACTATGCCTTCGCCTACGCGGGCTATTATCGTTTCCTCTCCCGCGCCGCCGATAAGACGCGCGATGTTCGCACGCACCGTCACGCGCGCCTTGGCGCGTAATTCGATACCGTCTTTAGCTATAGCGCTGATCATAGGCGTTTCTATGACCTTAGGATTGACGGATACCTTCACCGCGTTCAGTACGTCGCGCCCCGCAAGGTCTATCGCCATTGCGGTCTGTATGGTAAGCTCTATATTCGCGCTGTGCGCAGATATGAGCGCGTTGACCACTTTGATGACGTCGCCCTTAGCCATATAATGCGTTTCGAGCGTAGCGATATCGATATCGAGTCCCGCTTTTTTACCGGTGATATACGCATCCACTATCATCGCTACCTTTATCTTCCTGAGCCTCATTCCGACGAGCCTCGATATGGATACGGGAGCGCCCGATACGAGCGCGCGGAACCATATATTGAAAGGTATCAGTACGAAAGCCAGTATTATCACCAGTACCGCTATCACTATGAGTGCTATACCCCATCCAGGCATATTCAATTCCTCCGTTAAAGTTTATTTTATTCCGCTCTTTCGACGGAAATCTTCGCACCTTCGACCGCCACTACCTTGACGTTTTCGCCTTTACCGATATAGAAACCGTCCGAAACGACTTCCACGGTCTTGTCGCCTATCAGCGCTTTGCCGACGGGTTTTAAGTCCGTCGTGGCTACTCCCGTGCTACCGATAAGGTCTCTGTAGTCTGCGGTGCCTTCGGAACGGGTTACCGCTACCGCAGTGCCCGACTCCACGAGCGGCGAACGGTTGAGCCAGCCTTTTTTCGCGGTAAGGATAAGGACGAGGAACGCTATCAGGATGCCCACCGCTTCGAAAAAGATCAGCAGGAATACCTGCGCGAAGACGTTACCGTCCCCAACCAACGCGCGCAAAACTATACCCAACGTAATCAGTATGCCGCCTACGATGCCGAATATGCCGAAACCGGGTTGAAATATCTCGATCACCACAAAGACGAATCCGAGTATGAGCGCGATAAGCGCCGG
>CALVOD010000130.1 GCA_944350065.1 uncultured Clostridia bacterium
TCGATTACGTGGTGGAAGAATGCGTTTCGAGCGGTATTACGGATATATGTATTGTGCTTTCGCGCGGTAAAAGCGCGGTCGAAGATTATTTCGATCGCAATTTCGAGATAGAATCCGTCCTCGCCGCAAGCGGTAAACGCGAATTGCTCAAAAAAGTTAACCCTTACCTCGGCAAAGTGAATATAACTTACCTGCGCCAGCCCGAAATGAAAGGCACGGCTTATGCGATAGGCATGTGCAGGGAATTTACGTGCGGAGAGGCGTTTGCGGTGTTGTTCCCCGACGACGTGGTGTACAATCCGGGCGATCCCGCGACCGCACAGCTTATAAGAGCAGCCGAAACCACGGGCTCGACAATTGTGGGCGTCAAAGATCTTCCGCCCGAAGAAGCGATTAAATACGGCGTTACCGTGCCTTGCGAAAGTAAAGGAAGATACGTCCGTATAAAAGGTTTCGTGGAGAAACCCGACGTCGAGAATCTTCCTTCCACCATTACGAGCGTAGGCAGGTTCGTGCTCACGCCCGATATATATTATTATATTGACAGGGTGAAGCCCGCAGCAAACGGCGAAAGGTATCTGACCGGCGCCATCGATATGATGGCGAAGGACATGAACGTATACGCTTACGCGTTCGAAGGCGAGCGTTACGATACGGGAAGCACGGAAGGCTTCCTGAAAGCGAATATCGATTACGCTTTGCGCGACGGAGAAATCGGCGCGAAAATTTCCGAATTTTTGAAAACGCGGCAATAGCGTGCGCAATGCGGAAGGTGACGGAATAAATTTTAATCTAAAAGTATAACGGAAAGGTTTTATGGCAAATATCGGATACACCGAAGACGTAGCTAAAATTATCGGCAAAGCAAACGATATAGCAAAAAGATTGGGCGTTCAAACGGCGACCGAGCATATTTTGTACGCGATGCTGACGGTTGAAGGGACTTATGCTTTCGATATTCTTACGCAACTCAAAATAGACAAGGAAGCCGCTACCGGCATGATTTCAAGAATGGTAACGCGGCAAAACGCGCAGATTATCGAGGATCAGGTGCGCAGAGCCCTCGTCAATGCGAGAACCGTTGCCGAAAAACTTAATTACGCGCTATACGACACGCAACACCTGCTGCTTGCGCTTACCTACGACAGGTCGTGCGGCGCGGCGCAGGTACTGCAGAATTTCAACATTTCGTACAGCGACATCAAGCAGATCGTCGAAAGCATGAGCGCCAACGGCGTAGGTAAAACGAACGACGCGGAAGAAGCCGACGATCAAGGCGAAGAAGACGACTTTAATAATACTATAAGTTCGCTTTTCGACAGGTTGTTCGGAGAAACGATAAGAGGTTCGCAACCGATAACTTTCCGCGTAAACACATACGAGAGCGGTGACAAAGGCGCCAAGAACGGTAAGCGCGGCGATAAGAACGGGGAAGCCGAAGACGGGCTCGACGCATTCGGAAGCGATTTCACTGCGCTCGCGCGCGAAGGGAAATTCGATCCCGTTATCGGCAGAGAAAAAGAAATTAAAATGATAATGCGCGTGCTGACGCGCCGTACCAAGAACAATCCGCTTATCATCGGCGAACCCGGGGTGGGCAAAACCGCCGTTGTAGAGGGGCTTGCGCAGGCAATAGTCAAAGGCGAAGTGCCGGATATGCTCAAAAACAAGCGCATATTCTCGCTCGATATCGGCTCGCTCGTTGCGGGAACCAAATACCGCGGCGAATTCGAAGCTCGTTTCAAGGATATGATATCGGAGCTCGACGACGGCAAGACGATATTGTTCATCGACGAAATGCACATGATAATGACCGCGGGCGACAACGACTCCGGCGGCACGACGGTAGCCAATCTTCTGAAGCCGTTGCTCGCAAGAGGGGACATTCCGACGATAGGCTCCACCACGATAGACGAATACCGTAAGCATATCGAAAAGGACGCGGCGCTTGCCAGAAGGTTCAAGCCCGTTATGATCGAGCCGCCGTCTGTCGAGGATACGGTGACCATACTTCGCGGGTTACGCGATCGTTATCAGGAACACCATAAAGTGGTGATAACCGATGACGCTATTGTAGCCGCAGCTACATTATCCGACAGATATATAGCCGACAGGTTCTTACCGGACAAAGCTATCGACGTGATAGACGAGGCGGCGAGCAAGATGCGGGTAGCGGCGATGATAACTCCGCCGGAAATACTCGAACACGAGAAGAAGCGCACCGAGCTTAACGCGGCGATAATAGCCGCGACCAAAGGAGAGGATTTTGTCAAAGCGGGCGAGCTCAAGAAGGAGCGCGAAGCCGTCGACGCGAAGCTTAAGGAGCTCAGGACCCGTTGGGGCGAGGATATCGTCAGCGGGCATATGAAGATAGGCTCCGAGGAGATAGCGGAGATAGTGTCCGAGTGGACGGATATACCGGTAAGCAATCTCACCGAGGAGGAGAGCGCGAAGCTCATGCACCTCGAGGAAGAGCTCGGCAAGAGGGTGATAGGACAGGAGGAAGCCGTAAGCGCTGTGGCGCGGGCGATCAAGCGCGCCAGAGCGGGGCTTAAAGCGCCCGACAAACCTATCGGGACTTTTATGTTTTTGGGTCCTACGGGCGTAGGCAAAACGGAACTTTCCAAAGCGCTTGCCGAAAAGATGTTCGGCGACGAAAATATGCTCATACGCATAGATATGAGCGAATATATGGAGAAACTCAACGTTTCGCGCCTTATAGGTTCTGCGCCCGGTTACGTAGGGTACGAAGACGGCGGGCAGCTTACCGAGAAGGTTCGCCGCAAGCCTTATTCCGTCGTTTTATTCGACGAGATAGAGAAGGCGCACCCCGACGTATTCAATATTCTTCTGCAGGTCCTGGACGACGGCAGACTGACCGACTCGCACGGCAGAGTCGTTTCGTTCAAGAATACCGTCATAATAATGACTTCCAATATCGGAGCGCGCGACATAGCGCGTATGAAACGGGTGGGCTTCGGCGGAGAGCTTCGCGCGGACAGCGATTACGAATCGATGAAAGAAAAACAGCTCGCGGCGCTCAAGGAATCGATGAACCCCGAATTCGTCAACCGTATCGACGATATAGTCATTTTCCGCAGGCTCGACGAAAATGCGCTCGAGCGTATCGCGGAAATAATGATAAACCAGATCATTGCTATGCTGAAAGAAAAAGGCATACGTCTTACATATACTCCGGCGGTCGTGAAATATATTCTCGAGGGGGCGTCCGATCCCGAATACGGCGCGAGACCTTTGCGCAGAGCGGTTCAGAGGGTATTCGAAGATAAATTGAGCGACGAAATAATCACCGGCAAAATCAAAAGCGATTGCGACGTAGCCGTCGACGTAAAAGACGGCGAGATCGTATTCGATATAACCAAAAGCAAAGGAGGCAC
>CALVOD010000131.1 GCA_944350065.1 uncultured Clostridia bacterium
CTTCGCTCCTACGCTTCGAAGCAGACGAAAATATATCTCCCTCGGGCGCAGAATGCGCTATATATGCAAACAGTTATAACAATGATATATATTTCAAATTTGGATGCAAGCGCTCAAGCGAGTGTCCTTTTTCTGTTCCCCCTTTATGGACACCAACACCCGCTAAAGCCGACAAATGCCCGTGCCCGTCTCGCCGGACGGGCGTAAGCTAGGGAACCGTGAGGAAGGGCTTTTTCGGGTAGCGCGTGTTTGTTGCTAAACTATTCGGAGAGCTTTTTACGGCGCTTGCGTATAAAAACGAGTAAAACAACACCGCCCGCGATCACGGCGCATCCGCCGATAACGCATAACGATACGTATAGCTTTATAAGAGCGAGATGCCGTGGATAAGTTTTGTTAATGAATTCCTCCATGTCCGGCGGCGTGAGTTCGTGCGGTCGGTCGACGCCGTGTTTTGTTACGAGCGTTCGGAATTCCTCGAATGCTTTTTCTTTCTCCGGAATGTTCCAATTATTTCCGTACATTTGCGCGTAAAGCGCGTTAATGCGTATTTCTTCGACGAAGCCGGTGAGAAGTTCGTCGCCTTCCGCTGCGGTCAAGGCGCTTTGCGTAAGAGCAAGATAACGCTCGACGTTTTCGTTGCTCAGGTAATCGTCGTAATGATCTTCAGGTCGGTCGTACAGATCGAGATCGTCCGCTTCGGTACGCACTGATTCGTGCATCAAGTCAATGTATTCGGCGATATATTCCGCGGCTTCGCCGTAAGTGACTTTGAGGTACTTCCCGAGCAAGGCATTCACGTCGACATCGGTGTCCCACAGCTGTTTCGCGAGTATGTAACTCCTTAAGCAACAGAGTTCGTCGGACATCTCGCGACTGCCCTGATGGAAAACGCTTCTCACGTTATTTTCTTTGTAAAATTCTACGTTGTCTTTCTGCACGGCGAAATTAGGATAGGGCAAAAGAAGGTTTTTGAAGTCCACCACGTAATCCCATATAAACAGGTTTTGGCAGATAGCGCCCCAGTCTTCTATCATCTTTTTGGCTTCGGCGGATTTTGCGGTGTCGCCGAATTTATAGCTGTACAACTGCGATGTTTCTATCGGCGCAATGACTATATTGACGTTCTTTTCGCAGATTATTCCTTCAGGAACGTCTTTTGTGTAGGTATAAGCGAGCGTGCTTATATATTTATCGGGAAATCTAAGGGCGAGTTTGTTAAGTATCTCTATAAGCGCGCCGGCGCGCGAACCGTATTTTTCGTACGAAGCCTCGCATTCGTCGCATTCGCAATAATACATGTTGTCGTTGATGCTGAAATCCCAGTATATCAGGTCGGGAGCTTCCGAGATGAATTCCGCAAGTTTGTCTTCCGCTATCGCGTATATGTCAGGATTTGTGAGGCACAGTTGAGTAAGACTGCCATTATATTCGTAACGCCGTTTCCCTTTGACGTAAGCAAAATATTCGGGGTGTTCGTCGAAATATTCTTCGGGCGGCACGAACGTGAACACGCTGTGGCACCATGTACCCCAATAATTATTATTGTCGTTGCCGAAATTGCTGTCGCTGCCGGTACCGTTACTGCGTATGCGCTTGCTCCAACCGTTTTCGGATACTTCGTATTGGTACACGCGCCGCCAGGCGAAGTCGGGATTTTCCAAAATATCGAGTTCGTCGAGGTAAACTGTGGGCGCGTAGGGTATATAATCGTAATCGTCCCTTACGAACATGCAACCCAGGACGTCTTCGGCGAAGCCGTATATGCCGTTAATGACGCCGTTCAGAGCGGTCTGACGGTTGTCGGAGAGGGACTTGATGAAGATATCGCCGTCCTGAGTTTTAACGACGTAGCCGTCGTCGGTAACGCCGCTTGCGGAAACGTCTTGAGCATATATCGTGTCGCCTAAAGAGATGAAACGACCGTTTACGGTTTCGTCGTCGCGTTTGACCCGGAAGCCGTCTGCCGCTCCGGTCATCTTACGCAGTATATCGGCAAGATACCGGGCGTCTTCTTCGAGCTCTGCGTAGTCGCAAGCGGGAACGATTATGTCGTATTCCGTCGATCCGTCGAGCGCAAGACATATCGGCTTGACTTCGGCAAGCGAAGCGCGCCATTCGTTTTCGTCGTAGTCGAGGCGGTCGGACACGGAGATCACGGTGGTAGATTTGCGCGCGTCCGCGGAGTTGCCGCTACAGGCGGCAGCCGATAACGCGATAAGTAAAAGCAATACCGATAACAACAGTTTTTTTGACATTATTCCCTCCGTCGCGCGTAAGACACGCGTCTAACCCTATACCCCCGCGAATGCGGTGACGAGCGGCGTTCCGTAAATAAATATTATCACAGTACAGACGCCGTTGCAAGCCTTAATCAAGGCTTGCGTTATAAGACGCGAGCGGAAATCGGCAGCGGAAATTAACTCTTGACAAGCGGGCGGGCATATATTACAATAAACTCGAAACGATACGAGTTGAGGCGGGATATGGCTGTAACGATAAAGGATCTGGCTAAAGAAACGGGACTTGCGTGCGCGACTATAAGCGCGTATCTCAACGGGGTGCCGGTGAGGGCTTACAATAAGGTGAAAATCGAAGCGGCTATCCGTAAACTCGGATATATCCGTAACGAATACGCGCGCGGACTGAAAACGCATAAATCCGGAACGATAGGGGTATTGATACCGGAGCTTTCCAACATTTTTTCGACCACGATCATAACAGAAATAGAAGAGCATCTTAGAGAAAAGGGCTACGGGATAATCGTATGCGATTGCCGTACCGACGCGCGCAGAGAGGAGGAGTCGGTCAGGTTTCTGCTTTCGAAGATGGTGGACGGACTTATAATAATGCCCGTGTCAGCCGACAAAAGCTCGTTCAAGGCGGCGCTTGACAAGAACGTACCGGTAGTAATCATCGACCGCAAGACCGGCGCCGCGGAGGCTTCTCACGTGGTGATAAACAACCGTGAGATAAGCAGGCGCGCCACCGAAAGGCTTATCGCCAAAGGCTGCGGAAAAATTGCGCTTATTACGGGAGACATGAGCGTTTACACGGCGAGGGAGAGAAAGCTCGGATACGAAGAAGCGATGCGCGCCGTCGGCGCTTACGACGAAGCGCTCGTATATAACGGCGGGCTGAGCGTTGAAGGCGGATACGCCGCCGCGAAAATGGCGCTCGACGAGCACTCCGAGCTCGACGGGCTGTTCGTTACCAATTACGAAATGACTATAGGCAGCATAATCGCATTGAACGAAGGCGGCAGGAAGATAGGTAAGGATATCGAATTCACTGGATTCGACCGCGTGGAGATCACGCGGGCGTTCGTATCCGATATGGAGACGGTCAACCAGCCGCTCGAGGAGATAGGCAAAGTAGCCGCGGACACGCT
>CALVOD010000132.1 GCA_944350065.1 uncultured Clostridia bacterium
GCCGACGGATACGTGCTTATTCCTTTCGGAGCGGTCATCGGCTGTCTTATCGTGCTTGCCGAGCCGTCCGTACATATTCTGACGAGGCAGGTCGAACAGCTCACGGGCGGCGCCATTTCCAAACTGAAAATGCTGTTTTTCCTTTCGCTCGCAATCTCCGTTTCGGTGGGGTTGAGCATGTTGCGCGTGGCGACGGGGATAAGTATATGGTATTTCCTGCTTCCGTGCTACGCGATATCGGTGGCGCTTGCCTTTTTCGTGCCCGAAATTTTCACGGCGGTGGCTTTCGACTCGGGCGGCGTGGCTTCGGGCGCAATGACGTCGACCTTCTTGCTGCCCTTTGCGATAGGGGCGTGCGTAGAACTCGGCGGGAACGTATTCACCGACGCTTACGGACTGGTGGCGTTCGTCGCGATGACTCCTCTGCTTACGTTGCAACTTATGGGACTCGCATACAAAGTAAAGACGAAGGTCAAGACGAAGAAAGCCGCGGAACGCAAAGCCGCCGAACTGCCCGTCGTATTCGACGAGCCCGTAGTCTTCTTCGAGCGTGACGACGAAGGGGAAAATCCCGCCGCCGAAGGCGGTGAGAGGGAGCGCGTAAGCGTAGAAGCGGGTACCGAAGCCGAAAGCGACGGCGTAAACGGGGCTCAAGCCGAAGCGTACGGAGAAAGAGGCGGTTCGGGTACGGTGAAATTTTCTATCGCGAATGCGGAAAAGAGCGCGGAAACGGGCGTCGGCGCTATGCCCGCGCCGCTCGCGGAAGATCCTGCCGAAAGCGAGGCTTTCCCCGCAGACGTCGGAGAAAGCGAAAATGAAGGCGGTAAAGAAGCGCCGGTTAGGTCGGCAGACGCGAGTATAACGGCAGAAAGTGACGAGAATAAGGAATAAGGGAAGTAAGGAGGTAGAGATGAGCGAAACAGGCAATCAGAATCTCTGCGCGCTGTCCGTAGTCGGAATAGTGGTGGACAAAGGCAAAGGCAAAAAGACGGTCAAGCTGTTGAATTCCAAGGGCTTTGACTATCATTTCGCTATGCTCGGAAGGGGAACGGCGCCGAGCGAGATGCAGAGTTATCTCGGTTTCAACGAGCCGGAAAAGACGCTTATCGTTGCGGTCGTCGCTAAGGACTCCGTATCCGAGGTGATGAGAATACTCAAAGAGGATTTCGGTATAGAGCGCAATAACGCGGGAATAGCGTTCGCGATAAGTATGCAAAGTATATGCTCCAAAGGCGTTATGGAATATCTCGAAGGGAATAAATAAAGGAGAGCGGAAGATGGAAGCGAAAAAATACACGATGATATGGGCAATAGTCAATAAGGGATACGCCGACGCGGTGATGGCGGCGGCGCGGAGCGCGGGCGCGAGAGGGGGCACGATAATCAACGCGCGCGGCACCGGCAACCTCGACATACAGAAAGTATTGGGCTTCGTGATAGAGCCTGAAAAGGACGTCGTGCTCATCATAACGGAGCAGGCTAATTCGACGGAGATATTGAGGGCGATAAACATACAGGCGGGACTCACGCGCGACGCGCGCGGAATAGCTTTCGCCATACCCGTAGACGACGTGGCGGGCGGCTCGGTGTGAAAACCCGATACGCAAAAACCTATTTACGTTATCCCGAAAACCGTTGATAGGGAGACGTAACGCGGGATTTTAAATGTTTTTGCGTATAGAACGAATGAAAGGGAATCGGTAAAGGAATATAAAAAAGCGCGGAGGTTTCCGCGCTTTTAATTTTCTAAATGTTTATAACCGCGAAGATTCAGGCGGTAAGGTCCTGCATGTCGTACTGTCCGGGAGGGCAGGTCATGAGGAAAAGTCCCGCGCGTATGGCGCCTTCTGCGAAGATGCCTTTGTTCTCCGCTTCGTGCTTCAGAGTGACCACCTCGTTATTCATTATGAACATCACTTCGTGCTTACCGACGATACTGCCGCCGCGCACCGCGTGGATACCGAGTTCGTCGGGCTTACGCTTGCCGACGATGCCTTCTCTGCCGTATACGTTCCTGAGATCCTTGCGCGCCGTCTTGACGGCGTCGGCGAGAAGAAGGGCGGTGCCAGAAGGGGCGTCCACTTTGTTGTGGTGGTGCTGTTCGACTATTTCCACGTCGGCGTTATACAATATCGCCGCCGCTTCTTTGACGAGCTTGACGAGGGTGCTGACTCCGACGGACATATTGCCGCTGCGGAATATCGCTATTTTTTCGGAAGCCTCTTTAACGAGCTTAAGCTCCTTTTCGCCGTAGCCGGTGGTCGCGAGCACGCAGGGGAGCTTCTTCTCCACGGCGTACGCGAGTATGGACGGCAACGCTTCCTTTACCGAAAAATCGATTATGCAGTCCGCTTCCTCTTTGACTTCGGATATGTCGGCGTAAACGGGAATATCGAATTTCGAAGGGTCGGCGTATTTGTCCGCTCCCGCCACCGCTTCCGCGTCGGCGTGCGCTTTGAGAGCGTTGTAAAGCACTTTACCCATCGTGCCGCCTATGCCGTTGACGATAACTCTCATCTTACGCCTCCGTTACGGGTTCGAGCCCGAATTCCTTGAGCGCGTTGTATACCTTTTCGACGCTTCCGCAACGGGTGAGAGGAAGTCTCATGTAATCGTCGGGTATTATGCCCAGAAGTTTGAGCGCGCACTTGACGGGAATGGGGTTGACTTCGCAGAACAATGCGGATACGAGGGGATTGATTTTAAGCTGCATTTCGCGCGAACCCGCGATATCGCCGTCGAAAAATTTATACACCATATCGTGCATGTACTGTGGCACCACGTTGGAGGCGACGCTTATCACGCCTATGCCGCCCACCGCGAGAATGGGAAGCACAAGTCCGTCGTCACCGCTGTAAATATCCATTTTGCCGCCGATAAGCCGGGCAAGCTCCATAAACTGGTTGACGTTGCCGCTCGCTTCCTTTATGGCTTGGATACCTCTGTAGCCTGCGAGTTTGAGACAGGTCTCGGGGGCGATGTTTACGCCCGTTCTGCCCGGTACGTTGTACATTATGACGGGAAGATCCACCGCGTCCGCTATCGCTTTATAATGCGCAACGAGCCCCGCTTGAGTGCATTTGTTATAGTAGGGCGTTACCGTGAGAATACCGTCCGCGCCGAGCTCAGCGTTCTCTTTGGCGTATTCTATAGCGGTATAAGTGTTGTTGCTTCCCGCGCCGAGTATGACGGGTATGCGTTTACGCACGTGCTCGATAACCGCGCCCGCCACCGCGGTGCGCTCGAAATGCGTCATTGTCGTAGGCTCGCCCGTCGTTCCGTTGACGATAAGCGCGTCTATATTGCCGGCAAGTTGCATGTCGACGAGTTTCTCGAGACTCTTGAAATCGACTTT
>CALVOD010000133.1 GCA_944350065.1 uncultured Clostridia bacterium
CGTCGCATTATCCATAGATTCACCTCTGAGGTATTTAGTTGTTTTAATTATAACTTACGCACGCGCGCCCGTCAATATCGAATATTGTCCGAAAAACTTTTCGTTTCGGGCGCGTAAAAAGGGGATCCGTAAAAGAAAACCCGCCTTGCGCCTTTTCGATATCGCAAAAACAGGTATCCTTAATCAAAATATTGGTTGCCTTAACGGCTTATTTACGGCTTACTTATTCTCCGAGCGCGTTGATAAGGTTCATCGCCTGCGTAGCGGCGCAGGCGCCGTCGGCTACCGCCGTGGTAAGCTGTCTTACCTCCTTGGTGCGGCAGTCGCCCGCGGCGTACAGCCCTTCGGTGCGCGTTTTCGTATCCTCGCCCGCCACGATGAATCCCTGCTTGTCGAGGTCCGCAAGCGCCGCAAAAACGCTATTGTCCGGAACCTGCCCTATCGCCACGAAAAGCGCGGGCGTACGGAGCGTGAAACGCTTTTCGCCCTCGGTTTCCCGGAATACGACGCCTTCGAATTCCTTTTCGCCCGCAAAATCCACCGCCAGATAATCGGGTATTATTTCGACGTTTGCGCGGGCGCGGAGCGCTTTTTCGAGCGCGGGTTCGCCGAAGAAGCGGTTGAACATAGTGACCACCGTCACTTTGGAGCAAATATCGGAAAGCATCAGCGCGTACTGGAGCGCGGTATTGCCGTCGCCTACGAGCGCCACCTCTTTCCCCGCGTACAGCGCTCCGTCGCAAAGCGCGCAGTAATATACGCCGTTACCGAGAAAATCCTTCTCCTTTTCTATTCCGAGATGACGGTGCTTCACTCCCGCCGCTATCACCACCGCGAGCGCCGTATAGCTGCGGTAATCGGTGGTTACGGTAAATACTTCGCCCTCCTTCGACACGGCTTGCACCGTTTCGAGCTCGAAGTCGGCGCCGAGCTCGCTCACCTGCGTGAACAGGTTCTCCGCAAACTCGGCGCCCGCGATCTCCTTTATCGACGGGAAATTCTGCACCTTCGGCGAAAATGCTATTTGCCCGCCGAAAGTTTCGCGCTCGATTACGAGCACCTTCTTGCCGCCGCGAAGCGCGTACAGCGCTGCCGTCATTCCCGCGGCGCCCGCCCCGATTACGATAACGTCATAGTCGCGTTCGATCATCTTTTACCTCATTCGAAAGCCCGCTTTCGCGCGGGCTTTTCTCCGTTATTTTCCGCGTATGCGGAGCTTATTATTGATGTTCCTCGATATACTTCTTGATATTGGAAGCGTTCTCGTATCTCACGCCGTCGGGAGCGATGAGCGTGGGCGCCTGCTTGATGCCGTTGGCGATGAACAGCTCCTTGTTTTCCTCGGCAACCACTACCGTGTAAGGAAGTTTCGCCTTGTCGAGCATCATTTTCACCATCTTGCAGTTGGGACAGGTGGAAGTTGTGTACAGCACCGCTTCGCCCGTTCCGAGCGTATAGGGAGCTTCGTCGCAGGCGCAGAAGGTGTGCATGTGCGGAGTGTTGTATTTAGCCACGTCGTACACCTTGCGCTCCTTGAATTCCTGGGTCTTACCGTCGTTCCAGTTCTGTACGGGACGATAGTAACCGGTGATACGCGAATATACTTCGGTCTTTTTGCCGCAGGTCGGGCACTCGTACACTTCGCCCGATATATAGCCGTGATCCTTACATACCGAATAGGTAGGACTCAGAGTATAGTACGGGAGACGGTAGTTTTCGGCAATCTTGCGAACGAGATTCTGCGCCGCTTTCCAGCCCGGCAACCTTTCGCCGAGGAAGGCGTGGAACACCGTGCCCGAAGTGTACAGCGTCTGCAATTCGTCCTGTATGTCGAGCGCCGTATATACGTCTTCGGTATATCCCACCGGCAGGTGCGAGCTGTTCGTATAATAAGGCGTTTCGCCCTTCTTCGAAGCGGTTATAATGTCGGGATACTGCGCCACGTCGTGCTTCGCGAGACGGTAGCTCGTCGATTCCGCGGGAGTGGCTTCGAGGTTGTAAAGGTCGCCGTACATTACCTGATAATCGCTCAAACGCTCTCTCATGTGGTTCAATACGTCCTTGCAGAACTGCTGCGCCTTGGGATCGGTAAGATCTTTGCGCACCCAGTTGGCGTTCAGACAGGCTTCGTTCATTCCCACAAGCCCTATCGTCGAGAAATGGTTGTCGAGAGTGGCAAGATAACGCTTGGTGTACGGGAACAGACCGTTGTCGAGAAGTTTGGTGATGACCTGACGCTTGACGTGCAGCGAACGCGCCGAAAGATCCATCATCTTGTCGAGTCTCGCGTAGAAATCCCTTTCGTCTTTCGCAAGATATCCGATACGCGGCATATTGATGGTCACCACGCCGATACTGCCCGTCGATTCGCCCGAACCGAAGAAGCCGCCCGATTTTTTACGCAGTTCGCGAAGGTCGAGCCTCAGTCGGCAGCACATGCTCCTGATGTCGCTCGGCTTCATGTCGGAATTGATATAGTTGGAGAAATACGGCGTGCCGTACTTCGCGGTCATCTCGAACAAAAGTTTGTTGTTCTCGGTCTCGGACCAGTCGAATTCCTTCGTTATGGAATAGGTCGGGATAGGATACTGGAAGCCTCTGCCGTTGGCGTCGCCTTCTATCATCGTCTCGATGAAGGCTTTGTTTATCATATCCATTTCCTTCTTGCAGTCCTTGTATTTGAAGTCCTGCTCCACGCCGCCCACTATCGCGTTGAGCTCGGCAAGGTCGTCCGGAACGGTCCAGTCGAGAGTAATGTTGCTGAACGGCGCCTGCGTGCCCCAGCGGCTCGGAATATTCACGCCGTATACGAAGCTCTGTATCGCCTTCTTGACTTCGTAATAGCTCAAGTTATCCGCTTTTACGAAGGGCGCGAGATAGGTGTCGAAGGAGCTGAACGCCTGCGCGCCCGCCCATTCGTTCTGCATTATGCCGAGGAAGTTTACCATCTGGTTGCAAAGAGTGGCAAGGTGCTTGGCGGGCGAGGAGGTTATCTTGCCCGGAACGCCGCCCAGACCCTCTTTGATGAGCTGACGGAGCGACCAGCCCGCGCAGTAACCGGTGAGCATCGAAAGATCGTGAAGATGTATGTCCGCCCTGCGGTGCGCGTTCGCTATCTCCTCGTCGTAAACTTCGCTGAGCCAGTAGTTGGCGGTTATCGCGCCGGAGTTGGAAAGGATAAGCCCGCCCACCGAATAAGTGACGGTGCTGTTCTCCTTCACGCGCCAGTCGTTGACCTTGAGGTAGTTGTCGATGATCTGTTTGTAGTCGAGGAGCGTGCCTTTGACGTTACGCGCTTTTTCGCGTTGCTTTCTGTAGAGAATGTA
>CALVOD010000134.1 GCA_944350065.1 uncultured Clostridia bacterium
CAATATTTGTTGTACCTTCTGACCGCGGTGCGGGTACATTTGTCTATATCTTTCCAATCCGCCGGTTGAGCGCGGTATTTCGTTTTAAGGAAAAGTTCGAGCTCCGTCAAAGTCGCCGTCTCCCCCGCCCCGAATCGCGGCAACACCTCGTTGATGCTTTGGAGCGCCGCTTCCGCGCGATCCGCGGGCAAAGCAGACGAAACGGCTACGAACTCCGCTTCGTCGATATCGGGTTTCGGGCAATGCTTATTCTTTTTCATCATAAATACTTTATATCACGAACGTATGCGCCATGACAAGACCGTATCGATAAAGACGCGGCGGCGCGCCCGACGACTTCTTCATTTTTCGGTTTCCGCGAGCGCGTCAACGGCGCGTATCCTTTCGCCGAAAACGAATTCGTTGTTTTTAAGCGTTATGTCGCTTGCCGCTTTGAAGTAGAAGCCTTCCGAATACGGAGAGGAAAAAAGGTTGTTCTCTATCGTTATACCGCTGTGTACGGCTCCTTTGTAAACGCGGTTCTCCGGCTTCACGCAAACGTAATACCCTTTGTTGCCGTAGAAGCGGTTGTCGCGTATCGTTACGTCGCGCACGAAGCCGCTTTCGTACCAGCTTTTCGCGTCGTCCGAAACAAGCACGGCGTGCATGGAAGTGTTGTAAAAATCGTTGTTTTCTATAATAACTTTGCCCGACGTGGTGACAAGCGCGCCGCGGGTTATTATTCTGTCTATAACGTTTCCCTCGAAAATAAGGTCGGGACAGGCGCTCGCGTTCTCCGCCACAAGCCCTTTCAAGTCCGTTCGCGCGGGCTCTTTCAACGACAGCTTAACGGTGTGCTCGTCCTTGAGCTCCGCGCTTTCCACAACTCCTTCGGTTACGGGAAGCAGCGTTTCCGGGGAAACGAACCGCACGACGTCGCCCGTTCCGAAAGGACAGAAACCGTGCGTCTGCGGATGCATGAAAGCCAGTAACCAGCCGTCGCCGTCGCGCTTTTTCACCGCGAAATGAATGCCGTGCACGTTGATACAGTCGTCGCCCGCGCCGCAGAACGCGTTACGGCGCACCTCGACGGTTCCGCGACAGCAGCATACCTGCATAAAATCGGCTACGGAAGCGAGTTTCTTCGCGCCGTTAGCGGGAGGAGCGAAAACGCAATCCGTTACGGCGACGTTTTCGCAGTCCTGAAAAACGCAGGCGAGTCCGTAATTGAAGCGTTGAGTAATTCCGTCGAGACGGAGGTTTTTCGCGCGCGAAGCGAAGACGCCCTGATACTTGCGCCTTACGTCGAAAATATAAAATTCGTCTCCTTCCTCGCAACGCGGTCGGATAAGATAAACAGCCCTGAAAGCGCGCTCCCCCGTTTTCTTGATACTTACCGCGCCCGCTAAAGGGTGCGACGTTCTGACTACGGATCGCCCGTTAGAGGCGGGCACCCTGCCTATCCAGCGCGCCGTGAACCTTCCAGCGGTAAAAGCTCTCTCGTAATCTTTGCCGACGAAAAAATATTTGCCTTTCTTAAACTCGTAACGGCTTTCGCAATCCAATTCGAAATCCACGCGGAAGGCGCTTTTCCGCACAACCTTGAAAGCGTGCATATCGGGATTTTCGGTTACCAAAGTAAAGTTTTTGAGATACAGATTTTCGCAATCGCAAACGGCGATATTCGTCAGAGAACCGCGTACCGCGAATACGGAGGAATTGCCTTCTACGGTAAGCGACTTTATCCCTTTGAAGTACATGCCGACGCGGTTGAGGTGTTGGCGTTCGCCCTTTAACCACTCGCCGTCTCCCATCGTGTTGGTAATATACAATTCGGGCTCGGGCGCGTACGCCGAATCGATAACGTACTCGCCTTTCTCGAAGACGAGCGTCTTTTCCCCGTCGTCTCCCGCAAGCTCCGATAAAAGAGAGTTGAGTTTTTGCGTTATTTCTTCGCCCGGCAATATGCCCGCTTCCTTCGCGTAAACGTATTTCATACGGTTATCCCTTGTCGTTATAACGGTACTGCCCGTTATTACGGGCATCGACGTCAAGCGATTCTCGCTTCCGCTTGCCCGTACGGCATTCAATACTGCCGTCTATTTGCGTTGCGCCCTCTACGGGCTGCTTTTATTTATATGAGTTCCGCGTTTGTGAGCTCGGCGTCCGTAGCGAAGTTTATATTCTTAACCTTCATAGGTCGGTCGGCACGGAAACAGTTCACTTCGCCGTCCTTCCAACGGAAATCCACTTTCGCGCCGTTCACGACAGCGCCTTTCATTTCGCCGCTTCCGATAAGCTCGTAACAGGCGGGCAACAAGGATATTACGCCGTCGCTTTCCTGAATAAGCAATTCGTTTATGCCCGCGACAAAGCCCATATTTCCGTCAATCTGGAAATAACGCGGCGGATGAAAATCAAAAAGATTATTCATTACCGACCGCCCCGTAAAAGACCTTATCGTCTTCGCCGCCGCCTCCTTGTCGCGGAATCTCGCGGCAAGACATATCGCCCACGCGGCGCTCCAGCCTATCGGCGAGGATGCGTATTGCAATCTGTAATCGAAAAGCTCTTTCGCCCAAGCGAATTCCTCGGAGCCCTCTTTGACTACGTTACCGGGATACACCCCGTACAACGGCGAAAAATGCCTGTGCCCCTTCTCCGCGCTCATTCTGCCGCCCGACCATTCCGCCAATCCGTTTTCGGCTTTTTCATAGGGGCGGAGTTCGCCAAGCGCCTTTCTTATCTCCGCTTTCAGTCCCTCGTCCGCGCCCGACTCGAGACAGTTGACGAAGGTTTGCCTTATTACCGACATTTCGTAGGCGGAAGCTATACCCACCGAAGACCGCTTTCCGTTCTCCGTGTAAGCGGTTTCGGGCGAGGTGGACGGCGCGGTCACGAGTTTGCCGTCGTACTTCCACAGATAATCGAGTATGAATTCGGCGGCTTCCGATATCACCCGCGTGGCGTCTTCGTCTATTTTGCCGCAATTTTTCTTATGCGCGAACATTTCGTTCGCGAGCCACGCGCCGCACAAAGGCGAATACATATAGCTCGGATCCCCTTGCACCGGCGAAGTGTTGCGCCATATATCGACGTTATGATTGCACGCGAATCCCCTCGCGCCGTAATTCACCGCCGCAGTGCGCCTGCCGCGCTCCGCCACTTCTTTCACGGCTTCGTAAAACGGCTTCATACAGCCTTCCAGCCCCGCTCTCGTCGCTCCCCAATAGTTCATCTGCGCGTTTATGTTGGTCGTGAGGTTACTGCTCCACGGCGGGCGCATTTCCTTATTCCACTGCCCCTGAAGATTGAGCGGCTGACTCGCGCGGCT
>CALVOD010000135.1 GCA_944350065.1 uncultured Clostridia bacterium
AATCGGGTAAATTCGCCAACGCGAGTTGCGTGGTCAAATACCGCGACGATTTCACCGAAACGATAGAGAATTATCAGAATAACCAGGAGAACGCGGATTTTACGTTGCCTTACATCTGGCTCAACGATCCCAACGCCAACAGCTTCCGCAGTTACATTTTCCCCGTTCTTTCGCTTCTTCTGCTCGCGGGTCTCGCGATATACATGATAGTGACTCTGCGCAAGCAGGGCGGCGGCATGGGCGGCGCGATGAACTTCGGTAAAACGAAGTCCAAAGTGAGCGAAAACGTCAAAGTGCGTTTTGCGGACGTAGCGGGCGCCGAAGAAGAAAAGGTGGAGCTCAAGGAGATCGTGGAATTCCTGAAAGCTCCCAAAAAATTCCGCGAGGTAGGCGCGCGCGTACCTAAAGGCGTACTGCTCGTAGGTCCTCCCGGAACGGGTAAAACGCTCTTTGCCAAAGCGGTGGCGGGCGAAGCGGGAGTGCCCTTCTATTCGATCTCCGGCTCCGACTTCGTCGAAATGTTCGTAGGCGTGGGCGCGAGCCGCGTACGCGACCTTTTCGCGCAAGCGAAGAAAACGCAGCCCTGTATCGTATTCATCGACGAAATCGACGCCGTGGGGCGTAAGAGAGGCGCAGGTCTCGGCGGCGGCAACGACGAACGCGAGCAGACTTTGAACCAGCTGCTCGTTCAGATGGACGGCTTCGAAGAAAACGAAAGCATCGTCATAATGGCGGCTACAAACCGCGCGGACGTACTCGATCCCGCCCTGCTCCGTCCCGGCAGATTCGACAGACAGATATACGTCAATCTTCCCGACGTCAAAGGAAGAGAAGCGATATTCCGCGTACATGCGCGCAACAAACCCGTATCGCCCGAAGTCGATTTCCGCAATCTCGCGCGGCTTACGACGGGCTTCAGCGGCGCCGATATAGAGAACCTTCTCAACGAAGCCGCGATAATCGCGGCGCGCGACGACCGCAAGGTGATACAGATGAAGGATATTCTTGAGGGTATCAACAAAGTCATCGCGGGACCGCAGAAGCGTTCGCGCGTGATAACCGAAAAGGACAAGCGCATTACCGCCTATCACGAAGCGGGACACGCGCTCGTGGGAAGGCTGCTCAAGAACTGCGACGCGGTGCAGGAAGTCAGCATTATTCCGAGAGGAATGGCGGCGGGCTACACGATAAGCAGACCTAAGACGGACGACTCGCACACCACCTATTCGCACCTTGTGGACACCATCGCAATGACAATGGGCGGAAGGGCTGCCGAGGCGCTCATCATCAAGGATATAACGACGGGCGCGTCCATGGATATCAAGCAGGCGACCTCGATAGCGCGTAGCATGGTCACCGAATGGGGAATGTCCCCCGCCCTCTCGAACGTCTATTACGGCGGGGAGCAGGAGGTATTCATCGGAAGGGACTACCAGACGCAGGCGAGCTATTCCGACGAAATAGCGGCTCTTATCGACGCGGAGATACGCAAGATAGTGGATACCGCATACGACCGCGCGTATAAGATATTGAGCGAAAACACCGCCGTTCTGCACGCGATGGTGGAACTTCTTTACGAACACGAAACGATCTACGGCGACGAAGTGGATATGCTTATCGAAGGGAAAACGCCCGCGGAAGTGACCGAATATATCAACGAAAAGAAAGCCAAACTCGCCGCGGAAGCGAAAGCGCGCGAAGAAGCGTTGCGTCCCGCGCCCGTGCTCGGCAACTCCTCCGACATAATCGTGAAAGAACCGGCGACCGCGAAAAAGGAAGAGACGGAAAAGGCGGACGGCGCCGAAGCGCCCGCAACGCCCGCGGAAGCGAAAGAGGAAGCCGCCGAAACGCCCGCGGAAAGCGATACCGCCAACGAAAGCGACAAGCCCGCGAGCGACGAGCGGGACGGCGAAGCGGACGACAAAGAGGATAAGAAGGACGAATAACGCCCTCTTACCGATCCGCACGTATTTCAATAAAAGAAGGAGCGTTCCGCTCCTTTTTTTTACGCCGCTCCCCTCGCCCGTTTAAGGAATTTTCTCCTCGTCGGACACGCTTTTTTATTTTTCCCACTTCGGTATGAATTCCTCGGACGCGGAATCGGCGGTCTGGATATATATGTCCTCCAGACCGAGCTTCTCGGCGTGCGCGACGACCGCTTTATATTCGATGGGTTTGAGCCTGCGCGTTATGCTCTTGCCCGTTACGGGCGTGAACTGCGACATAAGGCTTACCGTAATATCTTTCCCGAACCGCTCCGCCAGCATATCGAGCGCGACAATACTGTTACGCACGTACCCGGGCAAAACGAGGTGCCTTATTATCACCCCCTGCTTTATAAGCCCGTCTGCGTATTTCGCGGGCTTCGCTTTTAACATCTCCTCTATCGCTTCCAATGCTATTCGCGGATAGTCCGCGCGTAATGAAAGTTTCCTCGCGAGCGCTTCGTCGGAATATTTGAAATCGGGAAGAAAGACGTCCGCGTAATCGCACATCTCGCGTATTATCTCCCTACGCTCGTAACCCGACGTGTTATACACCACGGGCACGGCGGGACGGTATACGTCGAGAGATGCCCTTATCTCGCGGCTCCACTGCGTGGGGGTAACGAGATTTATGTTGTGCGCGCCCTCCCTCTCGAGCCCGCGATACAGCTCCGCAAGCCCTTCGGGCGTGTATTCCCTGCCTTCGGGCGCGCGGCTGATCTCGTGATTCTGACAAAATTCGCACCTCATCACGCAGCCGCCGAAAAACACCGTCCCCGATCCGCGCGTGCCGCTTATCGGCGGCTCCTCGTAGAAGTGGAGCGCCGCCCTGTTGACTACGGCTTTTTCGCCCGCGAGACATTTGCCTCTTTCGACGGCGCGATCGACGCCGCACATATTGGGACAAAGATAGCATTTCATCGGCTTATCCGAAAAAATAGATCTCGCCGGTCACGGCGTAGGTCACCACCCACAGCACGCTCACGGCGACCACCTGTATCAGAAGATAAATGTATATGGAATATCTCCCGGGAACGGTGAGGAACCTGTTCCACTTCCCGTCGAGCCCGGGAAGAAGGGACTTCTTCTCGTTATAGAGTATCGGCGCGAGCGCCGCGCCTGTCATAAAGAAACCGAAGAAAGGAAGGAGCGGGAAGTAATCCGCCGTCCACCAGCCGTCGGTATAGAAGAACATTCCCGTGATAGGCGTCGTGTCCGGCACCGTGGTATAGGCTGTATTGACCTCGTACAGGGTGACGTTGCAGGTATAATTGACGATGAGGAGCGCCACCGCGCAGGCGGCGTAAACGCCCGC
>CALVOD010000136.1 GCA_944350065.1 uncultured Clostridia bacterium
TCGAGCGCGAAGCTCGCCAAACGCGCGTCCCTGCGTAAAGTGGGCTCGAGGAATCCCGACCCGCTCGTCGCGCGCATGGAAAAAGATCTCGAAAAAGCTCTGAACGGTATCGCTATAGGACCGCAAGGACTTTCGGGAAGCTCGAGCGTGCTTTGCGTAAACATCGAAAATATGGCGCGGCACCCTTCCGCTTTGGGCGTGGGCGTTGCGTTCGGGTGCTGGGCGCACCGCAGAGGCACGATAGTATTCGACGCCGACATGAATTACTCCGTATTGTCGCACAAGGAGGCTCAATTATGAAAAAAGTATTGACTTTGCCCCTTACTTCCTCCGACGTCGAAGATCTCAGGATAGGCGACGTGATATATCTTACCGGAACGGTGGTCACCTGCCGCGACACGGGACACAAACGCAGAGTGCTTTCGGGCGTGGTGCCTCATACGCCGCTTAAAGGCGGCGCGGTTTTCCACGCTGGCCCCATAGTGCGCAAGACCGATACCGGCTGGCAAATGGTCTCGGTGGGTCCCACGACGAGTATGCGTATGGAGAAATTCGAAAAGGAATTCGTCGAGCTCACCGGAGTCAAAGTGATAATCGGTAAAGGCGGAATGGGCGAAAAAACGGAGCGCGCCTGCGTCGAAAACAAGGTTATTCACTGCGTATTCCCGGGAGGCTCCGCGGTGGTGGCGGCTGCCTCCGTCGAGGAAATAACCGACGCGGAATGGCTCGACCTCGGAATGCCCGAAGCCTTCTGGGTGCTGAAGGTCAAAGAATTCGGACCTCTCATCGTGTCTATAGACACGGAGGGCAACAACCTGTTCAAGAACAACAAGAAGATATTCGCCGAGCGTAAGGAAAAAGAACTCGGTAAGCTATATCCCAAACTCGACTTTATGAAGTATTGACGTATATATAAAATAAGGATTAAGGAGAAATATATGGAAACCTTCGAAACTTTGTTTTCCCGCGTATCCACCCGCGACTTCAACGAAAAGGAAGTGAGCGCCGACAACGTTAAACGTATTCTGGAAGCCGGCATGAGCGCGCCCGTAGGCAGAGCGCGCTACGATACTCTGCGCGTCACGGTCGTGAAAGACAAAGCCTTCCTCGACGGCGTGACGGAGCTTGCCAAAGACACTTCGCCGAGAGCGCGCGCCCCCTTCTACGGCGCGAAAACGCTTATCGTCGTTTCCTCTAAAATGAGCGAAGCTCCCGCCATCGAATACAGTAACGTCGCGTGCGTAATAGAAAACATGGCTATAGCTGCGCGCGCCTTGGGCGTCGCGAGCGTGTACCTGTGGGCTTTCGTGAAGCCTCTCACGGGCGCGCCCGAGCTTCTCGCAAAGCTCGGTCTTCCCGCCGGCTTTAAACCTGTTTCGGCTCTCGCAATAGGCTATTCGGATACCCCTCTCGAGGTTTTCGATAAACCGCGCCACTCCATAACCGTCAACGAGATCTGATATCTAAGTAATAAATAAGCGTTTATTTTGCTCCTCTTACGCGCGACGGATTAAGCCGCGCGTAAACTTTTTCCGATGGCAAAATTTTTGTTATCGATTATCGAAAACGCTTGATATAAACGCCCGCGAATGATATACTTATGGCGAATAAATCGGCTGACGCCGAATTTCACGGAGGTAAAATATGAAGAAAATATTCGAAAAGGTCGTCACCATCACCCTCGGCGTGATAAGTCTCTTTTTCGTTATTATGATGCTCGTTACCGCGTTCGGCGGACTCGAGCTCAGCGACTTCGACAACAGCATCGTTCGCGCGTTGCTTATATGCCTTGCCGTGATATTCGCCGTCCTCACCGGTCTTGCGGTATTCGCCGCTTTCCAGGACAACGAGAAACTCTCCTCCGTGGTGCTTTTCAAGAATAAGGAATCCGCCACCAAAGCGACCGTCGCCGTCGTCAAGCGCACCGCGAAGCGCGTCGTGAAAGAGATACCCGAAGCCAAACTTACCAAAGTTCAGATAGTCGCCGACGATAACGGCAACGTACGTCTTAAAGTCGACGTCAAGCTCGCCACCGACGCCACCATGGAAGTCGTCACGAAGGTAAGAGCGCTGCTCATAGACACCTTCGCCAACGTCTTCGGCATCGAATTCGCGTCGATAGACTTCCGTATCGTGAAGTCGAAGAACTCCTACCTGCCCTCCGCCGCCGCGGTGGATCAGCGCGTAGAAGAGCTCAAAGCCACCGTCGAGGTCAACAAGCCCGAAGAAGTTGCGGAAGCAGCCGAAGCGGAAGCCGCGGAAGCGCCTGCGGAAATAGCGGAAGACACTATCGGTATTATCCCCTCGGGAGGGGATGCAGAAGTAGATGAAGCGTCGGGAAGCGACGCACCGGTAGCAAACAGCGCAAACGCCGCAGAGGAGCCCGTAGCGGAAGCGGAAGAGGTCGAGACCTCCGAGGAAGAAGCCGCGGAAGCCGCCGAGGAAGCAGTCGAGGAGACTGTAGCCGAGGAAGCCGAAGCTCCCGAGACCGAAGCGGCGGAAGAAACCGCCGTCGACGCAGACGAAGAAGATAAATAAAGCGTCGGACGGCTCCGGAAGGCACGGTCCCTTCCGAATTATAAAGGAGCCAATATGTACAGCGAAACAGATATCAAAAAAATCGCGGAGCGTCTCAAGTACCTCCGCGAAGTGTTAAATATAAGCGTAGAGGAAGCGGCTGACGCCGCGATGGTAACGGTAGAAGAATACCGTCTCGCCGAATCGGGCAAAGTAGATTTCACCTTCAACTTTTTACAGAAACTCGCGAAGCACTTCGGAGTGGACATCGTTCAGCTTATTTCGGGCGAGTCCCCTCGTCTTACGGGCTTCCAGGTGACCCGCGCGGGCGAAGGTATGCCCCTCGAAAGGCGCAAAGGTCTTAATTATTTCCATTTAGCTTCTCACTTCAAGGATAAAGCGGCGGAGCCCTTCATCGTGGAAGCGCGTTTCGATCCCGAGGAGCAGAATAAGCCCTTGCACGTATCCACCCATAACGACCAGGAATTCGACCTCATTCTCGAAGGAAAACTCAAAGTTACCGTCGATAACTACACCACCGTGCTTGCGGAAGGCGACAGTATCTATTACAACGCCAACCTTCCGCACGGAATGATAGCTTACGACGGCGACTGCAAATTCCTCGCGGTGGTCATCAAGAATTCGCTCACCCTCTCGGAGATGAACGAAACGTCTACGGCATTGGACACCGTGAAGGCGCGCGACGAAGGCGC
>CALVOD010000137.1 GCA_944350065.1 uncultured Clostridia bacterium
CTGGTCAATCCGCCGTATCTTGCGAGCGCCGATTTCGGCGACGCGCTCACCGATTACGTCAAAAAGAATTATCCCGAATGCGGCGCAGATCTTTTCAGCGTATTTATGCTGTGCTACCTTAAGAAACTTTCCGAAGGCGGCTACCTCGGGCTCGTATGTCCTTACAACTGGATGTTCACGAAAAGGTTCGCCGCCGTGCGGCGCGTGGTTATCGAACGCAACGCGCTCGTAACGCTCGCCAAACTTTCCGCGGGCGCGTACAAGGACGCTACCGTGTTCTTATCCGCCTGCGTGCTTTCCGAACGCCCGAGAGAAAAAGGAATATACTTTCTTATCGAAAGGAAAAAAGAGGAGGCGGCGGAGCTTCTCGAAGCGTGTAACGACGCCGCTTATCCCGGGCGCTACGAGCGCGAAGCGTCGCGCTTCGTAGCGGTGCCCGACTGCGGTATAGCGTTCTGGACGAGCGACAGGTTCATCCGCAATTACTCCGCGCCCCGCCTTGACGAAGTAATGGATATCCGCCAGGGTATGGCTACCGGCGACAACGCCCGATACCTTCGCGACATACGTTCGGTACCTTTGGAGGAGATAGACTTCACCGCTCGCTCGCTCGAAGAATTTATCGCGGGCGGTAAAAAATACGCCCTTTATTCCAAAGGCGGAGAGTACCGCAAGTGGTACGGAAATATCGACTATGTGATACGTTTCGACGAAGAAGCGCGCCGCGAACTCATGTCACGCGGCAACCGTATGCCTTCGCGCGCTTATTATTTCCGTAAAGGGATAACCTGGACTTTGGTATCCTCGAAAGGGCATTTCGGGGCACGGATAGTGGAAAACAGCGTTTTTGACGTCGGCGGTTCCTGCGGCTTTTGTAAAGACGAAAGGGATATATACGTTATACTCGCGTTCCTCACGAGCAAGGTGGCGGAGTATTATCTCAACGCTTTGAATCCGACGGTGAACTGTCAGGTGGGAGACGTGAAGAATCTTCCGTATATCGCCCTCAAAGGGGCGGAGCGCGAGCTTGTGGACAGGCTCGCGAGAGAGAATACGGAGATAGCCGAACGCGACTGGCTCGGCTCGCGCTACAGTTATCTCGACGAAGCCGATCGCCCCCGACTTACCGCGGCGGAGCGCGCGGAAGCGTTCGGGAAAATGCGCGAGAACGAAGAAAGGATCAACGGCATTTTCATAGAAGCTTACGGCTTGGGCGGCGAGCTCACGCCGGAAGTCCCCGACAGGCTCATAACTCTTTTCGGGAAAGGAGAAAGAGAATGAAAATAAGGAAGTACGAGGCGCGCGACAAAGCCGCCTGCCGCGAGATTTGCTCGCGGTGCGCGTTCGGGCTGAAGGAAGGGGCAGGCTATCGCGAAGCCTATTTCGCGTTGAATTGCGATCTTTATACCGACTACGGGAGCGAGGGTTGTTTCGTCGCCGTCAACGACTACGACGAGCCGGTAGGGTATGCCTTCTGCGTCACGGATATGAAAAAATATAACGCGATATTCAAAACCGCTTACGGCAAAAAGCTGATGCTCACGGCGCCCGACGTGTGGCTCACGCAAACGCTTATAGCGAAAAAACTTATGAAAATAGCCGACGTATACCCCGCGCGTACCGTTTTCAACGTACTGCCCGAAGGGCAGCGTATGGGAATCGGAGCCGCCCTCAAAGAGGCGCTTATCGGGCAGCTTGCCGCTGCGGGAATCAAGGGCGCTTTCGCCCTTTGCCCCGCAAAAAACGCAAAAGCGGCGGGATTTTTCGCAAAAGCGGGCTTTACGCTTTATAAAAAGCTGTTCGGCTATGCCGTTTTCACTATAGAGATATGATTTCCGCTCCGGTTACACGGCGGCGTTGCCGCCGCGGGTTTCGGTATTGACAACGCCGCGCGCGCGGGGTACAATTATTACGTTGACCGTATCGTTTACCGCATTCGCGGTACGGAATTTTTGAAAGGAGCTTCATTTATTATGAACTACGACCAACTCAGGGCTTTCGCCCGGGATATCAGAGCAAATATCGTGGATTGTATCGGGTCTCTCGGAGTGGGACATATAGGCGGCTGTCTTTCGATAGCCGACGTGCTTGCCGTGCTCTACGGCAAGTATATGCGCTACGATCCCAAAAACCCGAAAATGGAAGGCAGAGACAGACTTATATGCAGTAAAGGGCACGCCGGTCCCGCAATATACGCGGTGCTCGCGGAAGTGGGATTTTTCCCTAAGTCGGAGCTTGCGACGTTGAATCAGGGCGGTACCAATCTTCCCAGCCACTGCGATATGAACAAAACTCCCGGCGTGGATATGACGGCGGGGTCTTTGGGACAGGGCTTCAGTTGCGCCGTGGGCGCCGCGATAGGCAGTAAGCTCAAAAAGGACGGCGCTACAATTTATTGCATCATCGGCGACGGCGAAAGTCAGGAAGGTCAGATCTGGGAAGCGGGTATGTACGCGGGAAGCCACAAACTCGATAATCTTATAGTTTTCACCGACTATAACAAACTTCAGCTTGACGGAACGATCGAGGATATCAACGATCTCGCGCCGCTTGCCGACAAGTGGAGGGCGTTCAATTTTGCGGTGTGGGACATCGACGGCAACGACGTCGAAGCCATAGACAAAGCAATAGCCGAAGCCCGCGCGCTCGAAGGCAAGCCCAAAATGATAATTCTCAATACCGTCAAAGGTAAGGGCGTAAGTTTCGTAGAAGCCGCCAAGGTAGGCAGTCACTCGATGAATATCAACGCCGAACAACGCGCCGAAGCGCTCAAGGAGATAAGAGGTGAGTAGTATGGAATTGAACGAAAAAACTTTGATGAGAGACGTACTTGTCGAATTTCTCCGCGAAAAACTCAGTACCGACGACGAAACCGTAGTGGTGGACGCGGACCTTGCCAAATGCGCGGGGACGATAGCGCTCGAGAAGGAATTTCCGGACAGGGCATTGAACGTAGGTATCGCCGAAGCGAACATGGCGGGTATCGCGGCGGGGCTTTCCTCGTACGGATTTAAGCCCTTTATAACTTCGTTCGGACCTTTTGCGAGCAGAAGGATAGCGGATCAGGCGATGATATCGATATGCTACGCGAAGCAGAACGTCAAAATAGTGGGCACCGATCCGGGGATCGCGGCGGAGCTGAACGGCGGCACGCACATGCCGTTCGAGGACGTGGCGATATTTAGATCCATACCGCACGTGCTTATTTACGAACC
>CALVOD010000138.1 GCA_944350065.1 uncultured Clostridia bacterium
TAACCGAAAATATCGAAAGCATAAACGGAGGTATAAATTTATGAAATCAATAGCCGATATCAAGGCGATCAGAGACAGAATGCAGGCTCAGATCGTCAACCGCGACAATAAAGACGCGGAACTCGAAACGCGTATCGTCGTAGGTATGGCTACTTGCGGCATAGCGGCGGGCGCGAGACCGGTATTCAACGAGCTGGTCGACCAAGTCACTTCCCGCGGGCTCACTAACGTAAAAGTTACCCGTTCCGGCTGTCTCGGAATGTGCAAACTGGAGCCTATCGTGGAAGTATTCGTTCCCGGCGAGGAGAAAGTAACTTACGTCAAAGTCGACGCTCAGAAGGCGAAAGACATCATAGCCCGTCATATCGTAGGCGGACAGGTCTGCACCGATTATCTGATCGGCGAGGAGTAAGCGAGGAGGACGAGAAATGTATAGAAGCACAGTATTGATTTGCGGCGGCACCGGATGCCACTCCAATCACAGCGGAGAGATATACGACGAATTCGTATCGCAGCTTGCCGCCAATAACCTTACCAACGAAGTTATGCTGGTCAAGACCGGCTGCTTCGGACTTTGCGCGGTGGGCCCCGTCGTCATCATTTATCCCGAAGGCGCTTTCTACAGCACCGTGAAAGTGGAAGACGTCAAGGAACTCGTCGAGGAGCATCTTATCAAAGGTCGTCTCGTACGCAGACTGCTGTACAGAGACCATAAGACCGAGGAGATGACGAAGGCGCTTTCCGAGACCAATTTCTATAAAAAACAAACGCGCGTCGCGCTCCGTAACTGCGGCGTCATCAACCCCGAGAATATCGACGAATACATAGCGTACGACGGCTATCAGGCGCTCATCAAGGTACTGACCGAGATGCAACCGCAGGAGGTTATCGACGTTATCAAGGCGAGCGGACTGCGCGGCAGAGGCGGCGCGGGCTTCCCCACGGGACTTAAATGGCAGTTCTGCCGTAACGCCAAAGCGGACGAAACGGGCATCAAATACGTATGCTGCAACGCCGACGAAGGCGACCCCGGCGCGTTCATGGACAGGTCGATACTCGAAGGCGACCCGCACGCGGTCATCGAAGCCATGGCTATAGCGGCGTACGCGATCGGCTCCTGTCAGGGCTTCATATATATCCGCGCGGAATATCCTATCGCGGTAAGCAGAATTCGCATTGCCATCGAGCAGGCTAAGGAATACGGACTGCTCGGCAAGAACATACTCGGAACGGGATTTGACTTCGACCTCGAAGTACGTCTCGGCTCCGGCGCGTTCGTATGCGGCGAGGAAACGGCGCTCATGACCAGTATCGAAGGCAAGCGCGGCGAGCCTCGTCCCCGTCCTCCGTTCCCCGCGAACAAAGGACTTTTCGGCAAGCCCACCATTCTCAATAACGTCGAAACTTACGCCAACGTCGCTCAGATAATTTTGAAAGGCGCCGACTGGTTCGCTTCGATGGGCTCCGAAAAGAGCAAGGGCACCAAGGTGTTCGCGCTGGGCGGCAAGATAGTCAATACCGGTCTTGTCGAAATTCCCATGGGCACCACGCTCCGCACCGTTATAGAAGATATCGGCGGCGGCATACCTCACGGTAAGAAATTCAAAGCGGCGCAGACGGGCGGACCTTCCGGCGGCTGTATTCCCGCGGATCTTATCGACGTTCCGATCGATTACGAGAACCTTGCCGCAATCGGCTCGATAATGGGTTCGGGCGGACTCATCGTCATGGACGAAGACAACTGTATGGTCGATATAGCGAAGTTCTTCCTCGAGTTCACCAAGGACGAGAGCTGCGGCAAATGTACTCCCTGCCGTATCGGTACGACGAGGTTGCTCGAGTATCTCAACAAGATAACTTCCGGCAAAGCGACTTTGCAGGATCTCGACGATATGGAGAAACTGTGCTACTACATTAAGGACAACGCGCTGTGCGGACTGGGACAGACCGCTCCCAACCCCGTACTTTCCACGCTCCGCTATTTCCGCGACGAATATATCGCGCACATCGTGGACAAGAAGTGTCCCGCGGGCGTATGTAAGGCATTGTTGTCCTTCGAGATCACCGACGCCTGTAAAGGTTGTACGCTCTGCGCGCGCAACTGCCCCGTCAACGCAATTACCGGAGCAGTCAGAACCAAGCACGTCATCGACAAGTCGAAGTGCATCAAGTGCGGCGTATGTATGGACAACTGTAAGTTCGGCGCCATCGTGAAGAAGTAATCGGGAGGAAGTGATAAAATGGACGACATCAAAATGGTAAACCTTAAAATAAACGGTCAGGACGTAAGCGTACCGGAAGGCACGACCGTACTTGACGCCGCCAAGAAGGCGGGTATCAGAATACCCACGCTGTGCTACCTCCGCGACATCAACGCGATAGGGGCGTGCCGCGTGTGCGTGGTGGAAGTCAAAGGCGCGAGATCGCTCGTTGCGTCCTGCGTGTATCCCGTAAGCGAGGGTATGGAAGTGACGACCAACAGCCAACGCGTCATCGATTCCCGTCGCACGACGGTGGAGCTCATTCTTTCCGATCATAAGAAGGAATGTCTTTCCTGCGTACGTAGCGGAAATTGCGAATTGCAGACTCTTTCCGAGGAACTGCGTTGCGACGCCAACAAATACAAAGGCGCGGTAAGCGACTATCCCGTCGACGCGAGCACTCCTTATATAGTAAGGGACAACAACAAATGCGTGCTTTGCCGCAGATGCGTAGCGGCGTGCAAGAATTATCAGGGTATCGCCGTTATCGGCGCCAACGCGAGAGGCTTCGACACGCATATCGCGTGCGCTTTCGAGAAAAACCTTTCCGACGTACCTTGCGTGGGTTGCGGACAGTGCATAGCGGCTTGCCCCACGGGCGCGCTCCACGAGAGAGAGGAGATAGACGACGTTATCGCGGCGCTTGCCGATAAATCGAAATACGTTCTCATCGCTACCGCTCCTTCGGTGCGCGTAGGACTCGGAGAGGAATTCGGTTATCCCGTAGGCACCAACGTCGAAGGCAAGATGGTCACCGCGATGCGCAAAATGGGCTTCAAAGCGGTATTCGACGTGGACTTCACGGCGGACCTTACGATAATGGAAGAAGGCGCGGAGTTTATTTCGAGAGTGAAGAACGGCGGCGTACTGCCTATGTTCACGAGCTGTTCTCCCGCGTGGATCAAATTCGTGGAGCATTACTATCCCGAATTCAT
>CALVOD010000139.1 GCA_944350065.1 uncultured Clostridia bacterium
ACGGTGCTTGGCATTAACGCAAATTCGATACAAATATTTACAAGGAGAGCTGTATGAAAAGCAACAAATTATCCAAACTGGGTACCACACTCAAAGCGAACAAGAAAAAGATCATCGTGATCGTATCGATGATAGCGTTACTTGTCGCGACCGGCTGTCTCAATTACTTCCTCAACGTGAAGCAACAGAGCGTCGACAATCCCGATCAGGGCAACGTAAGCACGCCCACGTTCTTTGCGACCTACCGCACGGACAGGGAAGCGACGAGGAATCAGGAGATAGCTTATCTCGATGAAATCATCAATTCCGCTACTTCCACCGAGACCGCCATAGCGTCCGCGGAATCCCAGAAACTCGCCATCACCGGGGCGATGGAAACCGAACTCGTGCTCGAAGGTCTCATCAAAGCCAAAGGCTTCGAAGACTGCATCGTTACCATAAGCACCGAGAACGTGAACGTAGTGGTGATGGACGAAGATCTTTCGCTCGAAGACGCGGCGCAGATACTTAACATAGTGGTCACCGAGACCGAATTCACCGCTCCCGACGTAGTGATAATCCCTTACGTTTAAGAGCCTGAAGACATAAATTCAAAGATACCGTTCATAGTGAGAAACTCCGCGCCCGAAGCGCGGAGTTTTTCGACACGGTAGCCTTAAAATATAAATAAAGTAATTGCAATAACGCAACGGATATGGTAATATATCGAATATGGAAGAGATGAAACCGCAGGTCGTAGACCGTTACTGTAATCTGATAGCGTCCATAGCCAACAACGCCGTGGATAAGACGGAAGGCGTGACCAGAGAAGAAGGGGTAGTGAAGTACCGCTTCGGTATTCGCAAGCTCAAGAATACCAATTGCCACGTATTTATAGACAACGACGGCGAGATAATAATCGATCTCTTTATCAACGCCGATTACGGATACTGTATTCCCGAAGTGGTTTGCGCTTTGCAGGAGACCATTAAATCGGAAGTTGAAGAAGCTACCAAATTCCAAGTCAAAAAAATCAACGTGAACGTTGCCAACATCAATATTTGATATGCAATACCGCAAAAAGGCGCGCGACGGCGTCTACAAACTCATATACGAATTTTTATTTTCGGGCGAGGCGAACGAGAGGACTTTCGCGATAATGACCGCGGCGGATATGCCCGCGGAGGAGTTCGACTATATGAAACGCGCTTATTACGGCGTTATCGAGCATATAGACGAGCTTAAAGAAATCGTGGCGAAATATGCTGTAGGATTCGATATCGCGAGGATATACAAACCCGATCTCGCGGCGCTCGTGCTCGCTATTTACGAAATGAAATACATGGACGATATCCCGCTTAACGTTTCGATAAGCGAAGCCGTGGAGCTCGTCAAAATTTATTCTACCGAGAAAAGCCACGCATTCGTCAACGGTATTCTCAGTTCCGTTTACAAGAATATTACCTCCGGTAAATAAATGGAATCCCGTAATTATATCACCGTTTCCGAGCTTAATTTTTATCTTAACCGCATAATCGACGCGGAAGAACTTCTTCACGATATGTATTTGACGGGAGAAGTAAGCGGCATTTCTTTGAATAAAGGCAATATGTATTGCACGCTCAAGGACGAAGGGGCGCAGATAGCGGTATGCTGTTTCGGTTACGAACGCACTTATCTTCCGGAAGCGGGTGAAAAGGTGCTTATGTTCGGCTCCCCCGATTACTACGCGAAAACGGGCAAAATGTCCTTTGTCGCGCGGCGTATAGAACCGTTCGGAAAAGGGAAACTGCACGCGGAACTCGAGGAACTAAAAAAGCGTCTCGCGGAAGAAGGTCTTTTTTCGGATACTCATAAGAAACCCGCGCCGCGCTTCGCCCTAAAGGTATGCGTCGTGACCAGCATAAACGGCGCCGTCATCAAAGACATTTATACCACGGTAAGGCGGTACAACAAACTTATAGATATCGCCGTCGCCGATGTTCAAGTGCAGGGAAAATACGCAGTAAAAGAGATCGTCGAAGGACTTAAACTCGCCGACAGAGGCGGTTTCGACGCGGTTATTCTTGCCCGCGGAGGCGGTTCGTTCGAAGATTTGATGCCCTTCAATTCGGAAGAAGTCGTTCGCGCCCTCTACGATATGGACACCTACGTCATTTCCGCGGTAGGGCACGAGACGGACTACACTCTTGCCGATTTTGCCGCTGATTCGCGCGCGCTTACGCCTACCGCCGCGGCGGAGGCGATAGCGCTCGATACCGAGAGCCTTATCCGCGACGTCGTGAACGAACTCAAAGTAACGTCGAGAAAGCTCGAACTGCGAATGACGTCGTTGAGAGAGCGCGCGATAGGGCTTATACGCTCGATAATGTACACTATAGGCGACGACCTCACGAAAACTTCTTCGCGCGTGGAACTTCTCACGGCGCGTGCGCGCGCCGCGGCGGAGAAGAATTTTGCGGGCAGCGAGAAGGCTTGCGACCTGCTAATTCATAAACTTTCCGCCCTTAATCCGGCAAATCTTTTGCGTTCGGGATATTTACGTGCGGAACGCGAAGGAGCGCCGCTTACCCGCGTAAAAGACTTCAAAGAGGGCGACAAGATAAAACTTATCGCCTCCGACGGCTCCGCGGACGCGGAGATACTCGCCGTTTTCCCGGGCATACCCGAGATACCGCATAGCGACGTATGCGACGACTGAAAGGAGATTTAATATATGAGCTTTGAAAAAGACCTCGAAAAACTCGAAAAACTCGTCAACAAACTGGAATCCGAAACTCTCAGCATCGACGAAAGCCTCAAATTATACAACGAAGCCATTACGGCAGGCAAGAACTGCATAGCTTCGCTCAGAGCAAGCCGCGGCAAGCTCGAGCTTCTCAATAAGGACTTGAGCAGAATCGACCTCGACGGAGAGGCGGACTCGGATACCGACGAAGACTAATGCCCGTGTAGCGCCGTAAAAGCGTATTTTACCGCGTCTCTCACCGCGCTAAGCGCGGAAGTTTAAATTCGTGTTGTTGTTTACTTTTAAAATTAACGCCTTTTTAGGCGTTTTTATTATTATACGGCGAACGTTTGCATATTTTATTGATATGTGGTATAATTTTATAATCTGAATAACGGTGGTGCAGTATTCTAGTCAGGTGCGGTGCAATCGAGGGCGGGGTTAAAATACCGCTAAAGAGCATA
>CALVOD010000140.1 GCA_944350065.1 uncultured Clostridia bacterium
CATCGCTCCCGCTCCACAGGGTAGTATAATATTTTTTTGCTCCGTTGGCAAGCCTAATTCGTATGCTTCCGCATTATGCGGGATTTTTTCGAATACGAGCTCCAGAACGTTCTTCATAACGGTGGGTTGTAAGCCCGTCGTATAGCTGTTCAACAGATAAAATAAAGGCTTGTCCGAAATGATTTTCGAGGTGAGCGAAACGAGTTCGTATATCCTGTCCTCCAGCTTCCACAGCTCGCCGCGCGGTCCCCTGCCGTAGCTCGGCGGATCCATTATCACGGCGTCGTATTTGTTGCCGCGGCGTATCTCGCGCTCCACGAATTTGAAACAGTCGTCCACTATATACCGCACAGGTCTGTCCTTAAGCCCGCTCAAAGCCATATTGCGCCCTGCTCGCTCGCACATCGCTTTCGCCGCGTCCACATGGCACACCTTCGCCCCCGCGGAAGCGCACGCCACCGTCGCGCCTCCCGTATACGCGAATAGGTTAAGGACGTTTATCTCCCTTCCCGCGCCTTCGATAAGCTCTATACATTTTGCCCAGTGATACGCCTGCTCCGGGAAAATCCCCGTATGCTTGAATCCCATCAGTTTGAGCGAAAACTTCAGGTTTCGCCAACCTATAACGAATTCTTCGGGTACCTTTTTGCGGTACTCCCAGTGTCCGCCGCCCGCGGCGCTGCGCATATAAACAGCGCTCAATCCGGGATAGTCGTACAGGTCGAAAGGCGGCGCCCATATTATCTGAGGATCGGGGCGCAAAAGAACTACCTCTCCGAAACGCTCCAGTTTAAGCCCGTTGCCCGTAGCTATGACGCTGTAATCTTTCCATTCGGTATCGTATCTCATTTGAAATCAAATTATCCGTTTAACGGTAATGTCAATATCCGTTAAATGCTTCTAATGCCTTGCGCGTCAGGTAAGATTGATGAAACGGTCGAGTTCCGCCACCATGTGCCCGTAATCGTTCGACTTGTCGATAAGCACGAGAGAAGAAAGGAATTCTTTGGCTTCGATGTATTTTCTTTCTTTCGCAAGCGCGCGGATGAGTTTCATAAGGTTCAGTATCATTTCCTGCTTGATACTCGTGCGCTCGTGCTCGAAATCGGCGTAATTCATATCGAGCGCGAAATCGGACTTGTATATTTTGAGGATATCGGACATTATCGCGGCTTTGCGCGGAACGTCGTCCTCTCTCGAGAATTTGTCGGCAAGCTCGCGGTAAGCGTTCAGATCGCTCGAAATATTGTAAACCTTAAGCGAATAGCGCGAATTGAGATAATCGAGACGGAATTCCACGTTATACGCCTGCAAAGTCTTACGAATGATATTGTTCGTGGTCTTGAGGTTATTTATCGCGCTCTCGTAGAGATAATCTTTCCACAGGAAATCTATTATCACGTTCCTGTCGATACCTATGTCGCCCGCCACGAGATAATGTAGGAAAAGCTCCTTGCTTTTACGCGTTTTCCATTGCAGTTCCTTACCGCCCACGGTAATGCTGACGTCTCCGAACATATTGACTTTGATGACGGAGCCCTCCTGTTTGGCGCCCTTCCTGCCGGCTACGAGCGCGTCTATACGGGCAACCGTTTCGGGCTCGATGCCGTGCTCTCGCGCGTAGCGCAGTATCGGCTCGAAAATGTCCTCCGCCGTGTCCACGGGCACCATACGCATACCGTAATTTTCGCTATACCGTAAAATATTGCCTACAAGCGATTCCACGTCCTTTAACTCGCCCTTGACAAGGAGACAGTTGGTCGCGAGCCCCATGCTGAAAAGCCATATAAAAGACTTATGCTCCGCCGCGTTGATCGCCTGCGTGGCGGCTTTGTACGCCCTGTCGGCGTCGCCCGAACGGAATAACGCGTACGCGTAGGACTGCAACATCATTTCAACGTATTGCGGCGCGCGTTCACGCGCGTACTTCAAATAAATTTGCGCGAGATTTTTCGCGTAAGAAACCTCTCCCATAGACGCTTTCGTGTAACAACGGACGTATATCGTGAAGAATTTCTCGAAATTATCCTCTTTTGTGATGAGCGAATATGCTTTGTCGCAGTAGTATTTGACTTCTTCGGATTTGCCGTGATACGCCGCGACGAGCGCCTTCACGCTGTAGAGCATGTGCGTGTCCGCAAAAAGGTTGTTGGTTATCGCGAAATCCAACGCTTCCTCGAGCAGCTTCGTGGTCTCCTCGATATCGCCTTCGAAATAATTCATCGCGATGACTCTGAGAGGTATGACGTATCCCGGGCAAACGGCTTTTATTTTACGCGCCGTGTCCATAGACTGACGGTAATTGCCGACGTGATAATAGTGCAGCTCGAGGTCCTCGTAAAGTTTGAGATACCAGAAATGTCTGTCCGCCCCGGGAGCCGCGAGCGTTTGCTCGAGAGTGGTGACGGAAACGTCCGCATTATGCAGAAAATCGGGCAGTAAATTGCGTAATATGGTAAGATATCCTTCTATCTCCTCGTTGCCATCGTAACGTTTTTTCAATTCGTTAATGCGGTCGCGCACCTTGTCGGCGCAACCGAGTTTTATAAGGCAGTTCAGCTCCACATAAACGGCGCACAGATATGCCCTGACGCCGTCCTCGAGTTCGAGCAACCGCTCTTGAATACGCGGTAACTCCGCAAGCGTTCTCTCGAAAAAGCGCCCGTGCTTGGCGATGTGCGCTATTCTGAGCAACGCCGTGTACGGATACGCCGTAACGTCCACTTCCTCCCCTATACTCAATTCCTTGTGTGCGCTGATAAAATTGATTATATTGACTATCTCGTCGGAATTTATCGCCAGACTTCCCGCGATCTCTATACGGTCGTAACGCTTTTCCGAGACGGCATGTTTCAACGCGATATAATATTTACCTTCGGCGCAAAGGGAATCGAATATCTCGCCCGAAAGGTCTTTACCCGCATATTCGCTCGCGTATTCCTGAAAATCGGGCTCGAGACTGCCGAGATAATCGGCAAATTCCTTTTTGAAGCAGTAATATTTACCGCCCGTCCCCGAATCGCGCGCCGCAACGTAAACGCCTTTACGCGCGAGCATATCGAGAAGTTTGGTCGAGCCCTCCGAAAT
>CALVOD010000141.1 GCA_944350065.1 uncultured Clostridia bacterium
TACCCTTTGCGCTCCGCGTAACGGCGGTACATACGGTACAGCATTTCCGCCCAGTCCTGCGCTTCCGTGCCGCCCGCTCCCGCGTGCAACGTCAGTATCGCGTTCAGCGAATCGTATTTCCCGTTGAGCAGCGTGTCGAGGAACAGCGCTTCGGCTTCCTTCTGAAGCTCCGTAAGCAGCGCCGTTATCTCCGCGGCGGCGCTCTCCTCGTCCATCTCCTCCGCCATTTCCATAAGCTCGGCGATATTCTCTGCCTTAGCGCGCAGCGCGCCGACTTCGCCCAGTTTGCGTTCGTTCTCAGCTATGCGCATATTGACGGATTTGGCTTTGTTGAGGTCGAGCCAGAAGCCCTCTTTCTCCTGCTCCGCACGTAATTCCGTGAGCTCTTTTTCGAGCTTGGCGGTGTCAAGCGCCGCGGCGGACCTCTCGACGGAATCCTTTAGCTCGCCCAGCCTTATTTTCTCCGCATAAAAATCCATAATTTTATCTCCCGCAACAGTTCTTGTATTTCTTGCCGCTTCCGCAGGGGCAGGGATCGTTGCGCCCGGGCTGCTTTTTCTTCTCCGTATTCACCACGGTCACGCGGCGCTTTTGCTCGCGCGTGTAAAGATTTATCCTCTCTATCACCGCGTCTATGTCGAGCTTGGCAAGTATCATCGCCGTATTGTCCTGTATCGTCTCTATCATCGCGTCGAACATCTCGAAGCCTTCGCGCCTGTATTCCATCACGGGATCCTTCTGCCCGTATCCGCGCAGCCCTATGCCCTTGCGCAACGCGTCCATATTCGAAATGTGGTTCATCCACTGCTTGTCCACCTGATTGAGAAGCACGTTCCGCTCGGTGCGCTTGAAATCTATCCTGTTCTCGACCGCCTTCTTCACCTTAGCTTCGTACTGGTTGATAGCCGTCTCGAGCACGAGCTCCTCTATCTTCTCCTCGCTCAGCTCCGTTAGCAGTTCGGGCGTGATAAGTCCGGTGCCCTTCTCGAGCAATTTAAGTTCGAGCGCAGAATTGAAGGAGGCGATATCCACTTCCTCTTCCGATTCGTCGTAATTGATAAAGGTGCCCACTATGCTCATCGCGAGCGGCTCGAAATACTTGAGGATCTGCTCGTGCACGTCCTTGCCGTCGAGCACCGCGTTGCGTTCGGCGTATATAAGCTGACGTTGTTTGTTCATCACGTCGTCGTAATTCAGAACGTGCTTACGGATGGCGTAATTGTTTTCCTCGCATCTGCGCTGAGCCACCTCTATCTGCTTCGAAAGCAACGATACCTGCAGCATCTGCCCTTCGAGCATAAGCCCCTTCAGCCTGTCGCCGCCGAATATCCTCAATAATTCGTCCTCGAAAGAGAGATAAAAACACGAGGATCCGGGATCGCCCTGACGTCCGCTTCTTCCGCGCAGCTGATTGTCGATACGGCGCGCCTCGTGCCTCTCGGTGCCTATTACCCTCAAGCCGCCTAACTCGCGCACCTTGTCCTTTTCGGCGTCCGTTTCCTTCTTGAATTCGGCGATAAGCTCGTGATAACGGGCGCGCGCGGCGATTTCTTCCTCGGCGCTCAACGCGTTGAAGGCGGAAGCGATTTCTATGAGCTCGGGCGCGAAACCCTCTTTCTCCATCTTCTGCTTCGCCATGAACTCGGGGTTGCCGCCGAGCAGTATGTCCGTTCCGCGTCCCGCCATATTGGTGGCTATCGTGACGGCGCCCACTCTGCCCGCCTGCGCGATGATGGCGGCTTCCTCGGTGTGATGCTTCGCGTTCAATACGTTGTGCGGTATGCGCTCCTTACGCAAAAGCTCCGACAACTCCTCGCTCGCCGCGACGTTGGTAGTACCGACGAGCACCGGCTGCCCCTTCTCGTGCGCCGCGCGCACGTCCTCGATCACCGCCGCGTATTTCTCCGCTTTGGTGCGGAAAATCTTGTCCGCTTCGTCCTCGCGAATAACTTTCAGGTTCGGGGGTATCGGCACGACGTCGAGTTCGTATATCCCTCTGAATTCCGCTTCCTCGGTCATCGCGGTACCCGTCATTCCCGAAAGTTTATTGTAAAGCCTGAAAAAGTTCTGGTATGTTATCGTAGCTATTGTTTGATTCTCTTTCTTTATGGGCACACACTCCTTCGCCTCTATCGCCTGATGGAGACCGTCCGAATACCGCCTTCCGCTCATCTTACGCCCCGTGAATTCGTCCACAATGATTATTTCGCCGTTCTCGACGATATAGTCTTTGTTAAGGTGCATAAGATAATTTGCGCGAAGCGCGGAGTTAATGCGCATCGAAAGTTCGGCGTTCTCGGCGTTGCCGAGGTTGTCTATGCGGAAATACCTCTCCGCTTTCTCCACGCCCTGCTCGCTCAAAAACACGTGATTGTCCTTCTCGTCCACCACAACGTCTTCTTCGCCGTCGAGGCTCTTGACGAAACGGTCGGTCTGCACGTACAGTTCGCCCGATTCTCCCGCCATGGCGGAAATAATGAGCGGCGTGCGCGCTTCGTCAATGAGTATGCTGTCCACCTCGTCCACTATTGCGAATTCGTGTCCGCGCTGAACGGCGTTCTCCCGCTCTATGACCATGTTGTCGCGAAGATAATCGAAGCCTATCTCGCTGTTGGTGGCGTAGGTTATGTCCGCCGAATACGCGGCTTTACGCTCGGCGTTCGACATCTCCTGCGTGACCACGCCCACCGTCATACCGAGGAACTTATAGATTTTGCCCATCCACTCGGCGTCGCGCCTGGCAAGATAATCGTTCACGGTGACGATGTGCACGCCCTTACCCGTCAGCGCGTTGAGATATGCGGGAAGTGTGGCGACGAGCGTCTTACCTTCGCCCGTCTGCATCTCGGCTATTCTTCCCTGATGAAGCACGATGCCGCCCAACAGCTGCACGTGGAAATGCCGCATGTTAAGGACTCTCGCGCCCGCTTCGCGCACGACGGCGAAAGCGTCGGGAAGAAGGTCGTCGAGCGTTTCTCCCGCCGAATAGCGCGCTTTGAGCGCCGCAGTCTGCGCGGCGAGCTCCTCGTCGCTCATCGCTTTGTATTTATCGGAAAGTTTCTCTATTTTCTCCGC
>CALVOD010000142.1 GCA_944350065.1 uncultured Clostridia bacterium
AAAAATGCGTATTGACGAAACCTTTATTTGGTATTATAATGATTTTACAGTGTTAATTTACTGTTTTCAAAAAAAACTCAATAAAAGGAGATTTCATAATGAGAAAAGCATTTATTTGCCCCACCAAGTACGTTCAAGGCGAAGACGAGCTCCTCAACCTCGGTTACTTTGTCAAAACCTTCGGCAAGAGAGCTCTGCTCATCGCGCATAAGGACGATTCCGCCCGCGTTCAAGCGAAACTCGACGCCACTGCCGCGCAGTATAAGATCGAGTTCATAAAAGTGGACTTCACCGGCGAATGTTCCCGTCAGGAAGTGGCGAGACTTCAGAAGATAGCCAAAGAGAACAAATGCGCTTGCACGATAGGTCTCGGCGGCGGTAAAGCCATCGACACCGCGAAATGCGTCGCCGAAGGCAATGCGCTCATCATCTGCCCCACGATAGCCGCTACCGATGCGCCTACCTCTCACTCCGCCGTTCTCTATACTCCGGACGGAGCTTTCGACGATTACGCATATTTCAAGCAGAGCCCCAGCGTGGTCCTTATCGATACCACCGTTATCGCCAACGCTCCCGTACGTTTCCTCGTATCGGGCATGGGCGACGCGCTCTCCACTTATTTCGAAGCACGCGCCAACGTGCAGTCCTACGGTAACGTCAACGCAGGTCTTCCCTGCGGCGCCAACCGTACCAAGGGAACGCTCCTCGCCAGAGGCACCAAAGCCGCTTTCGCGCTCGCGAGCCTCTGCTACGAGAACCTCCTTGCCGACGGCTACAAAGCTATGCTTTCCTGCGAAGCCAAGAAGGTTACTCCCGCTCTCGAGAATATCGTAGAGACCAACATTCTGCTGTCCGGTCTGGGCTTTGAGTCCGGCGGTCTTGCCGCGGCGCACGCCATTCACGACGGACTTACCGTTCTCGAGGAGACACATAAATACTTCCACGGCGAGAAGGTCGCGTTCGGCACCATCTGCCAGCTCGTTCTCGAGAACGCGCCCACCGAGGAAATCGACGAAGTCATCGGCTTCTGCCTCGAGGTAGGACTTCCCGTATGTCTTGCCGACCTCGGCGTAGAGGATATCGGCGACAGGCTCATGACCGTTGCGGAGAAAGCGTGCATACCGGACGAATCCGTCCACTTCATGCCCTTCCCCGTCACCGCTGCAGACGTAGCCGCCGCTATCGTTACCGCCGACAAACTCGGCGAAGCCGCCAAAGCGGGTTGCTGCTGCTGATAACCTTAAACTCACCGCGTGCCGATAGGGAGACCTGTCGGCACGATTTTATCCGGAGGTACAAAATATGAAGAAAATAATGAACACTGCCGAAACTTTCGTATACGATATGTGTCACGGCTTGGCGAAAGCGCATCCCGAACTCGAATTCGTGGAGAAATACAAAATCGTCAAGAAGAAAGCTCTCGACAGGAATAAAGTGTCGCTCATTTCGGGCGGCGGCTCGGGACACGAACCCGCTCACGCGGGCTTCGTCGGAAAGGGAATGCTTGACGCCGCGGTGTGCGGCGACGTATTCGCTTCTCCCTCGCAGATACAGGTTTATAACGCGCTGAAGCTCACCGCGTCGAAGAAGGGCACGCTGATGATAGTCAAGAACTATTCCGGCGACTGTATGAACTTCAATAACGCGGCGGCGCTTGCCAAAGACGAAGGCATAGAGGTCGACGCCGTGTACGTCAACGACGACATAGCGGTTAAAGACAGCCTTTACACCGTGGGAAGGCGCGGCGTGGCAGGTACCGTATTCGTGCATAAAATAGCCGGAGCCTGCGCCGAAAAAGGCGGCTCGCTCGCCGAAGTCAAAGCGGTGGCGCAGAAGGTCATCGACAATATCCGTTCGTTCGGCTTTGCTCTTACGTCCTGCACCGTGCCTGCCGCCGGCTCGCCCACTTTCGAGATAGGCGAAGACGAAATGGAATTCGGCGTAGGTATCCACGGCGAACCCGGCAGAAAGAGAGAGAAACTTCAGACCGCGGATCAGCTTGCGGCGAGAATAGTTCCCGATCTTATGGAGGATCTCAAACTGAAGAAGGGCGAGGAGATCGCGCTTCTCATCAACGGCTTCGGCGGCAGTCCGTTACAGGAGCTGTATCTTTTCAACAATTCCGTTACCAAGGAGCTCGAGAAAGCGGGCGTCAAGATTTACAAGACTCTCGTCGGCAACTATATGACGAGTATCGATATGGCGGGCGCGTCGGTAACTTTCCTTCGTCTCGACGACGAATTGAAGGGTTATCTCGATTATCCCGTGGCGACTCCCGCCATTACTTGGGGCGGCGCGTCCGCGGAAGCGCTCGCTTGTCAGGAAGCGGTAGCGGCGCTTGCCAAGGCGCTCAATATTACTCCCGGGGCGTTTACGGCAAAAGCAGCGGAAGACGACGCGGTAGCTACGGAAGATGAGAGCGACGAGGGTAAGACCTACGAATTCGAAGGCAAAGCGGTCATCGGCGAAAAAATCAACACTCCCGGAATGGGCAAGCTCGTAGAAATGATGGCGGACATCATCATCGAGAACGAAGTCCCGTTCTGCAAAGCGGACCGTTGCGGCGACGGCGACTTCGGAATGAGTATCGCCAAAGGCTTCAAGCAACTCAAAGCCGACTGGGCGACTCGCAAGAAGGGCAACGTAGGCGAATTCCTTATCAGCTGTTCCGAAATCATCATGGAATACTGCGGCGGCGCGTCGGGACCTATCTGGGGATCGGCATTCCGTTATGCGGGAAAAGCCGTGGCAGGTAAGAAAGAAATAGATCTCGCGGGACTCGCGGCAATATTCCAAGCGGCAGTCGAAGGCGTACAGGAGACGGGAAGAAAGAGCTTCGGAAAGGGCGCCGTAGTAGGCGACAAGACCTTGATAGACGCGCTTGTGCCGGCGGCGGATTCTTTGAGCGAATGCGCGAAGAAAGGCTGCAAGATGAAAGCCGCCATGGCGAAATCCGCTGAAGCTGCCGTAGCGGGCGCGGAAGCCACGAAGTACATACAGGCGAAGATGGGCAGAGCAGGAGTCACCGATTCCGAAGGATATCCGGACGCAGGCGCATACGGACTCGGCGT
>CALVOD010000143.1 GCA_944350065.1 uncultured Clostridia bacterium
CTGATAATTCTCTATCGTTTCGGTGAAATCGTCGCGGTATTTGACCACGCAACTCGCGTTGGCGAATTTACCCGATTTGAAATTCTCGATATTCTTTTCGTCGGTTTCCGAAGCGTACAGAACGTTGACGGTGTAACTACCCGTAAAATATATACCCGCGACTTTGCCTTCCTTTATTTCGGTGACCAGACGGTCGTAAGAAATGACCTCCACTTTGTTCCCGCTGAGGTTGGTGATAAGCAAGGCGAGCAATATCACGAGAAGTATTCCCGCCGCAAGTACGAAAAAGGTTCTTCTATTGTTAGGTTTATAATCCATTTGCCCTCACGATCGGCTCGAGCGCAAAACGCGCCGGTTTCCGAAATAGTATTACAACATTATATCATAACATTTTACGAATATCAACGATAAATATGCCCGTTTAAGTGATATGTGTTGTAATATCGCGTGAATATTTTGTGTGCGCGCCGCGCGCCGCGTATCCGCGCGCGTTCTTCGCGGCTTGCTCCGTCAGGCGCGCGCGGGCGTTTTGCGCAGTTCGTCGACGAGCATTGCGATTTTGCGCGCTATGGCGAAGCTCATACGCTCTACGAGCGCGAAAGGCACGCTCATCAGCGCGTTGAGGTTGTCGGCGCTTCTTTCCGCCACCACGCCCAATATCCCGATATCGCCTATGGCACCGAGGTTTTTATTCAGCGCGCCGCCCGCTTTAAGCCCGCGGGAGGAGTATTTTATCTTGCCCACGTCGCGCTTGTCGCCCACGCAGGCGTCTACCGCTATGACCAGACTTTCTCTGTGCCGCTCGTTCAGAAAAGCCGCATATCGGGTATAGTTAACCCCATTTACGGGAGCCCGAAGCCCGCCGTATACGTATGCGGGTATACTGTAACGCTCTTTGAGAAGATCGGCCACCATCGGACCTAAACTGTCTCCCACGACGCCCGACGAGCCTATGCAGATCACAACCGGTAAGGACATAGCATATTTATATCCCGGAAAGGCTTGCGATATGCATCGGAAGGAATATTCGGGCGGATTTAAGGCGGATAAATTTTCCGTTTGCGGCGGGTTGCGGCGGCGCTTTTTGCGCGAACGCGCGGTTACATAATTTTAACTTGCAATTTATATTAAAGCTATGTTATACTGCTAATATACTTATGTGGGCGCGCTCCGTGCGCGCGGAGGTTGAAAATGAACTGGAGTATTGTTGTCGACGTTGTTGTAGTCGCTCTCGTAGTCCTGATATTAGTGCTCGGCGTCAAACGCGGTTTCGTCAGATCGTGCGTCGGCCTCGTGTCTGCGGTGGCGGTTCTTGCGGGCGCGATATTGCTTACTTCGCCTGTCACCGGGCTCATTACGGCGGGCACCGATTGGGACGGACAGATCGCCGAGTCTCTCGAAAGCCCTATAGCCGAGAAACTCCCCAACGCTTATGCGACCGTTTATTATACCGATTACGACAACGACGTTAATACCGACGTTGAGCTCGTTTACAAAATAGACGGAGAGGTGCATCCGTTCGACGAGGTGTTCAACGACAACGGCGTTATCAAGCGGCTCGGACTTGTCAAGCTCATTCGCCCCGCGGTTGAAAACTTGCTTCACGCCCAAGCGGAAGAAGAAAACGTCGCCCTCGATAACTATAACAATACCATCAACCTCATCGACGGCGTGACCGCTCCCATAGCCACGGCAATACTCACGGTGGCGGTTTTCTTCGCCCTCATCATCATACTTTGGATAGTGCTTTGGATCCTTCTCAAGATATTCAAGAAGATTTCAAGCACGATTTATATAGCGCATTTCCTCGACAAAATGCTCGGCGGCATATTCGGACTCGTGATGGGCGTGCTCGTGGTGCTCATTATCCTTACGATATTGCAGGTGCTTTCGCCGCTGTCCTTTATGGAGCCCGTCAACAATTTCCTCGAGGAAACCGTGGTCACCAAGTTCGTTATGGACAACAACTTCCTGTACCGCTTCCTTGCGGACAGCATCAATATCGAAAGTTTAATGTCCGGTATAAAATAACGGAGGACGTTTATGGGTAAAGGCATCGTCAAAATTTTCGTGGGCATAATAATAGGTATAGTGGTAGCCGTGCTCGCTTTGGGCGGCGGGCTGTATTACCTGCTCACCATGAAAGGAACGATGGGCAAAATCGAGGAGTCGGGAATAGGCGAAAGTCTTTCGCTCGAGTTCGACGACGAGCAGAAAGAGATGAGCATTCTCGCTTATGCGCAAGCGGTTATCGAAGCGGTGGCGGATCTTTCCGGCAAGCCGATAGGCGATATAGAGAAGCTCATCGGTACGCATAAGCTCAGCGAGACCATTTCCGACGCCGTGGGCATCACGCCCGAGACTGTGCGCACGAGCTCGATAGGAGATCTCGGCAAGACCATTTCCGCCAATCTGACCGTGGACGGCATGAGCGACAAGTTCTCCATAGCGCTTCCCGAGGACATACCGCTTTTTGCCAGCGAGGAATTTTTATCACAGCCGATAAGCGAAGCGTTCGGGGATCTCAGCGCGTACACGATGGACAATTTCGTGACGGTGGTATACGACGAAGAAGCCACTGCGGAAAATCCCGCCTCGAGCAAACTTATGCAGAAAATAGGCAAAAAGCCTTTGAGCGAAGTTTCTTCGGACATGGACGCCATCATACAGGACACGACGATAGGAGAGGTCATCGAAGTGGACGAAGCGACCGCTTCTCCCGTTATGAAATACCTTAAAGACTGGAAAATAGGCGATCTCGACAAAGCGGAAGAGCTGGACGATAACGGCGATCCGATACCCGGAACGGGCGGCGCGCTTCAGAACATGAAAATTTCGGACGCGGTGGAGATAACGGACGAATCGGCACCGGTGCTGAGGTATTTCCGCGACAACGAAACGAAGCTCGACGGAATAGACGAAGCGCTCAAGACGATGACGATAGGCGACTCTGTGGAGATATACGAGGAGGCCGTATACGCCGAGGACGGCGTAACCGTGCTCCACGCGAAGAGCTCGAACGTACTTATTTACTTAAAGGATAAAAAGCTCGACGAACT
>CALVOD010000144.1 GCA_944350065.1 uncultured Clostridia bacterium
TGGTGGGCCTTCACGGACTCGAACCGCGGACCAATCGGTTATGAGCCGACCGCTCTAACCAACTGAGCTAAAGGCCCCCATAAATGTGGATTTAATATTAAATTGTAAGGTTCTGGTCGGGGTGAAGAGATTCGAACTCCCGACCCCTTGGTCCCAAACCAAGTGCGCTACCAAACTGCGCTACACCCCGTCGGGCACCATCAACCGCGCTTAAATAATATACAATATCCTGGCGGCGTTGTCAACGGATTTTTGCGTACTCGGACGAAAAAATTTATAGTCAGTCCGTCATCGTGCGCGCGCAAGCGATTAGGCGCGCGCGTGAAGCGTCGCGAAGCGGTTAAAGCGGCGCCTTTCGGCTCTATTATATTATTAGTGCCCGAACGCCATTCGTAAATCAACTTGGAAGCCAACTGAAATTAAGTTATTGATTTTTTATTTTTTATATATTATTATATATATTGGAAACGGTGGAAGAGGCTATTTCCACGAATAGAATAAGGAATTAAATTTAAATGGATATATTATCTCGACTTGAAAGTCTCATTCACGGCGAAAAAGGACCGCATATACGCGAGGACAGCCATAAGCTGAAGCATGCGGAGCGCTTCGATCCCGATATCAACGAAGGACTTACGGAGACGCAGGTTGCGGAGCGCATGAGCGACAAGCTCACCAACGACAAACCTATTAACCGAACAAAGTCTTATACGAGAATAATTCTCGAGAACGTATTCAATTTCTGCAATACCGTGACAATAGTTCTCGTCGCCCTGCTTTTCATTGCCGGCGCGGGCATGTACACGGTATCTTCTTGTATAGTCATATTGAATATGGCTATCGGTATTTGGCAGGAAATAAAAGCCAAACACAAGGTAGAAAAACTTTCGCTCGTAATCGAGAACACCTGCGAAGTCATACGCGACGGCAAGCATTCCGAGATAAGCACCAAGAAGCTCGTTCTCGACGATATTTACATACTTAACGCGGGATTACAGGTTCCCGTCGATTCCTCGATTAAGGACGGCGCCATAGAGGTGGACGAATCGATACTCACCGGAGAATCGGTACCCGTCAAAAAGAGCGTCGGCGAATATATACTCGCGGGCTCGGTCATCGTCTCCGGCGAAGCCACCGTTCGCGCCGACAAGGTGGGCAAGGACTGCTATATCGAAAACGTGGCGCGTATCGCGAGGAGAGTTTCCAAGCCGCGTTCGAATATTTTCAGCGTGCTCGACAAGATAATCAAGGGCATCTCCGTGGTGCTCGTATTCCTCGCGGGATTGCTGCTCATATCGCTGCTCGTCACGGGCGCGGAAAGCACCTTCCTCACGGAGTCCGGAGTAAACACACAGGAAATATCCAAATTCCAAAGCTACGTCATCACCATTTCCGCGGCGATACTCGGAATGCTCCCTATCGGAATGTTCCTGCTTACTTCGACGGCGCTTGCGGCTTCCACGCTTAAATTCGCAAAGCGCAATACCTTGCCGCAGGATCTGTACAGTATCGAAATGATAGCTATGGTCGATACCCTCCTGCTCGACAAGACGGGCACTATCACCAACGGCAAACTCGAAGTCATAGAAATCAAGAACTTCCTCACGGACGACAACACGCACGCGGAAGACGTATTCAATACGATAGTCACGGCGACTAAGGACCGCAACAGTACCGCCAACGCGATACGCGAGTATTTCATCTACGCCAAGACTCTCGAATACGTTGACTTCTGCGCATTTTCCTCCGCCCGCAAGTTCAGCGCAATAACTCTGAACGACGGTAAAACCTACGTTATGGGCGCGCCCGACTTCATCGTGCAAGGCAACGACGAGCTCAACGCTTACGTTTCGCACAACGCCGAACTGGGAAGAAGAACGCTCGCCCTTGCGGAATTTGACGGAAGCATAGAAGATTTCGATCCGTTTACGAGTCGCTGTATCTGCGCGGTGACTCTCGAGGACGAATTGAGAGATGACGTCAAGGAAACGCTCGACTGGTTCCGCGCCAACGACGTGGAAATCAAAATCGTTTCCGGCGACAACCCCGTCACGGTGAGTCAGATAGCGCAAAAGACAGGCGTCAGCGGATACGAGAATTACGTCAACTGCCGCGACCTTTCGGACGAGGAGCTTGCCGAAAAAGCCGAGGGAACTACCATATTCGGACGCGTTTCGCCCGAACAGAAATGCAAGCTCGTCAATATACTTCAGTCCCGCGGCAAAGTGGTCGGAATGATCGGAGACGGCGTCAACGACGTTCAGGCGCTCAAGGAAGCGGATTGCTCTATATCGTTTGCGGCGGCTAACGAAGTCGCGCGCAACATTTCGCGCATAATCCTGATGGACAACAACTTCCAGACTTTGCCGAGCGTGGTTCAGGAAGGAAGACAGGTCATCTCCAATATTCAGAAGGTCTCCTCTCTTTACATAATGAAAAACATTTTCGTTATGTTTATGGTGCTGATGTTCACCATACTTACCTTCGTGACCGAAGTGAACAGCTACCCGTTCGATACCAAGAGAATGTTACTCATAGAATTCTTCGTTATCGGCGTTCCCACCTTCTGCTTCGCGCTACAACCGAATAAAGCGCGCGCTACCGATAAATTCCTCGCGAATATAATGCGCGCCTGTTTCCCCTCAGCCATAGGTCTTATCGTGGGCGTTCTGTTCGTGTTCGGTATGCTCGGTTGCTTCCAAGGCGACATGACCTCCTTCGCCACCTACGAGAACGCTTCCACCGCGGCGATAGCGCTTGCGATGGCGGGATTTGCCTGTCTTATCATAATTTCGATGCCGCCGGACTGGTTCAGACTGGGGCTCATCGTCGCCATGATAGGCGTTTCGGCGCTCGCGCTTTGGGCGGACTATTACTACGCGGTACCCCTTTTCGGCGATACCTTCCTTAACATTGACTGGGAACTCGGCTGGTATAACTGGATGCTGTGCGCCGTCTGCGCCGTGATCGCGGCAATTATCACGCTCGTATTCCGCAAACTTATCGACGTCGTAGCCGCCAAATACGGCGACAAGATAT
>CALVOD010000145.1 GCA_944350065.1 uncultured Clostridia bacterium
GCGAAGTTATCCACATTCGGGTGGGTTTGTCCACAATTTTCACGTCGACTTACACCCCCGGAAAGAGCCCGAGCCGAAGTTTTACACATTTTAGCGGGCGGGTTACGGAGTTTGGGATCCCGTAACCGCGGCGTTTCCGAAGTAAGCGTTTAGGGTGCGCGCCGAGGGGGTATTTCGACAATTTACGGCAAGCTCCGACAGCGCTCGCAATGCCTAAAGAGCCGACACCGCGTGCGAGCGCTGCGCGCACAAGGATTTAAACGGTATAAACGCGCATATCTGCGCATACGGCACGCGCGCAACGGTTGACTTAAACGGCATATTATTATAGAATACATATAGCGCATATCGCGCGTGCGGAGAAGGCTGTGCATAAATCCAAAATACTTTTCAGATTCAGCGACGTAATCAATCACCCGTTGCGTAATTATAAAAGGTATCCCGAAGTGGAGGGTATTTTCGACGTTCCTTACGGCGGAGAACCCGCGCGCGGATATATGGATATCTATTTCAGCCCCGCGAAGAAAAAAGAGAGCGGTTATCCCGTGCTTTTCAACGTGCACGGAGGGGGCTTCGTAGCGGGCGGCAAAAAATACAGGTCGGGTATCGCGCGACATTTCGCGTCGAAAGGCTGGTGCGTAGTCAACGCCGATTACTCGCTCGCGCCCGAAGCGGTCTATCCCGCGGCGCTCGAGGACTGTATGCTCGCGTTGAACGAAGTCAACGCGCTTGCTAAAAAATATTCGCTCGACTTGACGAAAATCGTCGTTACCGGCGACAGCGCGGGCGGTTATTACGCGGCGCAGCTCGTTGCGGCGATATTCGACGACGGTCTGCAGCGTTCGCTCGGGCTTACCGAATACAAAGGCGCGAAACCGCGCGCTTTACTCACTTTCTGCGCTCCCTTCGAGCCCGTTAAATGCCTTTCGGGTCCCGCGTTCGGCTCGGTAGCCGCGGATATAGCGGACTGCCTTTTCGGGAAAGAGCTTACCCCGGGAGGTAGGCGCGAATTCGAAAAGGGCGAAATCAACGTCACCGCCAACGTCAACGGCGACTGGTGCGAATGCTTTATGGTGGAAGCGGAAAGAGACGGATTCTGCGGCGGACAGCTTGCGGATATGGCGAAAGCGCTGAACTCTGCGGGAGTGCCTTACGGTTATTACGTCGCTTCCGAAAAACGTGACGGACATTGCACGCACCTGTTCCCGTTTCTCGCGGGATCCGGAAAAACGCTTTCGGCGGTGAACGCTTTTCTGGACAGGATAGCGGGACGAGACGGAAGAAAAGATAAAACGAACGATACTTCAATCGGCAAAACGGACAAGGGCGGTTTATGAAAAAACTCCTCGCTCGCCCGCAGAAAACGGGCAAAATTTCATTCGGCGAATTCGCTTCGTGCGTAAAAGGTTACGGATGGCAGACGCTTTTCGCGCCGATTTTCGTGGTCTGCGAAGTTTTCCTCGAAGTATTCATTCCGCGCGTGATGACCTTACTCATAGACGAAGGGGTGAGCGTTGGGAATACCGACGCCGTTCTGAAATACGGCGGACTCATGCTCGCGCTTGCGTTGCTCGCGCTTATGGCGGGCGCGCTTTCGGCGCGGCTCGCGGCTGTCGCCACGATGGGATTCGCGCGCAATTTAAGGAAAAAGCTTTTCGATAAAATACAGGATTTTTCTTTCGGGAATATCGATAAATTCAGTACGGGAAGTCTCATCACGCGGCTTACCACGGACGTGAACTTCATACGCAACGCTTTTATGATGCTCATCCGCGTGGGCTTCCGCGCTCCGGTGATGTTCGTGATGAGCATAGCTCTCGCGCTCGACATAAATACCCGTCTTGCGATGATATTCGTCGCGGTGGCGCCCGTGATGGCGATAGCGATGTTCGCCATCGGCGCGATAGCTTTCCCGCTTTTCGGTAAGATGTTCCGTAAGTTCGACGCGATGAACGCGAGACTTCAGGAAAACCTCATCGGTATCCGCGTCGTTAAAGCGTTCGTAAGAGAGAACCACGAGACGGAAGCCTTCCGCAAAGCCGCCGAGGACGTGCGCAACACCCAGGTCAAAGCCGAAAAACTCATCGTGTACGGACAACCGTTTATGCAGTTTGCGATGTACGGCTGTATGGTCGCGGTGGTATGGTTCGGCGGGAATATGATAATCAAATCGGTGGACGGAATGACGATAGGCGGGCTCAACGCCTTCATATCCTATATAAATCAGATATTGATGTCGCTATTGATGGTGGCGATGATATTCGTCAATCTCGTCATAAGCAGCGCGTCGCTTGCCCGTTGCAGCGAAGTTTTGCGCGAGTTGCCCGAAATAACCGACGAAACGGCGTCACCCGATCTCGAAGTTGCCGACGGAAGCGTCGTATTCGAGAACGTAAGTTTCGGGTACGGCAAAGACCCTGCCAAAGAGATATTGAGCGGGATAAACCTCGAGATACCGTCGGGCTCCGTACTGGGGATAATAGGAGGGACGGGCTCCGCGAAGACCACCCTCGTCCAGCTCATACCGCGCCTTTACGACGTGACGTCCGGTTCGGTCAGGGTAGGCGGCGAGGACGTGAGAAATTATAAAATACGCACATTGCGCGACAGCGTGGCGATGGTGCTTCAGCAGAACGTGCTGTTCAGCGGCACGATACGCGACAATCTCAAGTGGGGCAACGATCACGCCACCGACGAGGAAATAGAGGAAGCGGCGAAGAACGCCGAAGCCCATAAATTCGTCAGTTCTTTTTCGGAGGGCTACGACACCGATCTCGGTCAAGGCGGCGTGAACGTGTCGGGCGGACAGAAACAGCGTCTCTGCATAGCCCGCGCGATGCTCAAGAAGCCGAAGATAATGATACTCGACGATTCCACTTCGGCTGTGGACACGGCAACCGACGCAGCTATACGCAAAGCCTTTGCCGAAACTCTCAAAGGAATGACGGTGATAATTATCGCGCAACGCATATCCTCGGTCAAACACGCCGACAAGATAATCGTAATGGAAGACGG
>CALVOD010000146.1 GCA_944350065.1 uncultured Clostridia bacterium
TTCAACGAGCTCGAAACCGCCGCGGTTTCCGTGACTCCGGAGATTCTCGAGGCGCGCAGGGCGCTGTCGGAAGCAGGTTTCGATAAAATTTCCATGACCGGAAGCGGCTGCGGTTATATAGGCGTGACCGCGGACGGGGAAGAAAACGAACGCCTTTTCCGCGCCGCGCGGGAAATCGCCCTGAAAAGGGGCTTAAATATATATAATTCCGTCATAAAACCGTAAACGGGAGTACATATGAACAAACAACTTGAATTGCCGATTTACCTATTCAACGAGGGGACCAACGCCGAGGCGTTCCGTCTGATGCACGCAAGCTATGTCGTGAAAGACGGTAAAAAACTGTGGCGTTTCCGTTGCTGGGCTCCGCATGCGAAATCGGTTTCGGTCGTTGGCGAATTCAACGGCTGGGACCGTACGATGAACAAAATGGCTCCTATCGGAGGCGGTATTTGGGAGGGCTACGCCAAATCCCTGAAAAAATACGACACTTACAAGTTCAGTATCGAAACGCAGGCGGGGGACGTTCTTCTCAAGGCGGACCCTTTTGCGACGCACACCGAGACGCCGCCTGCCACCGCTTCCAAGATATACGACATCTCCGGTTACGAATGGCACGACAAGGAATTTCTCGGCAATCTCAAGAAGCGCAATCATCTCGAATCCCCGATGAATATCTACGAGCTTCATCTCGGCTCGTGGCGTCGTCACGACGACGGGAACTATTATTCGTATCGCGACCTTGCGGACGCGCTCGTCCCGTACCTTAAGGAAATGGGGTACACGCACGTCGAATTCCTGCCCGTCACCGAGCACCCGCTCGAAATGAGCTGGGGTTACCAAGTAGGCAGTTTCTTCGCCCCGACTTCGCGTTTCGGGACCCCGCACGACTTTATGTATCTCGTGGACAAATGTCACGAAGCGGGGATATCGGTCATTCTCGACCTCGTTTTGTCGCACTTCCCGAAGGACGCTTTCGGGCTTTTCCGTTTCGACGGCGAGCCGCTCTACGAGTACGACGATCCTCTGAAGGCGGAGCATAAGACTTGGGGTACGATGGTATTCGACTACGGCAAAGGCGCGGTGCGCAGCTTCCTTATTTCCTGCGCCTGCTTCTGGATAGAATATTACCACATAGACGGACTGCGTCTCGACGCGGTGGCGAGCATGCTTTATCTCGACTACGACAGGAGAGGCGGGGAGTGGCGCCCCAACAAGGACGGCGGCAACTATAACCTCGAAGCCATATCCTTCCTCAAGGATCTCAATACAACGGTGCTGAGCCGCAACCCCCACGTCATCACCATAGCGGAAGAATCGACCGCTTTCCCGATGGTCACGATGCCTCCGGATATCGGCGGACTGGGATTCAATTTCAAGTGGAATATGGGCTGGATGAACGACGTTACCGATTACGTCAAAATAGACCCGTTCTTCCGCAAGGGCGCACATAACAAACTTACTTTCGGAATCTCTTACGCTTTCAGCGAAAATTATATTTTGCCGTTTTCTCACGACGAAGTGGTCCACGGCAAATGCTCGATGATTTCGAAAATGCCCGGTGCGTATCAGGAAAAATTCGCCGCCCTCAAAGCGTTGTACGCTTATCAGTTCGCCCACCCCGGCAAAAAACTCAATTTCATGGGCAACGAATTCGGTCAGTTCATCGAATGGAATTATACCCGCGAACTGGATTGGTTTCTGCTCGCTTACGATACCCACGCGGGCGTGCACCGCTTCGTCAAGAAACTCAATGAAGTTTATTTGAAATATCCTGCGCTTTTCGAGCAGGATAACACCTACGACGGCTTCAAGTGGCTCGTCGTGGACGACACCGTGCAGAACGTGGTGGCGTTTTACCGCGAGGACAAAGCCGGTAAGCGCGTAGTTGTTATAATCAATTTCTCCGACGTAACGCGCGAAAAATACACTTTCGGCGTTCCCGACAAGGGCGTTTACAAGGTGATTTTGAACAGTAATTCGCCACTTTTCGGCGGCAATTCGGCGCTTCCGGAAAAAATCAGGACAAAACCCGTGGAATCCCACGGTTGCAAACAGAGCTTAACCCTCACTCTGGAGGGAAATACCGCAATTTATCTCGGACTTAATTAGGAGGAACCGTTATGCGAGTCAAAAAAGAATGCGTAGCAATGTTACTTGCCGGCGGGCAGGGCACGAGACTGGGAGCTCTTACCCAGAAAGTCGCCAAACCTGCGGTACCTTTCGGAGGGAAGTATAGGATAATCGATTTCACGCTGTCCAATACCATCAACTCCGATATCGACACGATAGGCATACTGACGCAGTATCAGCCTTTCGAGCTCAATCAGTACATCGGTAACGGTCAGCCGTGGGACTTCGACAGGCTCGAAGGCGGCGCTTTCGTTTTGCCCCCTTACCAGAAAGCGAAATCGGGGGAATGGTATAAAGGTACCGCGAACGCCATTTATCAGAATATCGATTTCGTGGACAGGTATGACGCCGATTACGTGCTGATACTTTCGGGCGATCACATTTATAAAATGGATTACGCGAAAATGCTCGCGCACCATATCGAGAAAGGCGCCGCCTGCACGATAGCGGTGCTTAACGTGCCTATCGAGGAAGCGAGCCGCTTCGGCATAATGAACGCCGACGAGGACGGCAAGATCTACGAGTTCGAAGAAAAACCAAAGCATCCCAAATCGACCAAAGCGAGTATGGGCATATACATATTCGACTGGGCGAAACTCAAACAGTACCTCATAGCGGACGAGCAGGATAAGTCGAGTCATAACGACTTCGGCAAGAACATTATCCCGAACATGCTCAACGCGGGAGAGAAAATGTACACCTACGAGTTCTCGGGATACTGGAAGGACGTCGGAACGATATCCTCGCTTTGGGAAGCCAATATGGACGTACTGGATCCCCACAGCGGCATAAACCTCGACGATCCCGACTGGAAGATCTATGCGAGGAACACGGCGGAGCCTCCGCACTACGTCGGTATGGACGCGACTATACGCAA
>CALVOD010000147.1 GCA_944350065.1 uncultured Clostridia bacterium
CGCGTGAAGGTGGACGGCAAAATGCGTACGCTCGACGAAGATATAGATCTCGAGAAGAATATCAAGCATACGATATCGGTGGTGATAGACAGGCTCGTCATACACGCGGATATGAACAGAAGGCTTACGGACTCCGTGGAAACTGCGCTCAAACTCGCCGACGGGCTCGTAAGCGTGGACGTGGACGGCACGGAAACGCTGTATTCCACCAAATACGCCTGCCCCGACTGCGAAATATCGATACCGGAGCTTACGCCGAGAATGTTCTCGTTCAACAGCCCTTACGGCGCCTGCGAGTCCTGTCTCGGAATAGGGATGCGCCACGAAGTGGACGTGAACAAAGTCGTAAGGGACGAGAATCTTTCGATACACGAGGGCGCGATCCGCGTCAGCGGCTGGTCGATAATGGATATGGGCAAGATGTACGAGCGCGAACTCACGGCGGTCGCGCGCAAATACGGCTTCAGCCTCGACGTGCCGTTCAAGGACCTTTCGCCAGAAGCGAAAAACATCATACTTTACGGCACGAAGGGCGAGACCGTCGATATGGAGTGGCAGTCCAAGCGCTTCAGCGCGACGTACAGTTCCCCGTTCGAAGGCATCATAAACAACCTTGCAAGGAGATACAAGGAAACGCAGTCGGAAGGGGTGAAGAACGACCTCGAAAGGTATATGACCTTCCTGCCGTGCGAAGCCTGCGGCGGCAAGCGTCTGAAAAAGGAAGTGCTCGCCGTGACGTTCGCGGGCAAGAATATAGCCGAGGTGTGCGAGCTTCCGGTAAAGGAGCTTATCGAGTTTTTCAATAAGGTAGAGCTCAACGAGCGCGACAAGATAGTGTGCGCGCCCATACTTAAAGAAGTGCTCGCAAGACTGAACTTCCTCAATACGGTGGGGCTCGGATATCTCACGCTCGCGCGTTCGGCGGCAACGCTCTCGGGCGGAGAGAGCCAGCGTATAAGGCTTGCCACCCAGATAGGCAGCGGGCTCATGGGAGTGTTGTATATTCTCGACGAACCGTCGATAGGGCTGCACCAGAGAGATAACGGAAGATTGATAGAAGCGTTGCAGAAGCTACGCGATCTCGGAAATACGCTCATCGTGGTAGAACACGACGAGGAGACCATACGCTCCGCCGACCACATTATCGATATCGGACCTTACGCCGGAGAGAAAGGGGGATATTTGGTAGCCGAGGGTACCGTTGACGACATTATCGCTTGTAAAGACTCTATTACGGGCGATTATCTCGCGGGAAGGCGCTCGATACCCGTGCCGAAGGTAAGGCGTAAAGGCAACGGCAAGAAACTTATCGTACGCGGCGCGAAGCAGAACAACCTCAAGAACGTGACCGTGGAATTCCCCGTAGGGGCGATGACCGCGGTGACGGGTGTGTCGGGAAGCGGCAAGTCGTCGCTCGTCAACGGCATACTGTATCCGCATCTCGTCAACGTAGTTAATCACGCCTTCCGTACCGAAGGAAAATTCGATTCCGTCGAGGGCGCGGAGAACTTCGACAACGTGATATGTATAGATCAGAGCCCGATAGGGCGCACGCCGCGCAGCAATCCCGCAACCTATACCGAGGTGTTTACTCCGATACGCGAGCTGTTCGCGATGACGGCGGACGCCAAAGCGAGAGGATACACGGGCGGCAGATTCAGTTTCAACGTGCCCGGCGGCAGGTGCGAAAACTGTAAGGGCGACGGTATACTGAAGATAGAGATGCATTTCCTTCCCGACGTTTACGTACCCTGCGAAGTGTGCGGAGGCAAACGCTACAACAAGGAAACGCTCGAAGTCAAGTTCAAAGGCAAGTCCATTTTCGACGTGCTCGACATGACCGTGGACGCTGCTTGCGAATTTTTCCGCAACGTCCCGCGCATTTACAACAAAATTAAGTGCTTGCAGGACGTAGGACTGGGATATATAAGGCTCGGACAGCCTTCGACGACGCTTTCGGGAGGCGAAGCGCAGCGCGTCAAGCTCGCCACCGAGCTAAGCAAGCGCAATACCGGCAAAACGCTTTACATTCTCGACGAGCCCACGACGGGGCTGCACATGTACGACGTGCAGAAACTCATCAAAATTCTCGACAGGCTCGCGGACGGCGGCAATACGATAATCGTCATCGAGCACAACCTCGACGTCATCAAGGTCGCCGACTATATAGTCGATCTCGGTCCCGAAGGCGGCGACGGAGGCGGCGAGGTTGTGGCTTCGGGCACGCCCGAGGAAGTGAGCGAAAATCCCGCTTCCTTCACTGGCGCTTATCTTAAAAAGATATTCGAAGCGGAATAACTATCTTTTTTCGCCGAATTTCATAATTTCGTTTCGCACAGGTATACTAACGCTATGCTTGTGGTATTTGTCAGGACGATTATAATATATCTTTGTCTTCTCGTGGGTTTGCGCCTTATGGGCAAGCGCACGATAGGCGAGCTTCAGCCCTTCGAGTTCGTCGTAACTCTCGCCGTGGCGGACGTTGCGTGCATGCCCATGCAGGACATCGCCGTGCCGCTCGTCTACGGCATAGTGCCGCTGTTCGTTATGTTCTTGTTGCATTTCTTTTTCACGCTTTTTGCTACGAAATCGATAAAATTCCGCAGAGTTATCAACGGAAAACCCGTTATTATAATCAACTCCGACGGCATAGATTCCGAGTCTATGGCGAAACTCAACATCACGGTGAACGACCTTCTCGAGAGCCTGAGGAGTCAGCAGTTTTTCTCTGTCGAACAGGTTAAATTCGCCGTGTGCGAGACGAACGGAAACGTATCCATTCTCGCCAACGACGAAGCGCCCGCGCCGAGCGGCGTGCCCGTTACCCTTGTGGTGGAGGGCAGGCTTATGGAAACCAATTTCAAGCCCGCCGGCGTGAACAAGGCGTTCGTGGAGGATTACGTCAGGAATAAGGGGCTCAGAATGAAAGAAGTGGTGCTTTTCACTCTCGATAAGGAGCGCGTGTATCTTCAGCCGAGAGGCGGAAGATATATCGCGGAAAACGTCGC
>CALVOD010000148.1 GCA_944350065.1 uncultured Clostridia bacterium
CATAACGCTCGAGCGCCTAAAAGCGAGCGGGGAGTATACCGTAGCCATGCGACGAGCATAAGCAAACGATACGGATAAAACGGTTGCCGTATTTGTCTTTGCGTGATAATATATTTTATATTCGTACATAAATAAGGGCTTAGACGTAGCCCGACAAAGTCAGCGGAGAACAGAGATGATGGAAAACAAAGACGAAAAGATGCTTAAACACGCAAGGAACAAGAAAATATTGAAGATCGCAGGCATTACCGTTCTTGCGCTCGGCGTATGCTGTACCGTCGCGGGATTTATAAATATGGCGACGTCCATAGCCGCGATGGAAATGCCGCGGCTGTTTTTCTTGTTGATTATAGGTTTACCGTGTATAGGGATAGGCTTGATGCTTACGTTGACGGGCTTCCGCAAGGAAATGGCTACCTATATCAAGAACGAGTCCGTGCCCGTATTCAACGAAGCGGGCGAGGAGATGAAACCCGGCATAAGCGCGATAGCGGGCGCGGTGAAGGACGCGGGCAAAACCGTAGTCTGCCCGTACTGCGGTAGCGCCAACGGAGCGGACGACAATTTCTGTTCTAAATGCGGTAAGGCGCTGGTTTTTACCTGCCCGCGTTGCAATGCGAAAGTTTCCGCGGATTCCGCATTCTGCCCCAAGTGCGGAGAAAAATTATAATAGTTATTTTAGGATAATTCAATTTAAGGCTCCCGTATGAATAATTACGGGAGCCTTTTATCAATCTATTAAATCGGTATCGTTGTCGGCTCGCGCGCTTGGGGTTGACAATATTATTATTTAATCGTATGATATATTTGATATTACGGGATTTTCGGAGGAGAAAGTATATGTCGTGCAAAAAGCGCTTTTATATTATTTTTCCACTCGTTTTGCTCGCGGCGCTGACGTTGTTTCTCGCTACCGCTTGCGAAGAACACGAGCACAATTACGTCGCCCGTAACAATACTGCGGCGCATTGGTTGCAATGCACCGGTTGCGACTCCGTCACGGAATACTACAATCACGATTACGACGATCTGTATGTGTGTAAGGATTGCGGGTTCAACTTTTTGCTCGACTATGAGCTCAACTCCGACAATGCGTCTTACAGCGTCAGAATGAACGACCGCAACCGCGGCTACGAGATAGAATATGTGAGGATCCCCGAAAGCTATGACGGACTGCACGTCACGGGAATATGCGCCAACGGTTTCCGCGGTTACGACTGTCTGAAAGAGGTATATATTCCGCAGAGCGTTGTCAAGATCGGCGGTTCCGCTTTCGAGGACTGCAAAAATTTTACGAAGCTCAATTCGGCAGCGGGTATTCTTTCGGGCGTAACCGTAGTGGAGGATTACGCTTTCAAGGGGAGCGGACTTACCGGGATCACTCTTTCCGACGGCGCCGTTAAAATAGGAAGATACGCCTTTGCCGACTGCGCCGCACTGACGAGTTGCGTTATTCCGAACAGCGTTACCGAGATAGGCGAGTACGCTTTCTACAATTGCGCTTCTCTGCAAAGCATTAATTTGCCATCCGGGCTGAAAGCGCTTAACAAATATACTTTTGCATACTGTTCCGCTCTCGAAGCAATAACGCTGCCTAACGGACTCGAAAGCATACAAACCCGTTGCTTCGCTTATTGCGACTCGTTAAAAGAAATAGTTATTCCCGATTCGGTAACTTGGATGAACATCTATGTATTCGATTACTGTACTTCACTTGAGCGGGCGACGCTTTCCGCAGGGCTCGACAATGTGGTTACCGATACGTTTAACGGTTGCGGTTCGCTTGTTTCCGTAGTTATTCCGGAAGGGATAAAAGGGGTGGAAAGCGGCGCTTTTGCGGATTGCACGTCGCTTACCGAACTCAAGCTGCCTTCCACTATCGTTTCCGTTTCCGCGGAGGCTTTTGCGAGATGTTCGTCGCTTAAAAAGATGGTCATACCGGCAAACGTGACGTTTGTGGGCGGAAGCGCTTTCCTGAATTGTACCGAACTTACCGAATTGGTGTTCGAAGTTAAGGAAGGCTGGTACTATGAGTACACTGAGAGCGATTCCAAAGTTTATCTTTCCGTAGACGAAGTGTCGGATGCTGCGGCTATGGCTACGGCGTTGAGAGGAGAGTCGGGCTACGGATACGATCTCAGAAGAGATTAGATATGTGCGCCGCTGCGGCTACGCTGCGGTCGGCTATATATAAATTAACGAATGAGGAAAAGGAGAACTATGACAAAAGTTACTATCAACTATGTAGTAAACCGCGAAAAAACAGAGAACGATCTTGCCGAGCTTTATAACCTGAAACTTAACGCCGACGGCGAAAGTTATACGGTACTTTCGGCAAAGAACAATAACTATTTTTCGCTGATGATACCCAAGCGCTACAAAGGGCTGCCGGTCACTGCTATAGCCGACGGCGCATTTGAAGGCTATACCGCGGCGACGAGCGCGATGATTCCGGAAAGTATCGAAAAAATAGGGGCGCGCGCATTCCGTAACTGCACCGAAATTCACATTCTGATGCTCGAGGAAGGACTTATCGAGATAGGCGAGCGAGCTTTCGAAAATTTAAATTCGTTAAGTTCCTTAGAATTGCCGTATTCGCTCGAACGCATAGGCGACAGAGCTTTTGCGCACACCGCTTTAAACTCCGTAGTCATAGGCGCCAACGTATGCGATATAGGTAAAGCGGTATTTGCGGGATGCACTTTTCTCGAGAGCATTGAAGTGGACGAGGATAACGATTATTACTATTCCGACAAACAGTGTATCGTGGACAACACGGACGACGCGCTGATAGCGGCGTGTAACGCGAGCGGTATTCCCGTAAGCGTTTCGGCTATAGGCGAAGAAGCCTTCACGGAATGCGAATTCGAAGAAATAGAAATACCCGACAACATTGTGGGGATATACGACCGCGCCTTTATGGATTGCG
>CALVOD010000149.1 GCA_944350065.1 uncultured Clostridia bacterium
GCGCTCGTGCTCATTTCGCTCGGGCTTATAGTCACCGACAGCAATTACGAGCTTACTTATACCGGTACGGCGGTAATCATCGGCGTTATCGCCCCGATATTCATGGTGATAAGCGCTCTCACGCTCCGCGAACGTATCGAACCCACTTCGGAAACGCCTAAATTAAGAGAAGGTTTCGCTTATCTTTTCAAGAATAAACCTTTCTTCATATTGATATTATCCAATTTGCTGACCTTCTTCCGCAACCTCGTTTCGGCGTCGATAATCTACGTCGTATGCTATATTTACAATAACGGTTCGCTGCAGATAGCGTTCGCGCTCCCCGGCGCGATAGCGTCGATGCTCGGAATGCTTTTCGCGCCGAAACTGAAACGCATGTTTAACGCCAAACAGCTTTTCATCATAGCCACGATATGGCACTCCGTGTGCCTTGCGATAGTTTTCGCCATGGGTATGAATACGCCGTGGTACGTCGTCGCGGGAGTAATGTTCGTCACGATGCTTCCCGTAGGCGTTCTGAACGTCGTTCCGCACCTTATGGCGGCGGATACCATTGACTACTGGGAGCACAAGACCGGTCAGCGCCAGGAAGGTATAACTTACGCCCTTATGGGACTGAGAAGCAATATTTCGAGCGGTTTGAAAGATTATTTCCTTACTTTCCTGCTCTCTTACTTCCTGTTCAGTCAGCCTCTCGGATTTATAGACGGTCACGAGCCCGTCCAGTCGGAATATACGAAACAGGGCTTGTTCGCCATTTATACGATAATTCCGGCGGTGCTTAACCTCGTAAGCATATTGCCGATGATATTCTACAATCTTACGGGCGAGAGGATACATAAGATTCAGGCGGAACTCGCGGGAAGGCACGAGGCGGAGAAGGAAGCCGCCGAACGCGCCGCCGCAGGCGAACCGCTTGTGCCTGTAGCGGCGGTGGGCGCCGCGTACGGCGCCGACGTGCTTCTCGACGAAATAGCCGTGGAAGGTAAGGTTCCCGAAGGCGTTTCGGAGGAGACCGAGGCGATAGCCAAAGCCGCCGGCACGGTTGCGGGAGGTGGCGAAGATGAGTAGGTACGTCAAACTCGTTGCGATAATTTTATTGACCTTATCCGTTGCGGGCGCGCTTTGCGCGTGTAACGTAAAAGCGGGCGAGGAAGCGGGCATCGTATCGGAGGCGATAGCCGATACAAAAGCCGCGGGCTTCAATCTGAAATTCGACGTCGAAGTCAGCACGCTCGTGCTTTATCCCGGAAAGCAGCTCGAAAAATATACCAAAGAAGCCGACGAGGCGAAAAAGACTCCGTACTGCTTCAGCGACGACCCCGAAGTGAACCGCGAAATGGGCATAAACCGCACCAACTGGGAGGACGAGGACAGCACCGAATGGGTGACATACACTTATTCTTACGAGCTGGGGTATTCGGACGGTTACGGCGGCTCCGCCACCGTTAAAATACCGCAGCAAAAAGATCCCGTAAGCGGCGAAGTCGTCGAGGGAAGCGTCGAAACTACGGAAGCGTATCCCGATCTCGGCTGGCTCGAGAGCATATTCGTCAGCTCCGTTGCGTCCACCGAATATTCCTATGTGGAATACACCGGCGTGAAGCGTATAGGTAAAAGCATTATCCGCGCCGAAATCACCGGTATTTTACTTGACGACGGCAGCTACGCCGTGGTACAACAAGACGGAACTTTCGTAAAGGCGGACGGCACCGTGCTTAAAAAGGCGGGCTCCGAAGAATACGCTTTCGACAAAGGGATAGAGAAACTCATCATCGACAGGGTGGATTACACCGTGAGCGACGGCAAACTGGAGTCGATAGAGTTCTACAGCGAAACTATAGGTTACAAAGAATGCGACCAACGTAATTACCTTAAATCCGGTAGGATATATACCGTTAATAAGGCTATGATCGTGGGGCGCACTCACGCAATAATAAATTTCTAAGAAGGAGTTACTATGAAAGATTTCAGCGGTGTGTACGCGGCACTGTTAACCGCGTTCGATGAAAAAGGCGCAGTCAATTTCGACGCAGTAGGCAAGCTCGTTGAACGCAATATCGCTTCGGGATTGGACGGTATGTATGTTGCGGGAAGTTCGGGCGAAGCCATCCTTATGAGCGAAGAAGAGCGCATAGCGATACTCGAATTCGTGGCGAAAAAGACCGCGGGCAGAGTTAAACTTATAGCGCATATCGGTTCCGCTTCGACTGACAGCGCCGTGAGAATGGCGAAATGCGCCGAGAAATTCGGTTACGACGCGATAAGCGCGGTTGCACCGTATTACTACGCTTTCTCCAAGGAGGCGGTCAAAGGATATTATTCCGACATTATCAACAGCACGAGCCTTCCTATGATAATCTACAATTTCCCCGGCGCCAACGGCTTCGGCGGAATGCTCGAACTTGTCGACGAACTTATCGACAATCCCAAACTTATGGGCGTCAAACACACTTCCGTCAACCTCTTTGACCTCGAGCGCTTCAAACACCTCAAGAAGCCCCTCGTCGTATTCAACGGTTACGACGAAATGCTCATCGCGGGACTTTCGATGGGCGCCGACGGCGGCATAGGCAGCACCTACAACTTCCTCGGCAAAGAAATCGTCGCTATTTATAAGGCGTTCAAAGCGGGCGACTTGAAGACCGCTCAGGATATCCAGACCAAAGTGAACCGCATCATCGAGACGATGATCCCTTACGGAGTATTCGCTATGGAGAAAGCCGTGCTTACCGAGCTCGGTATACCTATGGGCGATTGCCGCAAGCCTTTCCTGCCTCTTTCGGAGGAAGGCAAAGCCGCCGCGAAGAAGATCGCCGCGGAGCTTAAATAACGCTAATTTCGCTAAAAAGGACGGCGCCCGCAAAAGCGGACGCCGTTTTTTACGGTTCTCTCACGCGCTGCGCGCGCGAATATTATATAGGTATT
>CALVOD010000150.1 GCA_944350065.1 uncultured Clostridia bacterium
ATATCTCGGTGGAGGAAAGCGTAATGGATATTATTTTCGAGGCAAAATGGCTGAAAATTGCGGAAAAATCGCGGCATTTCAAACTTTTTAAGGATAAGAACAAATATCGCGCGGTGGAATTTTCAAAAAAATTCCGTCTCGGAGGGGAAATTTCCGAAGCCTCTCTTTCCGTCACCGCGCTCGGCGTTTTCAACGCTTATATCAACGGGCGGAAAGTCGGTAGCGATATCCTTTGTCCGGGCTGGACGAGCTATAAAACGCGGTTACAGTATTTTACTTACGACGTGACGGAACTCCTTAAAGAGGATAACGAACTTATGGTGGAAGCGGGCACGGGCTGGCGTTTCCATAACGTCAGTGAATGGGCGACGCAGGATATCGCGGCGGACGGCATAGGCATTATCTGCGCGCTCGGAATACGATACGCCGACGGTAAACGCGAACTTATAATTAGCGACGAAAGCTGGCGCGCGAGATACTCGAAAGTCGTATTCAACCATATTTACGACGGTGAGAAGGCGGATTACACCGCGCCCGCAGAGGAAACGGCGGTCAAGGTATTCACGCACCCGAAAAGCGTATTGATACCCGCCGAGGGAGAGCGCGTCAGGGAACGCGAGATATTCTCCTCCCCGAAGCTGATAATAACGCCGAAAGGCGAAAAAGTGCTCGATTTCGGGCAGGAGATAACGGGCTACGTCGAATTCCGCGGGCAAGAAAAACGGGGTACGGTCATAACCCTGAGGCATTTCGAAACGCTCGACAAGCACGGTAACGTATATACCGCCAACCTCAGGAGCGCGAAGCAGACCGTCACCGTTATCGCGGCAGACGAAGGATTCGTATTCAAGCCGAGGTTCACTTTCTACGGTTTCAGATACGTGGAGGTGGAAGGTATTGAAAAGGTCTCGCCTGCCGATTTCAGAGCGATAGCCGTCTATTCGGACATTAAAAGAACGAGCTCGTTCGAATGTAGCGTGCCATTGCTCAACAGACTTTACGAAAACATACTGTGGGGACAGCGCGGGAATTTCCTCGACGTGCCCACGGACTGTCCGCAACGCGACGAGCGGCTCGGCTGGACGGGCGACGCGCAGGTATTCGCCAAGACCGCGGCGATAAATTTCGACGTAAAGAAGTTTTTTACGAAATGGTTGAACGATCTTCGGGCGGAACAGTTGCCGGACGGCAATATCCCCAATACCTGCCCCGTCAACAAATTCAGGAACGGTTACGGCAGTACGGGTTGGGCGGACGCGGCGGTCATAGTCCCGTGGGAGCTGTATCTTGCGTACGGCGACGTCGGGATTCTCCGCAGGTATTACCCGATGATGAAAGGCTGGGTGGACTATATGGCGCATACCGCCGAAGCCAACGCGCACGGAACGGGTAAAGACTTCGTGCACCCGTGGCGCGCTACCGGACATTACGGCGATTGGCTTGCGCTCGATAAGAAGGACATATTTTCGGTCGTGGGAAGGACGGATACGGGACTCATAGCCACGGCGTACCTTATAGGAAGCGCGAAAATACTCGTTAAGACGGGGAAACTTCTCGGTCAAGACGTGGCTTATTACGAGAAACTCGTAGAGGACGCCTCGGAATTTTTCCGCAACGAATACATGACGGGCGGCAGAATGAAGCAGGACACCGAGACGGCGTGCGTGCTTGCGCTCGAATTCGGTTTGAGCGAAGATCCCATAGCTACCGCGGCGCAACTCGACGAATACGTAGAGAAAGCGGGCGGACTCAATACGGGCTTCCTCGGAACTGCTTATATTCTGTATGCGCTTTCCGATAACGGCTACGCTTCGCGCGCATACGATCTGCTTCTGAAAGAAACTCCTCCCTCCTGGCTCTATCCGATAACCAAGGGCGCGACCACGGTGTGGGAGAGGTGGAACAGTATAGAACCGGACGGCAGTTTCGCAAGCGCCGGAATGAATTCCCTCAACCATTACGCCTACGGAGCCGTGTTCGGCTGGATGTTCACCAACCTCGTCGGTATAAATTACGACGAGAGCGCGCCGGGCTACGCCCGCGTCGTGTACGCGCCGATACCCGATAAAAGGATAACGCGGGTAAAAGGCTCGATAGATACCGCGCGCGGAACGGTATCTGCGGAATACGAACTCAAAGAGGGCGCGTGGCGTTTCACCGTAACCATACCCGCAGGGGTGGAAGCCGTGGCGAGAGTATCCGGTAAAGAATTTGCCCTTAAAGAGGGGAGAAACGAATTTACTCTTAATGGGTAAACATTTTGCGTGCGTTCGCTTATACGCATTAACGGAAATACCTGCCCGCGTACCGACGCGGGCAGGTATTTCCGTTAATTACGTATCCATAGCTACAGATTATATATTATTCGCTGACTTCTGCGTTATCGGAACGCGAGGATAGGGATTCGGAATTTCTGCGTACTTCCTCGTCGGTGAGCGGGTAGAAGAAGAAAGGTATCGTGCCGAGCGCGCAGCTTATCGCGGGTATCACGGTCACGGCAAAGTACGCGCCTTTACGCATTGTATCGGTGACGACGACTCCTTGCTCGTAATGCACGACGAGCATTATCACCATAAACGTGAGAGTGGCAAGGGCGTTCATCAGTTTACCGGAGAAGGTCATCGCCGCAAAGCAGCCGCCTTCGTTGCGTTCGCCCGTTTTCACTTCGACGTAGTCCACCGAGTCCGCGACCATAGCCGTTTGCAGCACCATAAAAAAGCCGAGCGAGAATCCCGTGAGGAAGAGTCCCGCGAGTATGACGTAGAACTCCGTAAGCGGTATGAAGTACATCGCAAGGTATATCGCCGCGGCTATGAGCGATGACCATATCATCAGCTTTTTCTTACCGATTTTTCTCAGAATGAACGGAGTCACTATCGTGGAGCAGATCATCGACACGAGCACGGCGGCGCCCATCAGAGTGAATT
>CALVOD010000151.1 GCA_944350065.1 uncultured Clostridia bacterium
AAAAGCGAGGAGAGATATTATGCCGTCCGAAAGATTGATGGTGGTAGGTAAAGATTATAACTCAGACGTCAAACCCGCTCCCTTTGCCGTGTACGGTAACGGGGGAAGCGTCAGCCGCGCCGCTTCGCGCGTTCAGCCCAACATAGGTTTCGTCCCGCCTCCCTACAGCCCGCCCGTGCCCTACGACGAGTACGCTTACCCGGGCAGGAAATTCGGCGTGGAAAAACTTTACGAGCATACCCGCGCGCCCGAAGGAGACGCAATAGTAACCCCCGCATACGGCGGCAGAGCCGTGCGTAAATCGTATCTCAAATGTAAGCGCGCGGTAGGAGCGGTGTTTGTGGGAATAAGCGTGATACTGCTTGTCGTTGCCGCTTGCTTCCTCATCTGATAAAGCCGAATTAAAGATATTAGAACTACGAACCGCCCCGTAAAGGGGCGGTTCGTTTGTAATTAGATTATCGTAAATTTAGCGTTACGGGTATCGTAATGCGATTTCAGGATTCCCAAACGCTGAGATATCTTTCCCCGGTGTCCGCAAACAGCGTGACCACGACGGCTTTCGGCGCTCTTGCGGCGATAAGTTCCGAAGCCACAAGCGCGGCGCCCGAGGAGATGCCTATGAGCGTACCGTATTCTTTGGCGGCGCGAGCGGCGGCTCGTATCGCGTCGGCGCTTTTAACGCATACCGTTTCGTCTATGACGTCTTTGTCGAGAAGCTCCGGAATGAAGTTCGCGCCTATTCCCTGTATCCCGTGCGCGCCGGCGTAGCCGCGTGAGAGGAGGGGGCTTTCCTCGGGCTCCACAGCCACGACTTTCAGTTGCGGATATACCTTTTTCAGCGCTCTGCCGAGTCCCGAAAGAGTGCCGCCCGAGCCGAAGGTAAGCACGAGATAATCGGGTTTCGTTTCGCCGAGATCGGCAATTATTTCTTTAGCCGTGGTTTCTTCGTGCGCGAGCGCGTTGTCGGGATTTGCGAATTGGTCGGGGACGAACGCTCCTCTTTCGCGGGCTATTTCGTCGGCTTTGGCGTGCGCGCCCGCCATGCCTTCTTCTTTGGGCGTAAGCACCACTTCCGCGCCGAGATGACGGAGAAGCTTTTTGCGTTCGTCGCTCATGTTTTCGGGCATTACGAGCACCGCCTTATACCCTTTTTGCAACGCTATATAGGTAAGTCCTATGCCGGTGTTGCCGCTCGTGGCTTCCACGACGGTGCCGCCCGCTTTGAGTTCGCCGCGCTTTTCGGCGCCGTTTATCATATACAGCGCCGCTCTGTCCTTAACGGAATGTAAAGGATTGAAATATTCGAGTTTCGCGTATATGTTGCCGTTACCCAGTCGAAGCAACGGCGTGTTTCCTATAAGTTCGGTGATGTTTTCGGCAAGCATTTTTTTCGCCTTCTTGTCTGTTGCTTCAGATTTTGTTGAATTTATACAGTATAAGCGTGGAAATTATGCTGACGACCATTCCCACGATAACCATCGTGGACTGGCTGTTCACCGTTTCGCCGTAGCCGATAAGGTTGCCTACAAGGCATATCAGCAGACATACCGCGAAAGGTATTGCGGCGATCTTGAAATATTTTGCCATAAGCACCATCGTCAGTCCGCCGAATATTGCGGGAATTACGTACGGAGATACCGGTTTGAGGACGTTGACTATTTCGTTTTGGAATATCGCAAGAGGTATAAGTCCTATTATTATGATAACCGTGGTCACGATACTTCCTACCGCTATGGATATCGTCGAAACTATTTCCTGCTCCTCGGAGCCCTGTTTGGTTTTCGCGATGGTCTGCGAGTTGAGCGAGCAGGGGAGTTTGAGGTTGGAGATGTTGCCCGTGATGAACGACAGATATTGTCCGCCCGTTCCGAGAAGCGGCGCGTAACTCAACGCCTCGATGAGTCCTATCGCCCAGTAGCCCGCCATAAACGGTACGCACAGTCCGAGTTGCGACCAGTTCGGAGTGACGCCCGCGGAAACGCAGTACACTATGGGCAACGCGCAGATGAAGCCCAAGGCTATCCAGGTGAATATTCTGCCCAGATTGTGCATCTGGTTGTTATGTTCTTCTCTTGTTGCGGCTACGCCGAAAAAATCCGATTTTTTCATCTTTACGTCCTCCTTACGCGAATACCTGTATGAATGCGAAAGCTATCGCAAGCGAGCCCAATATACTTATCGGCAAAGCGTAGGATTCTATCCATTTCTGTTTGAATACCAGTAGAATTACGCCGCAAAGTCCCATAAGTATCACGCTCGCGGCAAGGGTGATGAGCGTTATCTCGCCGTAAGTGGTAATTCCACTCGCGTCGGTCACGGGGGCGTTGATACCGAAGAAACCGCCCATTATTATCGCGGACATTATGCCTGCGAGCATTCCGCCGAGGAGCGCTCCCGTAATCGCGTTCATTTTGCGCTCGTTCTTTTCCTGCAGTTCGAGGAGCTTATTCTGATATTTTTTATAGAATATCGCGTTGAAAAGGGGTCCCGTTATTATGCTTATCGTCATGACGACGCAGGCGGTGGCTATCGCGGTGTTGTCCGTTGCGGTCGTGACTCCCGCCTGATCCATCGCGAGTATTTCGTACTGGAGCGCGCCTATGACCGAAAGCCTTATCCACGGTATCGCAAGTCCCAAAAACTGCATCATGATCCCTATACCGATAACTATAGGGATAGAAGGGATTATCGAGAATAAAGCGCTGTTTTTAATTGTTTCGGTGACGATTTTCTTGTCCATTCCGATAGCTTTGGCTCTACGCGCCGCTTTCACGAGAAAAACAACCGACATCGCTATGATGATCGCGGCTATTATCGCGCCGAGCACGTATACCGATACGAAACTTTC
>CALVOD010000152.1 GCA_944350065.1 uncultured Clostridia bacterium
CCGTTGTAGTCGCCGACGATGATGTCTTTGGCGAGGCTGAAGGAAGCGTACATATAGTTGCCTACGAGCAGTAGCTTGGAGTAGGAATCTATCACGAAGGGCGAAGACGACGTGCCCGAGCCCTCGAAGGGATAAAGTCCGCTTATGACGCTGCCCACGGTGACTCCGCCCGAAACGAGGTTGGTCTCCGAAGTTACGTTGGCGTAGTCCTTGCCTACGGCGTTGAGTTTGCCGGTGGCGTCGTAACCCGCACCGCGGTTGACGCTCTTGCCCGAAGCGTAAGCGCTGCCGTTAAGATAGGTGAGCGCGGCGGTAGCTTCGACGTTTGCGCCTTTAGCCGCGCCTATAACTCCGCCCACGTCGGCGCGCAGCGAATAGTCCACGGTGAGCGCGGTCATCGAGACCAGATATCCGAGCTTCGTTTCGCCGTCCGCCTGCCCGAGAATACCGCCCGCCGCGGCACGTGCCGCGCTTACGTTCACGGAAACCGTGGAAACGCAATCGGTTATCTCCGCACTGACGGCATACCCTACTATTCCGCCCGCATAAACTACGCTTTCGGTATCCGCATTTATACTTACGGTACCCGTCACCGTCACGTTACGGATAACGGCGCCTTCCGTGGCTATGCCCGCCGCGGCGCCTGCCGCGACAGCGTCGCTTGCGTTAAACGTAAACGCCGCGTCGCGTATCACGAGGTTTTCGAGGGTGCCGCCGAGGACCGCGAACAAGCCGCCGTATTTTACGGAATCGGACTCGAAGCCCACCGCGCAATACACGGTATGACCGCCGCCGTCGTAAACGCCCACGAACGGAACGGCGGAGGAGAAGTTGCTCCTTTCCGTAAGCGTTATATCCGCGGTTTGCAGATAGTTTGCCCACGGGAAAGTCTCTATCAACGTGAATTTACGCTCCGTGTCTATCAGGAAGGGACTTTCCGTCGTGCCGTCTCCGCTGAGCGAGTATTCCGGTTTGACCGCGTCGATGCGTTTAAGGGTGAGCTCCCTCACCGTCACGGTTTTACCGGAGACCGAAACGCCGCCGAGCACGTTCGTGCATTCCACGAAGAAGTCTATTATCGCCCCTTCGTAAAGCAGTTTATCCGCTTCGTCGAAGGTCTCCGCGTTACCCAAGGCAAACGCGCTTTCTATACTTCCGTCGAACGAAAGGTTCCTGTCGAGATAATAGGTGTCGTTGCCGCTCGCGGGCAGATTTGCGGACAAGCCGTCGCAATAACCGGTCACGGCGCCTGCATAGAGGAATTCGGTGCCTGCAGCGGCGGACGCCGAATACCTTTCGGAGGCAACCGCCGAAATTCCGCCCACGGTATAGGAGTTGGCGACGTAGGAATTGCCGGCAAGGTAACCGGCTATGCCGCCGATATAACCGGACATTCTGCTCACGCTTATCTTCACGTCGCTGAAGCAATACGTCACGAGCGTGTCCGTAGCTTTACCCACGATACCGCCCGCGGTAAGGTTGCCGTCTGTAAACTCGGCGTTGCCTTTCGCGTAGCAGGCGTAAATGCCCGACGAATACGCTTCCGCGGCAATATAGCCCACCGCGGTACCCTCCGCCAGAGTTCTCGTATTGCGCAGATCGAGTTCTACGCCGAGGTTCATTACCGCCGCGTCGTCCAGCTTCGTAAAGACGGCGAAGCCGTTATCGGCGTTATAAACGCCCGAATAGCTTATTACATATCTGTTGCCGTCGTAAGTACCCGAGAAGGCGTATGTATAACCGTCTCCGTAGCTTGCAAGCGGCGAGAACGAAAGCGAAAGCGCTATGTCGGCTTCCTGCAAGAAATACGCCGTCCTGCGGTTTTCGCCGAGATACGCGTACGGATCGCCTTCCGTTGCGAAAGCGTCCTCGTAATACATATACGTATCTATTTGTTTAAGGTCGTATTCGTTTTCGATCTTGTAAGGATCCTGCTCGGTACCCGAGCCCGCGAAATACACCACGGTCATCGTTTCCGAAGGATTTATAAGGACGTAATCTTCGGCATATTCTCCGGTAACGCTTACTGTTATCGCATAAACGCCCAAGTCCGACGGCAACTCGCTGACGCCGTTGTAAGAGATCGGGAAGCTCACGTTGTCGAAGCGCTCATAGAAATCGCTTTCCGACGGTTCCGCTTCGACATGCAGAACGGCGGTCTGCGTCTGCATCGTCTGACGGAGATTTGAATATATAAGCGTAACTTCTTTATAGAATTCCGCGAATACCGTTATGTCAGCTCCGCCTACCGTATAGTTGTTGACTATGGGTTCCTTGCCATTCGCGGCGTCGGGCGCGTAGCTCGGGCTGTAACCGCCCGCGTCCGAAGAATACGATTTGAAGCGGTAGCCCGCGTTCGGCGTGATCTCCACTCTTACGCTGTCGCCGCGGCGCAATCTTTCGCTCTCGCCCGACATCGCTGCGTAAATCACGTCTTCCTTACTTCCAACGGTGGCGACGATATCGAGCGTGTAGTAATTCATATCTACCGGAATGTAAAATTCCGTAGCGTCGTTTTCTCCCGTCGCGTAAGTTTCCTTACCCGCGCCGCTCACCGCTTTGAACGCGTAATAGTAATCGCTTCCGCCCTTGCCGTTATTAACGGATTTATCGGTAACCGTAAAGGAATTCCCGTTAACGGGCTCCCATTCGGAGCTTTCAGGGCTTCCGTTCACGCGATAACTGTAATATACCGTCACCCCGGACTCGCCGCCGGAGGTTACGAAATCCACGTTTACTTCGCTGCGGTACCAGTCTTTATATAAGCCGCTTCCCCCTATCGGAGTTCCGTTGACGCTCACGGATAAGGTAGGTACGGCATTGTCTATCTTCAATTCGAATA
>CALVOD010000153.1 GCA_944350065.1 uncultured Clostridia bacterium
TTGTCGAGATATTCCGCTATACGCGCGGAGTCCGCGGCTACCGCTTCCAGCGCTTCGCCGCCGTAAAGATATTGGCTTCCCGTTAAAAATGCTACGTATTTCATTTATGTTCTCCTTGTCCGTAATAGGCGCCTGCGCCGTGCTTGCGGAAATAATGTTTATCGAGTATATGTTGCTCGAGCCGCGTCGTATCGGGCGCGAGCGCGAGCGTATAATAAGCCATTTTTGCGACTTCTTCGAGCGTTACGGCGTTGTCTACGGCATTAGACGCGCTCTTTCCCCACACGAAAGGTCCGTGAGAAGCCACGAGCGCCGCCGGCACGCTTACGGGATCTTTGCCCGAAAAGGCTTCGATTATCGCTTTTCCCGTATTTTTTTCGTATTCTCCGAGTTCCTCGGGAGCGAGTGCGCGAGTCAAAGGCACTTCGCCGTAGAAGCAGTCCGCGTGCGTGGTGCCGAACGGCGTTATCGGGCGTTTCGCCTGCGCGAATGCGGTGGCGTAAGGCGAATGGGTATGCACCACGGCGCCTATATCCTTGAACGCCGCGTACAATTCGAGGTGGGTGGGCGTGTCGCTCGAAGGGCGCAACGAGCCTTCCGCTACCTTTCCGTCAAGATACACCACAGCCATGTCGTCCGGTTTGAGCGCCGCGTAATCCACTCCGCTCGGCTTGATGACGACAAGACCTTTTTCGCGGTCGATCGCGCTCACGTTACCCCAGGTAAGCACCGCGAGACCGCTCTTGAAAAGCCGGACGTTAGCTTCGTAAACGGCTTTTTTCAGCAAATACAGCTCACTCATATATTTTCTCTGCCTCCTTTTCGGCGGGAATAAGTTTTTTGTAGGTTTCGAGATAGGCGTCGAAATCCGCTCGTTCGGCTGCGCTTGCCGATATGCGCAGCGCGGGTTCGGGCGGATAGGATTTTTCTTTAAGGAAATCGGAAAGCGAAAGTTTTGCGCCGCTTGCGGAATAAGCCGCGAGAGTCGCTATTCCCCAGGCGCCGCCTTCGCCCGAAGCGGGATAAGTAAGCACGGTAACTCCGAGCGCCGCAGCAAGCACACGCACGCCTTGAACGGACTTGAAGAAGCCGCCGTGCGCGGCGATACTGCCCACGCCGATGTTTTCCGAACGCAGAACGTCTATCCCTATGCGCAACGTCGCAACCGCCGAATACAGCAGCGATTTCATAAACGCGGGCAGAGTAAAGGAGCGGTCTCCGCGGCGGAAAACAGCCGGAGCACCGCGGTTCACTTCGGTTATGCTTTCGCCGGAAAGGTAGTTGAAAGCGATAACGTCGCCCGCGCTTTCCGCATTGTCCGCGGCTTCTAAAAGCGACTTGTAGAGCTCGTCGTCCGAAAGCGTATTTCCCGTTATACGGGTTACCGCTTCGCGGAAAACAGAAAACCAATCGTCGATATCTCCGCAACAGTTATTGCAGTGTATCATTGCCACCGGATCGCCCGAAGGCGTGGTGACTATGTCTATTTCGCGGTGGTACGACGCGGGCTTATGCTCGAGCACGATCATGGCGAACGCGCTCGTGCCCGCGCTGACGTTGCCCGTCGAAGGGAGAAGGCTCGCGGTGGCTACCATACCCGTGCCCGCGTCGCCTTCGGGCGGACAGAAAGGGATCCCCGCTTCGAGCGTGCCGCTTTCGTCTATGAGCGCCGCTCCCGCTTCGGTAAGCCTGCCCGCAATGTCGCCCGCGGTAAGTATTTCGGGGAAAATCTCGTCGATTTTTACGTTAACGCCTTCCGCAGCGAGCATCGCTTCCGCGGTCTTTGCGGCTTTCCGGTCGTAGGACAGCCCTTCCGTAGGAAACATTCCGCTCGCGTCGCCCACGCCGAGGACTTTGCTACCGGTAAGGCGGTAATGCACGTATCCCGCGAGAGTATTCATCGAAGCTATATCTTTGACGTGGCTTTCCTTGTCCAAAGCCGCCTGATAAAGGTGCGCGACGCTCCATCTTTCGGGAATATGAGTACCGAGGGCTTTGCCGAGAAGGTCCGCCGCGCGCGCGGCGGTCACGTTGCGCCAGGTGCGGAACGGTACGAGCAGTCTGTCGTCTTTGTCGAAAGCGAGATATCCGTGCATCATGGCGGATATGCCTATGCAGGTATACGAGGACGGTATCGCGCCGTATTCGGCAAGTATATTCTCCCTCAAATCGGAGTACGCGGAGCGCAACGTAGAAAAAATCTCATATTCCGTGTAGCTCCAGTATCCGTCAATGAAGCTGTTCTCCCACTGCGCGCTGCCGCTTGCGAGCGCGTTGAGATTTTCGTCGATGACGACCGCTTTAACGCGCGTCGAGCCGAGCTCTATGCCGAGCGCCGCTTTGCCGTCGCGGATGATTGTCGCGTTCCTCGTCCTGTCGGACGCGGTCGGACCGCCGTCGCGGGAACGAGCGGCTTCGGTTTCGCCTGAAAGGTCGAGCGATCTTTCCATAATACACCTCACTGAATACGGTAAAAATATTATAGTACAATTCCGCGTGCGCTTTCAAGCCCTAACGCGCGACTAATGACGAAGAATCCGAAGCCCGTTCGACGGTTGAGCGCAAGACCGTCGTAAGCTCGAAAGAGATATCCCCGAGTAAGCGAAAAAGTAAACCCGCGTATTCGAGCAAACTGTTGCTAACCCGCAAAGGCTGTGCTATTATATTGAAGAATAAAGCGGCGCACGCGCCGTGAGAGCCCCGAAGGGCAAAGGAGAATAACGATGAGTGAATGCACGCACGATTGCGATCATTGCTCCGCGGAATGCGCTTCCCGCGAAGGCGGCGGTAAAGAGAGCTTTCTCGCTCCCCCGAATCC
>CALVOD010000154.1 GCA_944350065.1 uncultured Clostridia bacterium
GGAGGCTCCGCAGTTTCCCGCGAAACCCCGGTCGGCACGCCATAGCCGCCGCCTTAGGCAAGCCGACTCGGATAGATCATCGGAATGTAAAAGATTTTCCGATTATTAAAATGATAGCATAGGCGCTCCCGTTTGACAATACCTCTTTAAAGCAGTCTGAACGTAAACTTAACGGGATTGTGGTCGGAATACGCAAATTCCGTATCGATATTCTCTATCGCGACGGTGGCGACGTTGTCGGAGACGATGAAGCCGTCGAGCACGGTAAGATAATTTACCCCGGGTGTATACGGTATTTCCGCGGAACGGCAGGTGCCCGTTCCCTCTTTACTCGCCACCACGCGGAAATTCTCGCCCACCATGTCGCTCGTGAGCGGATACGCCCAGGTAGGCGTCTTCTGCTCGGTGGGGAAGGTGCCGAGACTCGCGGCAAGCTCGTGGTTGAAGTCCCCGCCCACGATAACGTAATTGCCTGCGGCGTATTCCGCCGCCATAAACTCTTTGAGCATGGCAAGCTGCTGCTCGCGTATCGTGCCGCCTTCGTCGTACGCGGACATGTGGCTGTTGACGAGCACCAGCTCTTTACCGCTCTCAACGGCTATTCTGTTCACCGCGAAACAACGGTCGAGATCGAAAAATTTAGCGAAGCCCGTGTCGAGCGGATAGCTCCTTCTCACCGCGGACGAAACCGCGTACTTGGAATAAGTGGCGATTCCCGCGGTGCTCTTGCCGTGGTGGTCGTTTAAAGGGTACATAAGGTATGCCGAATGGAAATTCACCGCAAAAGTCCTGCAATAATCTCCCGTAAGCGCCTTCGTCACCGCGTCGTATTGATCGACGTGATAACTCCTGTCGGCGTCGGTATCCACTTCCTGCAACAGTATGAAATCGGCGTTGACCGCGTTCAACACCCCTATCGCTCCGTTTATGTCGTCGAGAACGTGTTGCTTGTCGATAGCCTTGCCGTATTTACCGGTAACTACCGTCCCGTCAAGCATTTCTCCGGAGTCCATAAAAAAGGAAAAATCGGAAGAATAGGCTCCGAAACCTATATTATAGGTTACCGCAACATAATCTTTGTTTATGTCGAGCGTGCTCGGCAAACCGCTCGCTCCGTCCACGGCGAGTACGGTGTTGTCTTCTATCCTGTCGTACTCGAAAACTACGTACAGCACGTATCCCACGCCCGCGAGCACCACGAGAAGCACCGCCGCGATCAAAGTTATGCCCGTTATTTTCAAAGCCCTTTTCACGCCGGCCTTTTCCATATCCGTCTCCTTTTCGAACTTTTCTTCGCCTTCGATTATACCATTTTCGCGACGCGTTTTCAACGGTGTTTTTTTTGAAGGCGCGCATATCCCCCTTCAAATCGTTTGCAAACGCGCGCATATATGCGATATAATATCCGAAAACGATTCACGAAGGCATAAAAATGACTCATAAAGACGAAAACCTCACATTGAAAAGCTCCAATCACACTTGGTCGGGTAAGTTCGGCTTCCTCATGGCTGCGGTGGGCTCCGCCGTCGGCCTCGGAAATATCTGGCGCTTCCCCTACCTCGCCGGTCAGCAAGGCGGCGCGCTTTTCCTTATAGCTTACGTCATTATGGTCGTCGTAATAGGCTTTTCGCTCATGATAGCGGAATTCACCATCGGAAGACACGCCTCCCGCAACGTCATCGACGCTTACTCCGTCGCCGGTAAAAAATGGGGTTTCACCGGCGTCGTCAGCTGCATAGCTTCTTTCATAATAGTCTCCTACTACAGCGTGATAGGCGGTTGGATTATCCGTTACGCCATAGGCTATACGGACGGCGGCAGCTTCGTCGAAAGCGGCGCCTATACCGCAGTTTTCTCCTCCTTCGTCGGCAACCCCTGGATGCCCGTCGTATTCCTTATAATATTTATGGCTATATGCCTTACCGTCATTCTTTTAGGCGTCAAGAACGGTATCGAGCGCGTCAATAAGGTGCTTATGCCCCTGCTTTTCGTCATGCTCGTATTCGTTATGATAGTGGCGCTTACGATGAAAGGAGCGTTCGAAGGCGTTAAATTCTTCATCGTACCCGATTTCGCGAGGATCGAAGCCTCCGGCGGCGTGGCGGGAATTTTCCTTGCCGCCCTCGGACAGGCGTTCTACTCCCTCTCGATAGGACTCGGAATAGGTACCACCTACGGAAGCTACGCGAGTAAAGAAATAAGCCTTACCAAAAACACCCTCCTCATCTGCGTATCCGACACCGTGGTCGCTATGATAGCCGGCTTCGCCATTCTGCCCGCCGTATTCGCGGCAGGCGAAACGCCCACCGCGGGAGCGGGACTCGTATTCGTGGTGCTGCCCGCCGTTTTCGACGCCATGCCTCCCGTGCTCGGCAGCGTCGTGGGCGTGGTCTTCTTCCTGCTCGTGCTGTTCGCTGCGGTCACCTCCGCCATCGCGCTTATCGAAGTAAACGTCGCGGTGGTCGTGGAAAAATTCAAACTTAACCGCAAGCTCGCCGCCGTTATAGTGGTCGGCGCGGCTACGCTTGTCGGCGTACTCGTTTCGCTGTCGCAGGGCGGCTTCCTCGGTAAAGTCGATCTGCTTACGATCTTCGACACCTTCTCTAACACCTTCCTGCTCCCGCTGGTCGGTATCCTTACCTGCATTTACGTCGGCTACGTCTGGAAGCCCGTAAACGCCGTCAAAGAGCTTGCCGCTCACGATCCCGCTTCCGCGCGCCCCGGCTTCGTCGCGGTATGGTCCGCCAATATCCGCTACGTCTGCCCCGTGCTCATCGCCATACTTTTCGT
>CALVOD010000155.1 GCA_944350065.1 uncultured Clostridia bacterium
AATTAGTAACGCCCGCTTTCGACGGGCGTTATTCATTTTACGCGATTTATTTTAACTTTACGGAAAATCTATCCGCTTTACCGAACGCTTCCTTAGCTTTCTTACGGAGTAGCCTATTACGGAGCCACGCCGACTATGTCGGTATTGAGGAATTCTATATGTAAGTTTATCGTCCGCTTTCCGTCGTCGTTTACGGAGAGCGTCATTATTCCGTAAGGCTCGCCGTTTTCGGCGGAATTGCCGGTATACACCGCTTTGAATACCTCGCCGGTCGTAACGCTCGTAAGGTCTTCGATATAGTAATTTCCTCTGTAAACGAGCCCGAGCCCGTAAGGAAGATTAAGCTCGTCGGGCAGGCGCGCCGTCTCGGCAAGCGACTCGCATAACGCCTGTATCCCCTCGTGTTCGGTATCGAATCCCACTACCTCGATACCGAGGGTGGCTTCGAGCAGACCGAGCGAAAACGGTATATCCTTCAACGTGAACGCGGGCATCAGCTCCGTCACGTAAGTGTCGACGGTGCTTTGCAGGTCGATACTGCTCAGATTTGCTCCGTAATCCTTCAAAATGGAGGATATACTGTTTATCGTGGCGTCCTTGAGCATCGCGCGTATCTCTATGCTGCCGTCGGGGCGCAATTCGAAATAGCTCTTGTTTCCGTTGAAAAGTATGCCTATCGGCAAATCGAGAACGACGCAGTTCAATTCGTCGAGATAATACCTTTCGGTCTTCTCCACGTAATAGCCTTTGGCGGGAGCCGTATCGTCTTCGTCGCCGTCGTTGCCGCCGTCGCACGCCGTAAGCAATACCGACGAAAACGCAAGGACAAGCAACAAGAATATCACGGTTACCTTTTTCCCGAATTTTTTCATAGCCCCGTCCTCCTAACCGTAATACACCGGAGAATAACCTTCTATCGCGCGGAAATAAGCGTAAGTGACTTCTTCCACGCTTGCGGCTCCCGATATCCGCGCGCGGTTTTCCGCCGTGTCGGCGGTACCCGCGTAAAGTCTCGCAAGCTGCTCGGTACGCAGTTGCTTATAATTTGCAAGAGCCGTGGCTTCGCCCGCAAGTCCCTCTTTCTCGAGGGCGCGTTGGATGAGATCGGCTATCACGGCGTGCCCTTCGTTGGAGGGGTGTACTCCGTCTTTATAGAAAAGCCCCTTTCCCCTCTCCTCGTCCTCACTGAATATCCTGTCGAACTCCGCTTCCGCGTCGATCACGACGTATGCGCCTTCGTGCTCCGCGAGATAATCGAAGATTATGCCGTTAAGCTCCGCAAGCATCGCCGAACCGGTGTTGCGTATGTCCGCTGAGTCCATTCCGAGCGCGTGCATCTCGTCTATACAGCTTTGCGGCAATATAGCGCTCCCTTCGAACATCGGGTTGTAGACGGTGTTTATCATTACGAAAGCGTCGGGATTTACCGAAAGAATATGATCCATTATTTCCGCGAAATTGATCCGCGCCTTCGCTATATTGGCGTCGAGCGAAGATGAATTGCCTTTGGCGTAATTCACGACCATGGCGCCGAGACTGTTCTGCAGAAGGTCGTTGCCGAGAATGGATATATGGATTATATCCGAAGTCCGCATCAGCGTATCCGTGAGATAGGCGTTCTCGTCGGGACGTCTGATATATTCGAGCATGTGGGAAGTCTGGTGTCCCGAGACCGAACGGTTGACGTATTTATAGCCGTTATCCCTTCCCACTATCGCGAAATATGCATAAGAATCACGCTCTTTGAGCGGGGACGGACCGAGCACGCCTTCGGCGATGGAATCTCCCCAGAAGGTGATGAGCAAAGGCTCGGGTTCCGGGGAAGGCTCCTTTTCTCCGCTTGTCTGAAGCGCTATCGCCGTGCCTATTACGGCGACGAAAGCCACCGTGAGCAAAATCGCCAGAGTTTTACGAAATCTCATACGATACCCTCCGCACGCGGAATCGTCCGCAATGTCATAATATCACATAACTCAATTCGGGTCAATACCGCCTTTGAACGAACGTGCGCGCACCGGTAGACAAAACGGTATGAGGCGTATATAATTTAATCATATCATCCGAAGGAACGGAACATGGCATATTCTGTATATCTTAAAAAAGGCGAGGAGCGCGAAATACTGCGCGGCAGAAGCTGGGTATACGCCAACGAAGCGGCGCGCATAGAAGGCAAGGACAAAAACGGTTCTCTTGCCACCGTATACTCTTACGACGGCAAATTCGTCGGCAAAGGCTATATCAATCACCTTTCGCGGATATTGGTAAGGATTTTCATACGCGACGAAAAGGAAACGGACGACAAAGAATTTTTCGTAAGACGCCTGAAAAAAGCGGACGCCTTGCGTCAAGATCTTGCGCTCGGCGACTGCTACCGGCTTTGCTACGGCGAAGCGGACGGACTCCCTTCGCTCATAGTGGACCGCTACGGCGAAATACTCTGCGCGCAATTTCTTTCGCTCGGTTTCGATATGCGCAAGAAACTGCTTACCGCCGCGCTCGTCGAAGCGTTTTCGCCTAAAGGTATATATGAAAGGAGCGACGCCGCGGTGCGCTCGAAGGAAGGTCTGCAACCGGTCTCGGGAGAGCTGTACGGCGAAATACCCGACAGAGTGTTAGTCGAAGAAAACGGCGTGAAACTTTACGTAGACGTCCGTAACGGACAGAAAACGGGTTATTTCCTCGATCAGAAGGACAACCGCTACGCGGTGAGAAGATATTGCCGCGGCAAGACGGTGCTCGACTGCTTCTCCAATACGGGCGGCTTCAGCATGAACGCGGC
>CALVOD010000156.1 GCA_944350065.1 uncultured Clostridia bacterium
ATTACCAAAGCTGTTATCCCGGCGGCGGGGTTCGGAACAAGACACTTGCCTATCACCAAGGCTATCGCTAAAGAAATGCTCCCTATCCTCGACCGCCCCGCTATAGATTACGTCGTCGAAGAATGCGTTCTGAGCGGTATTACCGATATTTGTATCGTCGTTTCGCGCGGTAAATCGATGATCGCCGATTACTTCGACAGAGTCCCGGAAATTGAAAGTTCCCTCGCCAAATCAGGCAAAACCGCTTTGCTCGAAAAAATAAACGCTTATATGGGCAAAGTGCATATCACTTACGTTCGCCAACCCGAAATGCGCGGCACTGCGTACGCCGTGGACCTCTGCCGGGATTTCGCGGCGGGAGAGCCTTTCGCGCTCCTTTTCCCCGACGACGTTATGTATAATCCCGATAAGCCCGTCACCCGTCAGCTTATGGAAGCTTACTACGAGGTCAACGCCCCTATCATCGGCGTACAGGACATTCCTCCCGAAGAAGCCGTCAAATACGGCGTTATGCTTCCCCTCGAAAGGCGCGGTAAACTCACCCGCGTAGGCGGTTATCAGGAAAAACCCGCCGTTAAAGACCTCGTTTCCACCCTTACGAGTTTGGGAAGGTTCGTTCTTACTCCGGAAGTATTCGATTTCATCAAAACCGTCAAACCTACGCACAACGGCGAATACTACCTCTCCACAGCTTTCGACGACATGGCGAAAGTGAAACCCGTCTATTCCTATACCTTCGACGGTATTCGCTACGATATGGGCGGCAGGGAAGGTTTCCTCAAAGCCAATATCGACTACGCGCTGCGCGACCCTTCTCTCGCGCCTTACCTTAAATCTTTGATAGAAAGTCTCTGATTTCACTTATACGCGACGCGCCCGGATTTACCCGGGCGCGCTTTGTTTGACTTAAGCGCAAATTAGTGATACTATTATTGCAATGACTAAAGCAAAATTTTATAACGAATTAAACGAAAACGTGAGATCGCTCGCGACAAGATTCCGAAAGGGCTTCATCACCCTTTCTTCCCTCGTCGTAAAAAGCGTTAAAAATCAATACAGGCGTTCCGTATTGGGCATTATCTGGACGGTGCTCAACCCGCTGCTCACCATGCTCGTCATGGCGTTCGTCTTTTCCAGCATCTTCGGAAGAACGGGTATCGATATGGATTACCCCGTCTACGTTCTGTCCGGTAATATAGTCTTTACCCTCGTGTCGGCGGGCACCACCAACGCGATGACCAGTATCGTCAATAACTACGATCTCCTCTACAAGACCAGAGTGCCTTTCTCGGTATTTCCGCTTGCGCAGATCTTCACCGCTTGCGTGAATTTCCTTTTCGCGCTCATCGCCCTCGTCGCGGTCATGCTCATCCGTATCCCTAACGGCGTTACGTTCCATTGGTCGATGCTGATGATCCTCCTCCCGTGGCTCCCCGCGATCCTCCTTTTCTCGACAGGTATCGGCTTCTTCCTCGCCACCGTTTTCGTCCGCTTCCGCGATATCAAGCATATCTATTCGGTATTCACGAGGCTCTGGATGTACCTCACGCCGATATTCTACTCCCTTACCTCGCTCAAACTCAACGAAACCGCAATGCACATAATGCAATTCAATCCCCTTCTGCATTACCTCAATTACTTCAGAGACGTCGTTATGGGCAATATCCCCGACTGGAAAGCGCACGCGATAATATTCGGCGTGGGTATCGCTTCCTTCCTTATCGGCTGGGCGATCTTCCGTCTCTCCCGTAATAAATTCATTCTGCATATTTAGGGGGCGCGACATGTCGACAAGAAATTCGCTTTACGCCGATGTTATCAGATCTTTCCGCAATTCCCCCGACCTTCTCGTGGACGTCCGAAACGTGAGTATGCAATTCACCATACCCACCGAACGCATCGACAATATCAAGGAATTCGCGATAAAACTCATCAAACGCAAGATCCGCTACAAGAAGCTCGAGGTCTTGAAAGACGTCAATTTCAGCGTAAATCGCGGCGAAAGCCTCGCCCTCATCGGGCGCAACGGCGCGGGTAAATCCACGCTCCTCAAAATCATCTCCGGCATAATCCGCCCCACCGAGGGTATCGCCCTCACCAAAGGCAATATCGTCCCTCTGCTCAAACTGGGCGCCGGATTCGATATGAACGCCACCGGCAAAGAAAACGTATTCTTAAACGGCGCCATGATGGGATTCTCGCACCGCGAAATGCTCCGTAAATACGACAGCATAGTGGAATTCTCGGAGCTCGGCGAATTCATGAACGTTCCCCTCAAAAACTATTCCTCCGGTATGATCTCGCGACTGGGCTTCTCGATAGCCGTAGACGTCAATCCCGATATAATGCTCATCGACGAGGTGCTCGGCGTGGGCGACATACCCTTCCGCAAAAAATGCGCCGAAAAAATAGACGAGCTCAAGAAAAACGGCACCACCTTCATCGTAGTGTCGCACAGCATGAGCCAGATACTGACTCTCTGCCAGCAAGCCGTCTACCTCGAAAACGGCGTCGTCAAAATGCAGGGCGACGTCCGCGAAGTCGCTAAAGCATACGAAAACGACTGCGCCAAACTCGGTATCAAAACGCAGAAATAGTCCGCGACTTTTCAATCGTCTTTTAACGACTTACCGCTCCCCGAGGGGAGCGGTATTTCATTAGGTGAATTTATACCCTTAACGTTTTTATTTATCGAAAAACAACTTCCTTTTCCTTCTTACCCACAGCGCGCGCGGCGTAAATTTATATACGAGCGGTTTTAT
>CALVOD010000157.1 GCA_944350065.1 uncultured Clostridia bacterium
TCCGTGGTATTGGTATCCGTCGAATAATTGATGTCGTAAGGAACAAGCAAGGTAACTCCGCTCTTTACCGTATAATAGGCGTTGGATACGTACAGTCCGTTCACCGCCGATTTGACCGCATCCGAAGCGAACGAAGTGTCCGCCGTAACTATCACGGTCCCGCTCGAAGCCGAAAACAGCGCGTCTTCTATCGTGTACATAGTGCTTCCCGCGCGCACCGACCTGATCTTGACGCTCGTCGACAATTCGGAGCCCGCCGTTCCGTCGAAACTCACCTCGTAATAATCGTTTTCGATGAGTTTATACGTTATGGCGTAAGTGCCGCCCACGGCGTAATTTACGCCGTCGGCGATAAGCTCGTATACCGTTGCCGTTTCGTCGTCGTAAAGCGTTCTGCCTTCGCCGGTAGCCGTTATCGAAACAAGTCCGGAAAGCGAGCTTATACCCATATCCGCGACTATGTTTTCGGTTACGGAGAGTTTTACGTTCTCTTTGCGCGCGTTCACCGTCACGTCTATATAATAAGGATTATAATTGTCTTCGTTCAGACAATAGTACGCGCGGTAAGTGCCGGACGCGGTGAGCAACGCGTCGGGCTCAGTCCACACGAAGCCGTCGTTGAGCTCTACGTAAGATACCGTTCTGCCGATGCGCATCACTATATCGGCGGTCTTGATTATCTGAGCGGGAATATCGCTTGCCGCGTAATCCGCTTTCGCCACGTTGACCGCCACTTCGTAGCTGCACGCTTCGTAATTTACCGTGCCGACCACGCCTACCGTGAACCTGTGTACGCCGCCCACGGGTACATTCACGAAGGAATCGTTACCGCTCGTTACGGTAAGTCTGCCGAAATCGGCGTGCAAGACGGACAGATAATTCACCGATTGCAATTCGCCGTTATACGTATAGCTTCCGAAGGACGCGCCGTCTATGACGGTTATCTTGTTCTGCGCCCTGCTTATCGTTATCGAATAATTCTTCTCGGCGTTAGCGTAGTTAGCGGAAAGCGAAGTTACCACGCAACGGATATCGTAGGTACCCGCGTTTACGTATGCGGGCGCGCCCTCGCCGGTGTAAAGAATGCCGTTGTAATAATATTTGATCGCGTACAACGACGCGTCTTCCGCAACGCTCACCGCGTTACCTTGCGCGCTTCCGTTATAAACGAAGATCTCGTCGCTTATCTCGATGCCGAAGTCGCCCTTCTCCACTATTACGGAATAAGTCACGCTCGCGTCGGCGTAGTTCACGCTCGTTACGAGGCAGGTTACCGAATAAGTACCCGCGTTGACGAAAGCGTAAGGATCGGCTTGAGCCGCGCCGCCGTAAACGTAAGAATAATTGAATACCGTGTCGTCGGCATAGTTGCCGCTTATAATCACGTTCACGTCCGCGCCCGCATAGCTTCCGTCGTATTTATGCATTACGTCTTCCGCCGTAAGAGTAATTTCGGCTTTCGCCACAGGTATGCGGAGCTCGTATTGCGCCGAAGTGTAATTCTCCGTTCCGGCTACCGAAACCGTAAATACGAGGTATCCGTTAGCGGGAACAAAGGTAAATACGTTGCTTCCTTCGGTTATCGTGATTTCACCGAAATCGGCTTTCGCTACCGCGTCTACGTCTACCGTCTGCTCCGTTCCGTTATAAACGTAATCGCCGTCGGCAAACTGTACTATCTTATTGACCGCTTGAGCGATAACCGCTTTGTAGCTGCCTTCGATGGCGCCGGCGTAGCCCGACGCCGTGACCTTGTAGTACACGGTGTATTCTCCCGCCTTCACCGCCGTAGGCTCAGCGGAAGAGTATTCGCCGTTCTCTGTAAGCGAATACGTTACGTTGTTCACCGCGGTGACGGTATTGTCCACGCTTACGCGACCGAGCGATTGCGCGTTTCCGTTATAAACGAGGTTGTTGTCTTTTATGCTGATATTGACGCCTTCGAAGCTCTTGTCTATGAGGTTGACGCTGATATCGTAAATAACTTCGAAGTTATCGGTGACGTTTCTGCCGCCCACGTTGCCGAGCCTTATATAGAAGCCGTCCTCCCATGCGAACTCCGTACCCGTAAGGTTGGAGCCCGTAGCGGTATACAAGCCACGCTCGGTAGCGTTGAGATTAAGCGTGCCGTCTACGTAGAACGTGCCGTAATCGAGCGTGACGGTTTCGAAGCCGTCCGACGATTTGCTCCAGCCGCTTTCCGACGCCGACACGGCGTTTATTCTTATCACGAATTCGCGCTCGTTAATCACGAATTCGTTACCGCTCACCGTAAGCTCGTAGTTCGCGGGCACGGAGGTCGCGTTCGCGGACACGGTATACGTTCCCGCGTCGGGGGCGTTGCCCATATCCGTTACGGGAGCGCCGTCTTTCATATATGTTACGTAGAGATTGCCGAACGCTTCCGCGGGCGTGTCTCCGTATACAAGACCGTCATAAGAGAACGAAGTCGATACCTTTTCGCCGTAAACGTATTCCGACTTATCGGTGGCAACGGTTACCGTGGCGCTTTTTTTGACTACGTTGAAATCCTTTGCCCAAGCCGCTTTCCAAGTATAATTTTCAGCAGATCCCGCCGTAAGCATAGCGCTGTATGTATTCACGGTAAATACGTCGCTTTTTTCGTATGCCTCCGTATCTATATAATAATTCACCGTGGTAACGCACCCCGCCGAGGCTGCGTCCTCGTCGTAAGCGAAGCCTTCGAATTCTATTACCGGCGTCACCGTTTCGCCGTAGACGTACT
>CALVOD010000158.1 GCA_944350065.1 uncultured Clostridia bacterium
TCGTGGTTGCCCATCGTCACGAAAATCTGGAAATCGGGATTTGTAAGGCGCACTTTATTCTGAAGCTGACGGAGAAGATTGGCAAGCTCTATGTGCCCCTGTATCTCGCCGTTCAAAGTCATATCGCCGCTTATGAGAAGATAATCGGGCGCTTCTTCGGCTATGGCGTTGAGCGCCGCCACGTTGTAGGCGGTGCTTTCGAGGACCATTTTCATACTCGAAGCCATGTGCGCGTAATAATCCGTACTGCTGTCGCCCGGGTCGGCGTAGCAATAGTTGAGAGGATAATAGTGCATGTCTGTGACGTGCGCGACGATCACTTCGTCCGACGCCGTGAATTTTTCTTCGGCACGCGCGCCGTCCGGGTCGGCAACCATACTCGCCGCTCCCGCGAACGCAATGACGGCAATCGCCATCACCGTTAAAAACGCAGCAAAAATATACCGTTTGCTCCTGGTGCTTTGCATATTCTCTCCTCCGGAGGACGAAATCCTCCTAAAATATGTAGTAAATATTATATAATTTATATTAAGGATAAGTCAATACCCGCTTTTCTTAATTTTACCGTTTATTTCGGTTACGGAAATCCTCACTGCCGATTTTTGCGTGTTCGGGTACTTCTATTCGAGAATACGGTTACTCCTATCGCGGTTTGTTGTCATAGGTAATTATCCGCACTTCGTGCCGCGGAACACTCCGCCCGCGGCGGGAACGTTTGACAGAAGATATATATAATGATATACTTATCGTAAATTTCGGCTTTTACCGGAGTACGGCGCAATGTATATATGGGAACTTATTTTAATAGCCGTGAGCCTTTCCGCGGACGCATTCGCGGTGTCGATGTGCCGCGGGCTCGAGATGCGACGCGTAAACGTGCGGCACGCATTCGTCATAGCCCTTTTCTTCGGTTTGTTCCAGGCGGCTATGCCGGTGATAGGATATTTTGCGGCGAAGCTCGTAGCCGATTACATAACCGCATACGACCATTGGATCGCGTTCGGCTTGCTTACTCTTTTGGGCGCGAAAATGATATACGACGGGATAAAGGAAGGCGCCGAAGAAAGGAAACGCCGTAAAGAAGCGCGCGACGTAACGGCGCCCGCTCTCCCCTGCCCCGCCGGCGAAAAAACGGAGCCCGCCGCGAACCTTGCAGCGACCGCAAACCTTGCGGAAACCGCGGCGCCCGATCTTACGGAAACCGCCGCGGCTAACGGACAGGGCGCCGAAGCGGAAGGAAGCGCGCAAGCGGCCTCCGCTTGCGCCTGCAAAGGTAAAGGCGGCGCGACGGGCGAGCGGCTCGACGTAAAGAAGCTGCTCGTAATGTCGGTAGCCACCAGTATCGACGCGCTCGCAATCGGAGTGACGTTCGCGTTCCTCGACGTAAATCTGTGGCTCGCCGTTTCGCTTATCGGCGGCATCACGTTCGCGCTCTCGTTAGGCGGCGTATTCCTCGGGCATTGCATAGGCGCGAAATTCAAAGACAAAGCCACCGTCATAGGCGGCGCGGTGCTCGTACTTATAGGGCTCAAGATACTGCTCGAGCACCTCGGCGTGATTTCTTTCTGAAAAACGAGCGCCGACGGGTTACCTTCTTAGCGGTTGCGAATAATATATAAATAGAAACCATCCGTCTCGAAAAGGAAAATATGTCCAAAAAGAAATGCCTCCTCGTCATAAACCGGTTTGCCGGAAACTATAAGGTCGGCGACGAGGAAACGATAAAAAAATCTATCGGCGACGAATACGAACTGACCGTGCTGTACGTTTCGGACGAAACCGACTCCGTAACGCGTATAGAGGGTTACGACCTCGTCGTGGTAAGCGGGGGCGACGGCACGCTGAACAGGCTCATAAACCGCGATATCGCGCGAGGCACCGAAGTGCGTTATTACCCCAGCGGCACGCTCAACGAAGCGGCGGACAGGCGGGTAAGGCGCGGCAGGGTGATCTCCGCGGTGGGCTCCGCCGACGGAAGGCTTTTCACGTACGTGCTTGCGGCGGGCACGTTTACTCCTCTCGGGTACGTGGTGGACTTCAGGAAGAAACAGCGTTTCAAAGCGCTCGCGTACATCGCAAGGGTGATAAAGGAATATAAGGTCAACCGCATTCCCGCCGAGATAACCGCGGACGGCAAAAAATACGAAGGCGTTTATACTCTCATAATGATAATAAATTCGCCGCGTTGTTTCGGATTCCGTTTCAACCGTATGTACCGCGACGGCGGTCCTATGTGTTTATTGACGATACGCGCGCCGAAAACGACGGGGTTCCTCGGCAAAGTCGCCATCTTCTTCCCCTTCTTCCGCACCTTCTTCATGGGCTTCGGAAAGCCGCATTTCGGCAAGACGGTTACCTTCACTCCGTTCAACGAACTCGACGTCAGTCTCGGAGAAAGCGTCACCTTCTGCGCCGACGGCGAAGCGGTGAGCGATCTCACGGAAAAATTCAAAGTAACCGTTACGGAACTCCCCTTCCGGCTCGTCGTTGCGGGTTCGAAAAGAGGCTGATACTCACAAGCCTTCGCTTTGAGGCTTTCCGCCGAAAAATAAAACGCCCCTTACGAAGGGGCGTTCCTTTTACCGGAAAATTTGTAGGGTTTGTATCCTCAGCTACCGTTCCTCTCTGAAATAGGATAATCCGAGGGAGGCGGGCGGCTGGGATTCTCTGCGGTTCACGATGCTCGTTACGATAAGCACGATAACGGTGGCGACGTACGGTACCATCTTGATGATCTCTTTGA
>CALVOD010000159.1 GCA_944350065.1 uncultured Clostridia bacterium
CACTATGAACGGGTTCAATTTCGGAGGCGGTTGCGGCTGCGGCTGCGATTGCGTCAGCTGGATTATCATCATACTTCTGCTCTGCGGGTGCTGCGGCAACGGCGGCGGATGCGGATGCTGCGAGATAATCATCATCATCCTTCTGCTCTGCTGCTGCGGTTGCGGCAACAGCTGCGGTTGCGGCGTGAAGCGCGACGAATACGACTGCAAATAATACATATTAAGTTAATATCGCGCGCAAAAAAGCGCGCCGCGGTTAAACTCCGCGGCGCGTTTTGCGTTTGTCAAAAAGGTTCAACCTTTCTTACCGCGCATTTTTTCGCGCAGTTCACGTTCCTGTTCTTCGGTTACCTCAACAAAGTCTTCCGGTAGCTCGTTCTCGGGATAAAGTACGTAATACGCGGGGGCTTCGGGGTGGTCTAAGACGAGCGCCGAAGGTTTAAGACGCATTACCGACATAAACATAACCGCGTCGCCGCCCGCGCCCGAAAGGAGCGCCGCGAAAAGTATGACGTACGGGAAATTAAGGAATACCGTGGCGAGGGCGAGAGGTATAAGCCCTGTCACGATTCCGGGGAGGACGAGCACGAAAGCGTACTTGCGCGCCGCAAGCGGCGTATCCGTAGTACAATACAGCATAAGCTGTTTGGGAATTACGCCAAAGCGTACCGAAGAAGGTTTGGCTCCGCACAATATCATCGCGAGGGCGTGGAGCCCCTCGTGCGCGGCGAGAAGGATAACGTATCCCGCTATAAGCAAGATTATGTCCCACCATTCGACATGCCACAGCCTGTCTTTAAAAACGGCAAAACGCAGCGCCTCCGCTATTGCGTAAGGCACCGCGAACATAATTATAGCCGTTATGTTTATTTTTTTCAGGTCGAAAGTTATGAGTTGCTTTTTCATGATAATTTCCTATTTGGTCAAGGAAATTATAACATCTGCGACTCTGATATGCAACGGGTGAGGAAGCATATTCTTGTTTTTGGTATGCCCTATTATCCACCTGCGGCGGGCAAACCTGACCTCGAAGAATATGCCCCTCAATATTTCGTCGGCAGCCATCGCAGCCCAAAGTCCGACGAGTCCGTATCCCGCTTCTACGGCGAAAATATATCCGAGTAATACCGCAACCGTCCATTCCATCGCCATCGTGATACCGACGGGGACGTAAATATCGTTGACCGTTGCGAGACAGCGCGTCATCACTATATTGACGGAACGCCCTATCTCGAGGAAAATTTCTATAAACATTATCTGCTTGCAAAGCGCGAGCACCTCGGGATCGGTATTGAGCAGTCCCACGACTAAATCGCTCGCAGCCCAGAGTATCACCGAAAGCGAAACCGAAATGGCGATACAGATGAGAGTTGTGCGGTTGACTCTCGCGCTTACGCCGTCGTAGTCGCCTGCGCCTACCATATAACCTATGTTGATCTGCGTGGATTGCGCTATCGCCGTGGAATAAAGGTAAGCGACGTTGGCAAGCATGCTGCAATAGACTTTCGCCGTGATGACCGCCGTGCCGAAAAGGTTGACGAAACTTAAAATCACTATCTGCGAAATATTGTAGGAAGTGCTTTCGCCGCCGGTAGGCAAGGCAATTTTCACTATTTCCTTGAACGACTCTTTGGGGAAATGCCTGAGGTCGGCTAATTTAATTCTTACGGGAACTTTTTTACGCAGATATATCAAAGTCGCCGCAAGCCCTATCGCCTTACTGACGTCGGTGGATATCGCGGCGCCCACTATTCCGAGCTTCGGAAAGATCCAGATACCGTTGATGAGAAGCCAGTTGCCGAGGATATTAAAAAGGTTCATCACGACCGCGCAGATAAGTATCTCTTTGACTTTGGAGTGACTGCGCAATACGGCGACGGCGGCTATCTGTACCGCCTGAATGACGAGTCCCGCACCCACTATCACGGTGTAAGCGGAAGCCTCGGAAATGATTTCCTCGGGCGCGTTAAGCACTCTGAGCAAAGGCTCCGCCGCAAATACCAGCACGAGCGTGAAAACGAGTCCGAACGCTATTACGAGTCCGAAAGTCACTATTATGGCATCCTTAACTTTGCGTTCGTCGTCTGCGCCTATGTATCTCGTAATGGCAACCATGCCGCCTGCGGCGCTCAGAGTAAGTATGACGATGACGAGATTTATTATCGTGTTGGCGTTACCTATCGCGGCGACGGAGGACGAAAATCCCGACAACATTATCTGGTCGATATTGCCTACGAGCAGCTGTAAAAACAGCTCCAGAAATATAGGCAGCGACATAATGAATATTCTTTTGTTCGTTACGTTTACGGTTCTCATAATCCCTTTGAATTCCTTCGATACAGCTCCTTTGAACGGCTGAATTTTATCTTCGCGTAAGTTATACTACCGCGCGGGCAAAATGAGATATGTTTGAAGTAAGTTCCCCCGTGTAAATAAATAGTAAACGAAAACGTCTTTTCTGAATATGAAAAAACCGCCCCGCGGATGCTCCGCGGGGCGTTACGAAATGTTGCAATTTTTGTTTCCCCTTTACTTCGCGTACTCCACTTTGCGGACTTCGCGAATGACGTTGACTTTGATTTGTCCGGGGTATTCCAATTCGTTTTCCAGCTTTTTGGCGATATCTTTAGCCAAAAATTCTGTCTGTGCGTCGTCTACCTGCTCGGGCTTCACGATAACTCTTATCTCTCTGCCCGCCTG
>CALVOD010000160.1 GCA_944350065.1 uncultured Clostridia bacterium
GAAACCGCGGCTTTTGCCGCGCAAATAGCGGAAAAACTTAACGGCGGCGAAACGCTCGTTTTGCGCGGCGGACTCGGAGCAGGTAAGACCACGTTCACGAAAGGGCTCGCCAAAGCGCTCGGCATTTCGCGCAACGTGGTTTCGCCTACCTTCACGCTCGTAAGAGAGTACGAGGAGGGCAGACTGAAATTATACCATTTCGACCTGTACCGCATAGAGGACGAGGGCGAACTCGAAGAACTGGGACTCGACGAATATTTCCGCGACGACTCCGTCGTCGTGATAGAGTGGAACAGAATAAGCAGGCTGCCGGGTAAAGTGACGGAGATAGTGTTCACGGTAAATCCCGACGATTCGCGCACGATAGAGGTCATTAAACGATGAGAGCGCTAATAATAGACACAACCTGGGAAAGAGCGGTGCTCGTGCTTATAGACGGCGACAAAAGATATTCGTACGTCAGCGATACCGGGGCGCGCAGACATTCTCCCACGGTGCTTGCCGAAGCCGACAGACTGTTTACGGAAGCGGGATTGAAGCCCGCCGATCTCGACGCCGTGGGCGCGGTCGTGGGACCGGGCTCGTTTACGGGAATAAGGATAGGCGTCGCCACCGCTAACGCCATGGCGAAAGCCGTAGGCGCCGCGATAGTGGAGATTACGGAGCTCGAAGCCATGCTGGAGGGCGAAACGGAGGCGCTCGCGCTAATAGACTGCAAGCACGATAACTATTACGCGCTGAAGCGCGCGGGCGGCAAAGACGAGTATTTTTCGGCGAATATAGCCGATATCGACGAGCCCGAACTCAAAAAAGTGTTTTTCGAAGGGGCAATAACCGACAAACTCGTATCTGCGTTTATCCGCAAGTATACTGCGGGCGAATTCGTCGAGGAAGCGCGTCCTTTCTATATCAAGAAGTCTTCCGCGGAGGCGTGAAATGGAATACGCGGTACACCCTTACGAGATAGAAGATCTACAGCATATAGCGGACATAGAGAAGGAATGTTTCGCGCATCCGTGGTCCTACGACAGTTTCTGCATGGAATATGCCGACAAGAAAAAGCATTATTATGTGGCGAAAAGCGCTGAAGGCAAAGTAATAGGCTACGGCGGATTCGCGCACGTGGAAGACGAGGCGCACATAATGAATATCGCCGTTACGGAAAAAGCGCGCCGTAAAGGCGTGGGAAGCGCCGTCCTGAAGGCGCTCATAGATTGCGCGCGCTCGCTGGGCATCAAGGCTATGACGCTCGAAGTGGACGACTCCAACGCCGCCGCGATAGCGGTCTACGAAAAAGCGGGTTTCGAATGTTCGGGATTAAGACCGCACTATTACGGCTGGGACAAGCCCGCGCGCATTTATTGGTTGAGATTCTGAAAAATTATCGCCCATTCACACATTTCGGCGCGGCGGAATACTATGTGCCGTGCTCAATTACATTTCGTACGGCAAAGGTAAGAACATAATTTTTCTGCACGGTTGGGGAGGCTGTACTGCGAGTTTCAAAGGGCTTGCCGACGCGTTGTCCTCGGAATACCGCGTAACGCTCGTCGATCTTTACGGCTTCGGCGAAACTCCTCACCCGGAATTTCCGTTGACTCTGGACGACTACGCCGAAGGCGTAGCGCGGATTTTCCGCAAAGAAAATATCGCCGAAGCGGTGCTTGTGGGACATTCCTTCGGCGGCAGAGTGGCTGTAAGATTCGCAAGAAAATATCCGGGCTGCTGCCTCAAACTCGTGCTTATAGACGCGGCGGGACTCCGTCCGCGCTTTTCTTTGAAAAAAACACTGCGCGTCGCCTGTCACAAACTGCTGAAAGCGTGCGGACGTAAAGGTCTAATCGGCTCCGCCGATTACGCGGCGCTTACGGGCGCGATGAAGGGGACCTTCTTAAACATTATCCGCGACTATACGGATAAAGATTTGAGGTATATTTCCTCGGGCGCGTTGATACTCTGGGGAAAACGCGATAAGGATACCCCGCCGTATATGGCGAAACGCTTCCGCAAACGTATTAAAGGCGCCGTATCGATTGTATTCCCCGACGCGGGGCATTATTCCTATCTCGACGCATTTTACGAAACATTATTCGCTATAAAAGCATATATTGGCGCAGACGGACGGTGATATGACGGATGCGTATTTAATTCCCGTGGGCATAGCGGTCGCGCTGTCGACAGGCTACGGAACGCTCAAGGAGCTGCAACTCAATAACTATCGTCCCGTATGGGCGGCAGATAAAATGCTCGTAAGGTATGCCGTGGCGGCGCTCGCCGCGGCGGTCTGCGCCGCCACGGCAGTCGTATGGTCGGATAAGGCGGCGTTTATTATATTTACAGCGCTTTCCGCGGTTGCGTTTATCCTTATAAATACCGCAAATCTCAGAATGCGTACCCGCTACAAGTTCACCAAACGCGCAACGAGACTGGCGCTCGCTTACGCCGCGCTTACCGCGGCGCTTATCGCGGCGTGCGCGCTCGCTTTCGCGAGCGCCGCCGCGGGAACGGCTGCCGTCGTGCTTTGCGTGGGGCTTTCGCCGACGGTAGCCAAATTTACCGCGCTTATTCTGCTTCCTTTCGAAAAAGCGAACAATAAGCGTTATACCGACAGAGCAAAAGCCTTTCTTGCGGGTCTGAACGTGGTCAGCGTAGGGATAACGGGAAGCTACGGCAAGACTTCCTGCAAGAATATTCT
>CALVOD010000161.1 GCA_944350065.1 uncultured Clostridia bacterium
ATCTTGCCTTCGGTCAGCCAGTAATATTCGGCTTCGTTTATTTCGTTATTGTCACGCATATCGGAAAGTTCGTCGATACGTTCGGCGACAAGTCCGTTCTTCAATACGACGTATTCTTCGGCGGTAAATCCGGCTTCGCCGTCCGTGAATAAAGCGTAGCCCGCTTCGAACGCGGCGATAGCGGCGTCAAGCAAAGCCTTTTCCGCTTCGCTGAGGTTGCTTTGCCAGGCGAGCGTGACGATCAGGTTGTCCGCCAGAGCGACGTAAGCCGCAGTCTCGTCTTCTTCCGCGGAAGCCTTGAGGAAGAGGTTGCGCAGTTGCGTATCGAATCCGCCGATGACGCCCTTGACGGCGTCGTAGTTGCCTTCGATGAAATTACCGGCTTCCGCATGTGCGGTGAGCGTTTCGAGCATCTGCTTGGAAAGTCCGCGCAAAGCATAGTAAACTTCGTCGTCGGTGTAAGTACCGGTGAGATAATAATTTTCGATGAGGGATTCGTCGATCTCCACCTCGAATTCGCCCTGAAGTTTATCCGGGAATACGTTTTCGATTATGGTGGGAACGAGGCTGTTGACAAGCGCGTATATCGCTCCCGAAGGTACGAGAAGAGCGACCGGCGCGTTATTCGGTACGCCGTAGTCCTCGGGGGAAGAGGATATCGCGAGCACTATCGCCGCGCCCGTCATGATGCTTTCGGGCACGTAGCCTTCGGCGTTCTTCGGAAGCGAGAGTCCGTTATTGGAAGAATTGAGAGCTACGGGATCGTACTGCTCGGTCTTACCGGCGGCGACTTCCGTAAATCTGTTCATATATTCGCTGAATTCGGAGAAATTGGACACTCTGATAGCGTCGTTGACGACAAGACCTTCTCCGAGAAGAGCGGTGAGATCGGCGAACAGGTTGATATCGTACGCGTCCTTAGCCTCGTCGTAAACGCCCATAACGCTGACGCTCAAAACGTCGCCTTTATGTTCGGCGTCGTCGACGGAGCTTAAGAACAACGAGGCTTTTATGTTAGAAATTTCGGTGATGTCGAGAATCACTTCGATATCGTAGTAGATCTCGCCGCCGAATACGGCGTCGCCGTCCGAGTTGAATATACCGTCGATGACCTCGAGGATAAGGCTGACGTTAAGCAGCTGCCTGTAATCCATCGGGGCAATGTTCTCGTCGTAATACGCGCCTATCTCGGTGTCGTCCATTACGGTGAAATCCACTCCGTAGGTTTCGTTATGCATACCGAGCGCGGCTTCGCGTATCCACACAAGTCTGTCTTTTTCGGCAGACTGCGAAAGCAGATTGGATATTTCCTTGAATATGTCAGTAAACGACTGAATGTGTCCGGAAGCCCCCGTTTCGGGATCTGTCACTTCGTCTGCGGGAGCGGTTATTTCCGCTTTGATGACGCCGTCGAGGTTTACGCCTATCGTGCGGAGCTCGTCGACGGTCTGATAAAGATCCTTGTCGAGCCCTTTGTCGTCGATACCTTGCTCAAACATCAGTTTCAGGGTATCGATAGCTGCGTTAAGGGTAACGAAATTGCCGGAAGAGCCGTCGGTGCCGTCTCCGAGATCACGAAGTTTGAGTTCGAGAGCCACTTCGAGAGGACTGAGGTGCGCGCCGAGGGAGGCTTCTATATCGAACGAATCGAGATAGGAGCCCATATCGAGTCCGAGCACTTTGAACACGCCGAGCAGGAAGGCTTTGGTAATGGTGACCGTAAGCCCGCCGTTGGCAAGCGCGAGATCGATATAAGTGGTGACTACGTCGCCCGCGTCGACTTCGCCGTCTCCGGTTTCGCCGTCGGTCACGTCGCCTTCCGCGCTCGAAGCGCCGCCGGCGCCTTCGTCGGCCGCGCCGCCGCCGATAGCCGCTATAAGGTCGGCTATGACTTCGTTAGCCTGCGGAATATATATGTATTTTAATTGTATGGGCGCGGTATCGATATTCATATACAGATCGCCGCCGATGTAGTACAGCGAAACCACCGCTTTGCGGTTCCTTTCGCCGGTTGCGGGATCTATATCGCCGGGATCGTCGCTCGCATAAGTCTCGAAGGTTATTTTCGCGGCGGTTTCCTTGATCTTGGCGAAATCGAAACCGTTCTTGGCTATATCTATTATTTCTTCGAGGTTGACGCTCGCCTGAATGTTGAAGAAGAGCTGCGCGTCGACTATTCCGAGGAATTCTATGAGCGCGTTGAGCTCTACTTCGCCGAGGAGTCCGGAGAGCGCGGGCGCAAGGTTAATCGTATTGGACGCGCTGCCCGCAACGGGATCGGAAGTGAGCCCCACTCCGCCGCCGAGCTCGACGTAAATATTGGTAGGCATACCGTCCTCGGTAAGGAAGAATTTCTTATCGGGCAACGTGATGCTGAAATCGGAATCGGTCTTTAACACGGAATCCTTGGGAAGTCCGTATACGCCGGTCTCCTCATCGTACTCGAAGTTATCCACGACGAGCAACAGCCCGCCCGCGCCGATATGGAGATTGAATATTTCTACGCCGGTGGTAATATCGAGCGTTATGCCTTCGCTACCGAATCCGAGCGCGAGGTCGGTATCCTGTATTTCGATGGGAAGTTCGCTCGTGAGGAACAAGCCGAGCAATCCCGCTATCGCGTCTTTCGTAAGGCTTACGGAAAGCGCTTCGGGAGAAAGCACGACCTGAAGAGCCACCGCTTCGGG
>CALVOD010000162.1 GCA_944350065.1 uncultured Clostridia bacterium
ATCGTCTTCGTCGAACGGCGCGTTTTTACGTATAATCCCCGCTTCGTGCCCCGCGCCCACGGCGAAATAATAATCGAGGAAGGTGCGGATTATCTGCTTTTCGACTTCTTCCGTAAGCGTTTCGGGGGATTTCGGAGCGGGCTCGTAATCGGCTTTACTAAATCCCGTTTCCTCGTCGTAAACCCTTCCGTCGTGGTGGTAATACGCTATGCTTTTCAAGTCGTCCCCGTCGATACCGCCCTCTAAGTAAACTTCTTCCATAAGATACATTTTTCCGTTGGTAACGTATTCGTAAGAAATTTTCTTAACGTCCGCTACGCTCGCTTTATCGAGCTCGATAACGTATGCGAAAGCCGTTTCCCGCTCCTGCTCGTAAACGGTGTCGGGCCTCGACAAAACAACCTTGAGCTCGCTATCGGCTACGGTCACGTTTTCGATGCGCGCGGCGTCGAAAGCCGCCCCGAAAACGAATATCAGCGCAAGCGCGCCGTCCTTGAAATATTCGTCGTCGTACCCTCTTATTTTCTCCGCGAGCTCCGAAGAATAGCCTTCCGCGTTCTCGTCGAAAAAGGGATAACCGTTCTCGGCGCAAACCTCTTTTAACCGCGACAAAGAATCTACTTTCGCGCCGAATTCTTTGCCGCGCATCGAATCGGCGTAGGTTACGTCGAAGGGGATATCCTCGGCGGTAAAGCTGTCGGCGTAAGCGACGTCGTAAGAAAATTCGGTATTACCCCCGTTGCCGTCCCCGTCGCGCGTGCAGCCCGCAAAAGCGAACAGCGACAGCAGTAGCGCCGACAACAACGCAATGACGATTATCTTTTTAGCCATATTTCATTTCTCCTTTTTATAGCCTATCCGAACGCAAACCGTAAGGAAGGCGACTCGCGCGAATACTCCTGCGGTTTACGTTTAAACAACAACCGCGAGAAAAATTTGTACGGAAAAATTTACGGTTTCCGATTGCGATTCGACGGCCTCAGACAACGCTCCGAAAAACCGCAAAAAATTTAATTACCGCTTTTCGGTAACGGATATATGCGATACGGATACCCGCGCGCGGAATAACGGCGCTCGGGCGCCGCAGGCGCGCGTTAAATTTTCCGCGCGCGCATAAATTAGAGCTTGCATTGACGGCGACTGTATGGTATATTATTTATATAACACTCGGGTAGCTCCGCGCTACCCAAAAAAATGGAGGATTTGTATGAAAAAATTAGTATCGATCATCGCCGTTGTCGCGCTCGTAGCGGTAGTGGCTACTTTACTCGTGGCGTGCGTTCCCACCGATCCCGCCAAAGCGGAATCCAACCTCAAGGAAGCGGGCTACACCGCAAAGAAAACAGACTCCGACGATCTTTTCGGTCTGGGCGGTCTTGCCATGCCCGACGGCGCTACCAGCGCGGTAACCGGCTCGAAAGACTCCGAAATGATATTCATTTACTATTTCGAAGACAGCGCCAGCGCGAAAACCTTCTACGAGAATTCTGAAATCCTTAATTTCATTAAAGATATGATTGAGGAGTCCAAAGAAGAAGTGAAAGCTCAGTACGAAGCGGAAAAGATCTCCAAGGACGAATACGACGAAGCCATGGAAATACTTAACAGCTTCAAGATCAAGAAGTTCGGCAAAGTCGTTTACGCCGGTACCAAAGCCGCCATCAAAGCCGCTTCGTAATTAAGCGCAACACGTTAAAGAAAAAGGAACCGCAAACGCGGTTCTTTTTTTGCGCCGACGCCGCATAACGCGGTCGGTTACGCCGTTTGCGTTTTAGGAATTTGCCCGTTTCGTTCTTTACCTGCGCACCCCTTCTCTTCCTCGCCTGCCCTTTCGCGGTTACGAAAAGGCGCCTCCCCTTACGGGCGGCGCCCCCTTTTAACTTTTAAGTCGCTTTTATTTTTTGGATTTTTTCACGCGCTCGAGTCTTGCTTTCAACGCGTCGAGGGTGCGTATAGTCGCCGCTATGTCGATCGCGCTCCTGTCGCGCCCTACCCTGACGCTCCTCACGAAGTCGTCCGAAAGGCTCTGAAGATAATCGTCGTTCACCGCGGCGAGCGCTTTCGCGAGCTCCTTGAAATCTTCGCAGTAACGCTCCCTCTGCCATACGTAGAACTCCGCTTCCAGTCCGCTCGAAGGAAGCGGGCTCGAAGATCCTTCGAGATAATTCCTTATATTCGTCTGTATCTCGATATACGCGCCGTACTTCAAGTCGCCCCACGCGCAATCCGCAGGCGGGTACGCCACTTCCTTCTTGTACCAGTTAAGCGTCAGATTGTCTATCGGCATGTGGCAATAGTCGAAATAACCTTCGTCGATATATTTATCCGCGCCGTCATAGCAATAGAGGTATTTAAATACCATATTGACCGCTTTCTGCGCTTTGCCGTACGCTACGGGTTGATATCTTTTCTTGTTGTCCTCGTTGAAAAGGGTGAGAAATTCGGTACACACCGCCTTATGCCACTCGTCGAAGCCTTCGCGCGACATTACGTCGTAACTTTTCCTGCCGTCGACGGTGTCTATCTCGCCGCCTTTATGGAAATAAGCGTAGAAGGAGTCCCTGAGATAGGTAAGCGCCCTTTCTTTCTCGACGGCGCCGTCCCCGCCTTCGTCGTCGGTCGCCTTCTTCAGAGTGCGCACCGCCATATCGTTGAA
>CALVOD010000163.1 GCA_944350065.1 uncultured Clostridia bacterium
ATAGACGAAGTGGGCGACGACACGCATTGCACCTTTTTCGAGATGCTCGGCAACTGGTCGCTCGGAGATTATTTCAATTACGAGAGCATAGGATATTCTTACGAATTCCTGACTAAAGAGCTCGGAATCTCGCCTTCGCGTCTCGCGGTATCGGTCTTTGCGGGAGACGAGGACTGCCCGCGGGACGTCAAGAGCGCGGAGCGCTGGGAGGAACTCGGCATACCGAAGGAACGCATTTTTTATCTGCCGAAGAAAAACAACTGGTGGATAGCGGGCACCACGGGACCGTGCGGACCGGACACGGAAATATTCATAGTGACCGACAAGGAGCCGTGTTCTCCCGAGTGTTCGCCCGCGTGCGATTGCGGAAGGTACGTCGAGATATGGAACAATGTGTTTATGCAATATTATAAGCATTCCGACGGTACCTACACGCCGCTCGAACAGAAAAACGTGGACACCGGAATGGGGCTCGAGCGCACTCTCGCGATGCTGAACGGCTATAAATCGGTATATGAGACGGATGTGCTTCGTCCGGTGGTGGAATTCGTGACCGCTTCCTGCGGCAAGACTCCCGAGGGCGAAACGCTCAAAGCGATACGGATAATAGCCGACCATATCAGAACGGCGACTTTCATGCTGGGCGACGAATTCGGAATAGTGCCGTCGAACGTGGATCGCGGGTACATTCTGAGAAGGCTTATCCGCAGGGCGGTGCGTTACGCAAGGCTTATAGAGCTTGCTCCCGCGGCGCTAACGGAGTGCGCCGCGAAATACGTGGAAATATACGCGGAAGCTTATCCCGAGCTTCGTACGAACCGCGAAAAGATAATGACGGAGCTCGACAAGGAAATAGGTAAATTCGACGTAACGCTTCAGCAGGGGCTCAAGGAATTCGACAAGCTTCTGAAATATATTCAGGACAAGAGAATGAGCGGCAAGGCGGCGTTCAGGCTGTACGACACGTACGGATTCCCGATAGAAATGACCTTGGAGCTTGCCCGCGACAACGGTATTACCGTAGACGTGGAAGGCTACGAGCGGGCGTATAACGAGCATCAGCAGAAGTCCAAAGCGGGCGCGGAGCAAAAATTCAAGGGCGGTCTCGCGGACTCGAGCGAAGCGACGACCAATCTGCATACTGCTACGCACATACTGCTTGCGGCGTTGAGGAAGGTTACGGGAGACGAAACCGTAATGCAGAAGGGCAGCAACATAACTCCCGAGAGGTTGAGGGTGGACTTCAATTTCCCGCGTCCGCTCACGCCCGAGGAAATCAAAGCCGTCGAGGCGGAAGTGAACGGCGTTATCGAGGCGGGCATAGACGTGGTCTCCGAGGAAATGAGCGTGGAAGCGGCTCGAGCCGCGGGCGCCATAGGGGTATTCGGAGACAGGTACGGCGAGACCGTCAAGGTTTACACGATAGGGGACTACAGCAAGGAGATATGCGGCGGACCGCACGCCAAAAACACGCGTGAGCTCGGTAAATTCGTCATCACCAAGGAGCAATCCTCCTCTGCGGGCGTAAGAAGAATAAAGGCGGAACTTAAAAAATAAAGCGATTCGCGCCGAATAAATTTAAAAAATTAAATCCGATTTAACGTAACGACCGCGCCCGCATTTAACGGGCGCGGTCTCATCTATATCCGGCCTGCGTTCAACCGAAATATTGCAGGCTCTTTTTCTTCGTCGAACGCTGTAAAAGCGTTATTTTGTCGAGCCACTTTTTCGCTTCCGGCTCCGCGGCAGGGTATTCGCGGGCGTATTTGTCGAGAGAACGGAGCGCCTTATCGCAAGCCGCCGCCACCGACGTCATTACCTCGCCGTCGTTACGTATATCGTAGAATTTAAGTTTGATGCCTTGCTCCGCGAACCAAACCGTCATTTTCGACAAAGCCTGAGGTTCGCGGTTTTCCGCTTCCAACGCTTCGTTGATTTTCTTTCCGATAGCTTCGTGCTCGGCGGCGGCTTTGAGCAAAAATTGCTTCGCGTCCTCGCCGCTTACGTAATTCGCCATGGAATTAAGGGCGTTTTTGCCCATCACGGCACCTTTTGCGCAGTTTACCATCAGTTCGTAACTCTGTTCGTTCATGTCTCCTCCGTGCATTTAGTATTTATGGCGGACGGGTTTTTATGCACGAGAAGGGGAATTCGGCTTTCGATTTTTTACCGGTAGTCGATTTTGCATATTTACATTTCAACGGATTCGATTTATAATTATTACGATTATAATTCACGCGCCGCGCGCGCACGGAGGAGCTTAATGGAAAACGATAACTTGGTACCCGCAACGGACGCCGTTCAGACATCAGACGCAGGCACGAGCCCCGCTCCCAAGAAAAAATTCATAGGCAAACGCGAATTCCTTATGTTCGGCATCGCAGCCGGCGGTCAGGGTATGATCTACGCCACGATGTCCAGTTACATAAGCGACTTCTACATCAACGTGATGGGCTTGCCGCTCGTATTCGTGCTGTTGCTGATGCTTCTCGCCCGCGTGTGGGACGCCGTCAACGATCCGATGATGGGCGTTATCGTCGATAAATGCACCACGCCCTGGGGTAAAATGAAACCCTACGTCCTTTTCACGGCTTTGCCGATAGCGGCGCTGACGTTCCTTATGTTCTTCTCGCC
>CALVOD010000164.1 GCA_944350065.1 uncultured Clostridia bacterium
AGCTTTTTGAGTTCTTCGTTCGCGTCGCCGCAGACGTTATGCACGCGCTCCGAAAGCCCGTTTGCGGAGTACAGCTTGTCCGCGTCGCGGACAGCTTCGGGTACTATTTCTATGTTATAGACTTCGCCGCCCGCTTTCGCTATCGCGGCGCCCGTGAGCCCTATCCCCGCGTAGGCGTCCACGAATACGGAGTCCTTGCCGCCCGCAAGACGGGCGATCTCGGCGTATACTTTCTCGCGTATATCGTCGTTGATCTGAAAGAAAGAGAAGGGATTGACTTCGAGTTTCACGCCGTTCACTTCGGAAACGAGCGGCGGCGCGTACACGGGTATCAGTTCCTCTCCCATTACTACGCCCGTGTCTTTCGTATTCGGGCTTAAATACAGCGCGAATTCGTCGAATTCCGCGGCGAGCATTTCCTTGAGCGTTCCTGCGTTCGGAAGGCTTCTTCCGTTGATCACCACGGTTACGCAGAGTTTCCCGCCCGTCATCCGCGCCACAAGGTGGCGTAAGAGCCCCCGCTTCGTTTCCTGCGAATATGCGCTCAAGCCGTTTTCTCTTGCGAAGCGCAACGCGACGGATATGAGCCGCGTGAGCCATTCCCCGTGCAGAAAGCATTTGGTCACGGACACTATTTTGCGCGTGCCCTCGCGATAGAAACCGACGGCTACTTCGCCGTTCACCTCGCCGAAAGGAAGCTGTACCTTGTTGCGGTAGCCGAAATACGGCTCCGAAGGCACGACGGGCAATATCTCGCCGGTATATCCCGCGTTCTTTTTCATCACGGCGGCGAGCGCGGCGCGTTTGGCTTCGAGCTGCGCGGGATACGCACAGTGCATTAGCGTACACCCGCCGCAACGCGTAAACCTGTTGCAGGGCGGCGTCACCCTGTCTGGAGAAGCCTCGACGACCTCTTTCAATTCCGCGTATCCTATACCCTTGCGAAGATAGGTGAGCTTGGCGCGCACCCGCTCCCCTTTCAACGCGTACGGAATAAATACGGTGGCGCCCTCTTTATGAGCTATGCCTTCTCCGTTCATTCCGAGATCGTCTATTACGAATTCGAGCGTCTGATTGGGTTGCATTCTTCTTTACGTTTTTCGCGCGCTTTTGCCAGATCCGCTTTTATATACCGGGCTTTTTGTACAGATACACGTATATATTGCCGTCTACGGGTTGAAGTCTGCTCAATCCCATTTCGGGAGCTGCGGGCTCTCCGGAGCCTTCCCATCGTATCTCTACCGTGTAATAAACGCCGTTCAGCCGCGCGTTACGCTTGAGATTGGCGATAATGATTTCGAGCGTGCGAGAGTCGCTCACGGCAAGCCGATAATTTTTATAGGTAGCTTTCTCGTAATAATCGTATTCGCCCGTAGCTTCGGGGAAGCCGTAATCGTCCTCGACGTAACCGTTTTTGCTAAGGTATTCGTCCGACACCATAAATTTGTCGTGGCGTATCACCTCGACAATCTCGGAGCTGTTGTCAAACTTTACCTGCACGTCGTCGCCCGTTACGTCCACCGCGTACCAAACGCCGTTGAGGCAGACTTTGTTCCAGGCGTGATTGGTACCGTAGTGCGTTCCCGACACGCGGATAACTTCTATTCCCTCGATGCGCGCCATTAGCATAAACGCTTTCGTTATGCCGTCGCACACCGCTCGCTTGTCAAGGAAAACGCCTTCGAGATTGAAACCTCTGTACCCCGACAGCGAACCTGCGTTATTGGCTTCGCTCAAATTAAGTAATTCCGTATCGTATATGACGTTGTCGGCGATATAATCGTGTATCGCAAGCAGCTTAGCCGCGTCGTCGTCATCCGCGCTCACTATGTCGTTAAGTATTCTGCGGGCTTCTTCGTAGCATTCCTCGGCGGTGCTATCTTTTGTAGCGAAATAAGGTTTATATCCGTTCTCCACCGCGTAGACGAGCTGCTCGGAATTGTATACGACGTATCCCGGCAAAGTATCTATCACGAAGGAATGCTCCGCGCCGTCGAATGCGTCGATATTGGCGCATACGGTAGCGTGCTGCCTGTCTGCTCCCGTAGTCTTGTCGGAAGCGACGGTATTATCCGTCCTTTCCGTGAAAATGAATTTGATGCTCATCGCGTTGTCGTTAAGGGAATAACGGTATTCCGGTTCGGTATTCGTTTTCAACGCGAGCTTCAAGGTCACGTCCGTAACCCAACCCGATATGCCGTTCGCGTAATCACCCATTACCGTAAGGCTCAAATTGTCGCTGTCGAGACCTTCGCAACCGTCGAAGTAGAAAGTAACGCCCTCGTCGTCCTTACCCGTCACCGTGTAAAGCCATATATACTCGAAAAGCGCTTCGAATTCCGCCCTGTCGTCGATATCGGTATCGGCGAACATTCCGCCCGCTTCCGCATACTGCGCGACGTAGCTTCCTTCGGGAAGCGCGGAAACGTCGCTCGAAATATGCACGTATATATCGGTGCCTTCGTCGAAGGCGCCCATAAGTCCCGTCGAAGTCCCGTTGTCGAGATATATCTTCGAAGTCGCTCCCGTAAAAGCACCGTCCTCTATCTCGGTCACGGTGCGGGGGATGACTATGCTGTTTTTCTGACAACCGGCGAACGCG
>CALVOD010000165.1 GCA_944350065.1 uncultured Clostridia bacterium
CTCGTCAGGTTTGCACCGCTTCGCGGCGCAAACTTGCGGCCGCCTCGCGCCCTACGGCGCGAGAGGCCTCGGACCGTTTAAGGATACCGTGACGGGACCACTCGCTCAAATCTGTGCTTGTATATGCTTTTTCGTTCGTTTACGGGGACTGTGATTGTATGTGCGGTTCGTTCAGCTCGTCAGGTTTGCACCGCTTCACGGCGCAAACTTGCGGACTCCTCGATGCGTAGCTTCGAGAAGTCCTGCCCGTCACTAGCTCCAAAAAGAAACAGACGGGCACGCCGTCTGTTTCTTTTTGGAGCTAGTGACGGGACTCGGACCCGTGACCTCGTCCTTACCAAGGACGCGCTCTACCTGCTGAGCTACACCAGCTTATTTGATTTTTGCGCCCCTTCCGAGACCGCTTTCTTATTATATGTTCTGTTTTTGCTTATGTCAATTGTTTTTGCCTTAATTCGTTTTACAAATTTGCCATGATGGCATATAATACTATACATAGCGGCGTTTCGTCGTCGCAAGGAGATTTGCTTATGTCGATTATGCTCAACGAGTTCCTGTCCGCGCCCGACGTCGTTCGCAACGTCATCGCCGCGAACAAAGCCGTTTACCGCGCTATCGCCAAAGAATTCAAAGAACGCGGAATTACCAATATCACCACCGTCGCGAGAGGCACTTCCGACAACGCCGCCACATACTTCAAGTATATCGTGGAAGCCATCGGAGAAATAATGGTAAGCAAATTCACTCCTTCCATCACGACCGTCTACGGCGCCAAAGTCAATCTCTCCAAAAATATGGTGCTCGCGATATCTCAAAGCGGTATGTCCACCGATACCCTTATGGTGGTGCAAAGCGCCAAAGAAACGGGTGCTATGACCGTGGCGGTAACCAACAATCCCGAATCCCCCCTCGCGCGTATGTGCGATTACCATATCGATCTTGCGGCGGGCGTGGAACACAGCGTAGGCGCGACGAAGTCATTCCTTGCCGCTCTTACCGCTATGTATATGCTCTCCAACGCGCTCTCGCCCGTCACCGCAAAAATGAACGTGGCGGAACTCGCGCCCCTGCTCGAAGACTTTATCGAAGGGTATAAGGACTCCATTAAGGCTTTTGCGGAGGAGACCAAGGACGTCAACAATTATCTCATACTTACCCGCGGGCTCTGTCAATGCGTGGCAAGCGAGCTTTCGCTGAAGATGATGGAATCCTGCTATAAATTCACCCGTCCTTTCTCCACTTCCGACTTTATGCACGGGCCCATTTCCATTGTTGAAGAAGGCACGCCCGTACTGATGATAGCTCCCGATTCCGAATTCACCGAGGAATTCATAAGCATGACCACCCGTCTCAATCTGCTCGGCGCGAACGTGATATCGTTCACCGATATCAAGGACGTGGAGCGTATGTCCGCAAAGACCTTGCGTATGCCCACGGGACGCGGAATGCACGCGCCGTTCATCTATTCGATAGCCGTCGAATTGTACGTGGCGTATATGGCTGAAGCGCTCGGGATAAACGCCGATTCTCCGAGGAACCGCAGCAAAGTTACCATTACGAAGTGACAGAAACGCATAAACTTGTAAGCGAGCGGTTATTCGCCCGCTTTTTTATGATCCGAATATGAAATTCGTTGAAATACAAAACATTAAATCCGATAAATTCGCAAAAGCGTTGTATCGCGAAGCGTTCCCGCTACGCGAACGGAAACCGTATTTTATGCTGAAACGCAAAACGGTATCCGTAAACGCTATAACCGAAAACGGCGAAAAATGCGGAATAATAATCTATATCGAAACCGCCGATCTCGTATATATCGACTTTTTCGCGATATCCGCTGTTTCCCGCGGAGGCGGTAAAGGGGGAAAGGCAATCGAGGCGTTCTGTCGCGCGCACGCCGCGAAGCGCATCGTGCTCGAAATAGAGAATCCTTATATCGATTGCGACAATGCCGAGCAGCGCGAAAAACGCAAAAATTTTTATCTTCGCCACGGATTTACCGAAACGGACGTAAACGTAAAGATGAAAGGCTTGAACGCAATCTTGCTTACTTACGGCGGGGAAGTAAGCTATGAGCAATACTTACGCGCGTTAACGGAAGGCTACGGCAAAGCGTTCGTGAAATTCCTTTCGCCCGTTCTTGTTTAATTTTAAATATTAAAAAGCGCGTTCCGCAGAACGCGCTTTATTGTAAATCGGAATTGCTTAGCCGCCCTGCTTTATCTTTTTGTCGATAACGTGGCGGGAGGCGAGCTCAGCAAAAACGTCTTTGGTTTCGATGCCCATCTCCACCATCATCACCATTGCGTGGTACATCAGGTCCGCAAGCTCGTATATCGCCGCCTGCTTGTTGCCCGCCTTCCCTTCGATAATGACTTCGGTGCTCTCCTCGCCCACCTTCTTCAATATCTTGTCGATACCTCTGTCGAAAAGATATGTGGTGTAACTGCCTTCCTTGGGATTCAATTTGCGCCCTTTGATAAGGTCGTAAAGCCCTTCTATCGAAAAATCCTTGTATTCGTCCGACACGTACACGTCGTCCGCAAAGCAGCTTTCGTTACCGAGGTGACAGGCTGGTCCGTCTTTCACGACTTCTACTAC
>CALVOD010000166.1 GCA_944350065.1 uncultured Clostridia bacterium
CGCCTTTTATATAATTAAAAAAACGGAGGTGAACGGTGAAAACTTTATTTAAAAACGGTTTTGTAATAGACGGCAGCGGCGAAAAGGGCTTCCGCGGCGACGTGCTCGTCGAGGGCGAGAAAATCGTCGAAGTAGCCCCAAACATAGACTGCGTTGCCGACGAAGTAATAGATTGCACGGGACTTACCGTCAGCCCAGGTTGGATCGACGCCCACTCGCATAACGATTTCTTCGTGGACAGAGAAGATTCCGAGAGGTTTTTCGAGCCCTTCGTCCGACAGGGCATCACTACGCAGATAACGGGCAACTGCGGCTTTTCGCCGTTCGGACTGGATAAGAACAGCCCTTATGCCGATAAGGTGGGAGGAGGACTTTTCCACGCTCGGCGCGTGGGCGCTTTTTGCGATTTCGTGCGCAACGCAGAGGGTAATCTCCACTTAAATATCGTTCCGCTCATAGGTCACGGCACCGTGCGGATAGGCGTAAGCGGCTACGAGGCGCGCTCACTCACCGAGAAGGAGCTCGAAAAGGCGTTGAGCTTCGTGGACGAAGCCATGGCAAACGGCGCTTTCGGCGGTTCGCTCGGGCTTATGTACGAGCCGGGAATTTATTCGAAAAAAGAAGAACTCATAGCTTTTGCAAAGCGGATAGCGAAGTACGGCGGTATTTTGACCGTCCACCCGCGCGCCTGCTCCAAAGTGGCTTTGGGCTTTCCGCTGATATCGAAACCGCATCTCGAGCTCGCCCTCGACGAGGTCGCCGACATAATGAAGGCGAGCGGCGTAAAAACGGAGTTTTCGCACCTTATTTTCGTTGGCGAAACCTCGTGGAAGTCTTTGGAGCCGATGCTTGCTAAGTTCGTGAAATTGAGAGAGGAGGGCTTCGACATAGCCTACGACAACTATTCTTTCGAGTACGGCGCATCGGTGATAACGGTGGTGCTGCCCGCCTGGTATATGCAGATGGACGGCGCCAAACGTAATAAAGGTTTCCCGCGTTTCAAGCTCAAAACGATGGTATGGATAACAAAGAAGCTGCTCGGTATCGATTTCAAAGATTTCACGGTGGCGTATATTTCTCCCGAGCATAAGGAGTACGAGGGCAAGACCGTAGAGGAGATAGCCCGCGAAGAAGGCGCGTCCACCTTCGATACATATATAAAGCTCGTCGAATTGAGTAACGGGCAGGGGCGCATGTATCTCGGCAAATACTATAACCGCGACATTCTGAAGCGACTTATGCGCGACGAGCTTTCGGTATTCATGACGGACGCCTGGGTGGAAGAAGCGGGAGTCCAGAACGGCGCCGCGTATCAGGCTTTCCCGCTCTTTTATAAGCTCGCCGAAGAATTCGGCGTGCCGACGGAGACCGTCGTCAACAAAATGACACTCAAAACGGCGGAGCGTTTCGGTATCAAAGAACGCGGGAAGCTCGCAAAAGGTTTTTACGCCGATATTACGGTATTCGCGCCCGACAGGATAAAGGTGAAAACGGACGAACCCGATCACACGCCCGAAGGCGTCGAATACGTCTACGTCAACGGAAAAGCCGTCCTGAAAAAGGGAGAATTTTTGCCTAAAAAGAACGGGAAAGTGATATTGAAGAAACAATCGTAAGTCTCTTTTGCGTTGAAGTAGCGGCGCCCTCGACCGGGGCGCCGCTTTTTTTAACGAAAGCGGGCGTAAACTTCAGATTATGCGCCTTTTCCGATTAGACCGATATTGACATTTTCTGCCCATTTTGATAAAATTTGCGTGAAAGCGGGATTCGTGAAATGATTTACGCGTGCGCCCGGAAGGAGGGGCTCTAAATGAGTAAACGTCGGTTCGCGGTCGTTCTTATTACGGTTTTATGTACGGTTTTGGTATTTACGCTCGCTGCGTGCTCGCGCGACGGAAGCGGCGTCGAAACGCAAAATCCGCAAATCGAAGCCGCGCGTTATACTTTACACGACACCGTGGCGGTGCACGACCCTTCGATAGTGCTTGCCTACGAGGACGCGGAAGGCAATACCTATCCCGACGCGAATGCGAAAGAGGGGCTTAAAAAGGTTTATTACGTATTCGGCACGCAGATAGCGAACGCGCGTTCTTACGATCTCGTCAACTGGACTTTTTTCGAAAACAATCTCAACGACTCCGAAAAGCTCTACGCGGAACTGAAAATACCCGCCGAATATTCTTCGCTTACCGAGGAAACTCTGCTCGGTAACTGCTGGGCGCCCGACGTCATATACAACGAAGCTAAAGGCAAATGGACGATGTATCTTTCGGTCAACGGCAGCTATATGAATACCTCGTCGATAGCGCTGCTCGAAGCGGAATCTCTGAACGGGGACTGGAGCTACGCGGGCACGGCGGTTTGGTCGGGCTTCCATTATTCGGACAAAGCGCAATATACCGATTTCGGGAAGGTGTGCGAAACGGCGGAAGTGCCCGAGCATTACGGCGTGAGCGACAACGGCGAATTAACATATATGCTAAACGCGATAGATCCCGCCGTTTTCTACGACGAGGAAGGGAATTTGAAACTTATCTACGGCTCATGGTACGGCGGTATCTATATGCTGGAGCTCGACGAA
>CALVOD010000167.1 GCA_944350065.1 uncultured Clostridia bacterium
CCCGCAAAACTCGCGCGCGTCGTTAGCGACGCATATTACGTCAATATGGCTATAGCCTGGTACTTCTCGGTAGCGCTCGTAAAGCACTACGACGAAGTGATCGGATTGTTCCGTACCCGCGCCATAGTGAACCCTTGGGTGCACAATAAGTCGATACAGAAAGCCGTCGAGAGCTACCGCATATCCGACGAGCGCAAGGCTTACCTCAGAAGTTTGAAAAGGAATAAATAGATCTCCGTATATAATAAAAAGGAAGCCTGAAGCTTCCTTTTCGCACATATAAAGTTAATTAGAACATTTATAACACACGCCTTCCTTCGATGAAGTATGCTCGGCGGGCGGGGGATATCGGCTCTATGACCGCGTGGTCGGATGCGGTGTGGAGTATGTAATTGTCGCCCAGGTAGATAGCGACGTGCCCCACGCGCTCCGTGCCGGTAAGACGGTAACGCGAGGAGTTGGTAAAAAACATGAGGTCGCCGCGTTCAAGGTCGTCGAACCCGACAGGCGTTCCCTGCTTCACCTGCGTGCGGGTGGTGACGTCGAGAAGCACACCCGCGCCTTTGTAATAGGCGTACTGTGTGAGCGCCGAGCAGTCGAACTCGCCTGCGACGAAATTAGTATTGAGTATGCCGTTGCCCCGGTGGTACCGTTCGCTTCCCCATACGTAGGGATAGCCGAGCAGAGTTTTGGCTACCTCGATGACGCTTTCCGCGCGCTCGGAGCCTTTGTCCATATAGTAAAGAGCGGTATAATTCTCGTTCGCCGATACGTACGCCGCGCGCTCCTTATAGACGGTCTCGTACCAGCCGTCCGCGTAGGATACGTACGCTACCATGTCGCCCTTGTCGAGGGTGCCGAGAGAAGCGTAGGAAGCGCCTTTGCCGCTACGTACGTTCAGACCGTTAACGAGAGAAAGAACGAGTACGTCTTTATTGTCGTCCGCGCTTACGCTCGAGCTGCTTCCGACGTCCGTTTCGGCGTTTTCGTTGTCGTTATCTGCGTTAACGGCATTGCCTGAACCGTTGGCTTCGTTATAAGCGGGCGCTTCGGTATCGTCTTTAAACGAAACTTCTCCGCCCGCACTCGTAACCGTTTCTTCGAGCGGCGCGTTGTCGCTTCCGTTGCTCTGAAGGTATACTATCGGCGCGATTACCGCAAGAATTATCGCAAGTACCGCCGTTATTATAGTGGTCGTTTTCATTTTCCGTTCCTTTTACATAAGGGGCTTGCCCCGAAATACATTGTAAAGGCTTTTATACGCTTACGCAACGCACAATTTATGGTAAAAAAGCGGCACGCTCGGCGTGCCGTAGGAGGAGCGTCGTTTCGGACGCGGTTTTTTCAGCCCGTTCTTTCCGTAAGCTCGCGCCAGGAACGGACATGGTGTACCGCAATACCGAAGCCCGCCGGCATCGTTTCGCGGAGAAGGTCGAGTTGTCCGTTCATATATTCCGCGCCTTCCTCGTAGAAGGTGACGATATCCTCTTCCTCGCCCGTCTCCACTCCGAGGTTGAGAACTTTACCTGCCGAAAGGGCGTAATTTATTTCGTCCTCGGCAAACTTCAGCACGCCTTCGCAAGAGTCGCGGTAGCTCATCAGAGTCACGCGGTCCGCGTTGTCGATAATGAATTCGTATGCGGGGCGCGTAACGCCGCTCAAGGTTATTTCGTCGTCGAGCCAACAGGGAATGTCGTAGGCAAAACGGATATCGGGATAATCGCGTTTCATGGCGAAAGTAAGTTCGACGAATTCGGTAACGAGCTCAATGCGGCGCGCGTCGAATTCTGGGTGCTGGTGCGGCTCTATGTCGAAGTGGACGCCTTCGAATTTATATTCGGAGGAGGTTTGAAATTCAAGGAAGGCGTTTAGTTTTTCTTTGAGCGAAGCGTAGTCCTCTATCCACTCGTATTTACCGGTAAGCCAGTAGACCTTAATGCCTTTTCCGGAAGCTGAGCGGATAAAGTCGGAGATCTTGTCCGAAAACGACGAGGCGTAATAATAAATTTCGTTCACCCCCTGAGCCGCGGCAAAATCGAGGTAGCTGTCGTCCAGGCGGTTATCCCACCACCATACGGCGAATACGTCTTCGACAGGCTCCCGCCCGACGTCGTCGCCGTCCGCTTCGTTATCGCTACCTTCTTCCTTACCGTCTCCGAGATCGCCGCCGTTTCCCGCTTGGTCTACGGGCGCGTCGTTTCCGTCGCCACCCGGACGCTCGTCGCGGGTAAGAAGAACGCCCGCGGTTATACCCGCTATAAGAAGCGCCGCTACGATAGTCAGGGATATTATGAGTATGGTTTTCTTTTTCATAGCTTCTACGATGCGCGCGAAGCGCGTGAGAGGTTTGCGTTACATTGCTCGGCAACGCCCGTATTTATGTAGCTGTAGATACCGAATACTCATATTATTTGCGGTTTACTTCTGCGCCGCGCGGACGATAGCCGTTATAAGACCACAGCGGCAGTCCCGCGTTTATGCGGTTAAGCGTATAAAGCTGGAGGGCGTTGCGGGGTGCGTAATGCGCTCTGTCCTTTTCGTAGCCGAATACCCT
>CALVOD010000168.1 GCA_944350065.1 uncultured Clostridia bacterium
GTGACCATGACCGCTTTCTGCGCGTGCATGCGGTTCTCGGCTTCCTCGAATATCTCTTTCGCGTGCGCCTCGAGCACCTCCGCGGTGATCTCCTCACCGCGGTGCGCAGGAAGACAATGCAGTACCATAGCCCCGGGGTTTGCCGCCTTCATGAGTTCCGAGTCTATACAGAAACCTTTGAACGCCGCGCGACGCGCTTTGGCTTCCGCCTCCTGTCCCATGCTTGCCCATACGTCGGTGTACAGTACGTCCGCGCCTTCCGCCGCCTTACGCACGTCGTCGGTTATCAGTAATTTACCTGATTCGTATCCCCATTTGATGAGTTCGGCGTCCGGTTCGTAACCTTTCGGACAAGCAATCGATATATTCATACCCACTTTGATACAGCCTACGATAAGCGAATTCGCCATATTGTTGCCGTCGCCCACAAAGCAAAGTTTCTTGCCTTTGAAACTTCCTTTGAATTCCCTTATCGTCATAAGGTCGGCGAGCACCTGACAGGGATGGCAGTAATCGGTAAGCCCGTTGATGACGGGTATCGTGCCGAAAGCCGCGAGCTTCTCCACTTCGCTCTGCTCGTAAGTGCGTATCATAATTCCGTCGAGGTATTTCGAAAGCACGCGCGCGGTGTCTTCGGCGGGTTCGCCCCTGCCTATCTGCATATCGTTGCCGCTTAAAAACAGCGCGTTGCCTCCGAGCTGGTACATACCCACTTCGAAAGAAACGCGGGTGCGCGTGGAGGCTTTGGTGAATATCATTCCGAGAGTTTTACCTTTGAGATGCGGATGGTCTATGCCGTTCTTCTTCTCGAATTTCAGCTGGTCCGCCATATTGAGAAGGTCGATTATCTCTTTGGAAGTAAGGTCGGCAAGTTTAAGTAAATGTTTCATCGGTTTCTCCTTGTTTTTCCTTATATCAATAGAACATAGTGCCTATGCCTTCGTCGGAAAGCACCTCTATAAGTATCGCGTGCGGCACCCTGCCGTCGATGATAAATACCTTTTTCACGCCGCGGCGTATGGCTTCGACGCAGCACTTGACTTTCGGAATCATTCCGCCCGAAATTACTCCGTCGCGGATAAGCTCGAGCGCTTCGGAAGCGTTGACTTCCTTTATGAGCGAATTTTCGTCCGAAGGATTCTCGAGAATACCCTTAATGTCGGTCATATTGATGAAGGAGCTCGCTTTCAGCGCGCCCGCGATACGCGAAGCCGCCGTGTCCGCGTTAATATTGTATACGTTGCCCTCTTTGTCGTAACCGAGCGAGGATATGACGGGAATGTAGCCTGCGTTCAGAACGTCGAGAATGGGCTTCGTGTCCACGGAAGCCACTTCTCCCACGAAGCCGAGCGCTTCGCTCACGGGGCGCGCTTCTATCATTCCGCCGTCTATGCCGCACAGCCCTATCGCCTTGCCGCCGGCACTGCCGATAAGCGCCACGAGATCCTTATTCACTTTTCCCGCAAGCACCATCTGCACCACGTCTATCTGCTCTGAGTCGGTAACGCGCAAGCCGTCCACGAATTTCGATTCGATATTCATCTTCGCGAGCGTTTCCGTTATCTCCGGTCCGCCGCCGTGCACGAGCACAACCTTCACGCCTATCTGCGCAAGCAAAACAAGATCGCGCATAACGGTCTTCTTGAGATCTTCGTCGATCATCGCGTTGCCGCCGTACTTGACGACGACTATCTGGTCGTAATACTTCTGAATGTACGGCAACGCCTGTACGAGTATTTCCGCTTTGCCTTCGTTGGTAAGTTTCATATTCCCTCCGATATTCCGCTCCGTCAGGTGCGGTAATCTCCGTTTATTTTTACGTATTCGTAAGTGAGGTCGCATCCCCACGCGACGGCTTTGCCCTCGCCTTCCGCGAGAGTGACGTCTATGATTATCTCCTTTTCGCTAAGCACCTTCTTGGCAAGCTCCTCGCTGAAATCGACTCCGTGTCCGCTAACGCACACTTCCACCGAACCCGCTTCGGAACGGAAGGTAACGCCTACCTTGGCGATATCCACGTCGGCGCCCGCGTAACCTATCGCGCAAAGCACCCTGCCCCAATTCGCGTCCGCGCCGAACATAGCGGTCTTGAGAAGCGAACTCGTGATAATGCTCTTGGCAACCGTGCGCGCCGTTTCGTCGTTACGGGCTCCCGATACCTTGCATTCGAGTAGCTTAGTAGCGCCTTCTCCGTCCGCGGCTATCTTACGGCAAAGCGCGCGGGTGACGACGCCGAAGGCTTCCGCGAACTTCTCCGCGTCCTCGTTAAGCTCCGTTATTTCCGCATTACCCGCTTCTCCCGAAGCCATTACGGCGAGCATGTCGTTAGTGGAAGTGTCGCCGTCTACGGATACCATATTGAAAGAAGTCACGACGTCTTTACGCACAACCGCGGAAAGTATCGCGGGGCTTATCGCCGCGTCGGTGGTGACGAAAACGAGCATAGTCGCCATGTTCGGATGTATCATTCCCGAACCTTTCGCTATGCCGCCGATATGACATTCCTTGCCGCCGAGCGTGAATTTCACGGCGACTTCCTTGATCACCG
>CALVOD010000169.1 GCA_944350065.1 uncultured Clostridia bacterium
CGGCTCGTGTACGCGGAAGCGCGCGGCGAGCCTTACGTCGGGCAGGTAGCCGTGGCGGCGGTCGTATTGAACCGCGTCAGAAGCTCCAGCTTCCCCAATACGATATCGGGAGTTATCTATCAGCCGTGGGCGTTTTCGGTGGTGAACGACGGGCAGATAAACCTTACGCCCAACCAGACCGCAATTAACGCCGCGAGCGACGCGATGAACGGCTGGGATCCCACTTACGGTTGCCTTTATTATTACAACCCCGCAACGGCGACGAACAGCTGGATCAAGCAGAAACCCATTCATCTTACGATAGGGCAACACGTATTCTGCGCGTAGAGGAGGTGCGTAATGAGTGCGAAAGTATATAAAACGATAACGATATGCGTTGCCGTGCTGCTCGTGGCGGCGCTCGCGGTGACGCTCGGGATATTCGTCTACCGCGAACAGAAATATTCGCGCGAGATAGGCGCGCTGTACGACGCGGCGTATTATTCCTGCGTGGACAATCTCGGAGACGTCGGCAACAAGCTCGCCAAGCTCGACGCGGCGAGCTCGGATACCGTTCGCAAAGAGCTTCTGAACGGAGTTTATACCGATTCCGAAGTGATGGCGGCGAGTCTTGCCATGCTCGCGGGCAAAAACGACGAAATAGAAGCGGCGATGAAGTTCGTCAATCAGCTCGGTGACTACGCGTATTATCTCGCTTCCAAGCTGCCCGCGGAAGCTATCACTTCCGAAGAAAAGGAAAAGCTCGACGAGCTCAAAGAAATAGCTTCTAAACTTGAGGAAGCCTTCCTGAGCGCGGGAGAAAAAGTCGCAGAAGGCGGCAGTCTGTACGCGGCGCTCGGCTCCGAAGTGACGGCGCTTGCGGGAGTGTACGACCTCTTTACCGAAGGCAACGTCGAATATCCCGAAATGATCTACGACGGACCGTTTTCGGACGGACTGCGCGACAGAGAGGCGAAATTCCTTGCGGGTAAACCCGAGATATCCAAAGAAGCCGCGCAGGCGGGCATCAAGCTTGTATACGGAACGGAAGCCGAGTATCTCGGCACGGTGGAGGGCTCGCTTCGCGCATATTCTTTCTCCCTCGCAAACGGCGCGAACGTGCAGATAACGGTAGCGGGAGGGATGGTGGCGGAGTATTCGCGTTATCGCGAAACGGGCGCCGCGACTATGGACGAAGAAGCCGCCGCCGAGACCGCCGTCAATGCGCTCAAACTTGCGGGCTACGAAGGAATGAAAGCCGTTTGGGTATCCGTAAAAGACAATACGGCATATATAAACTGCGCTTATTCGGAGAACGAAGTAATATATTATCCCGATCTCATCAAGGTCAAAGTGGCGCTTGACGACGGGGAGATACTGGGGATATCCGCCGCGAATTACCTTTACAATCACACCGCGAGAGAGCCGATAGGAGAGGTCAAAGATCCCGACGGCGCGGCGCTTGCGGAGGGCTTCGAAACGTCGTCGGTAAGGCTTACGGTCATACCCACGGACTGGAATACGGAGCTTACGGCGTACGAGTTCGCGGGCAGTATCGGCGACAACTCTTATTACGTCTATTACGACGCGTATACTCTCGAACAAATCAAAGTCATGCGCGTCATCAAGGACGGAAACGAGGGGAATTTAATCGTTTAGACGCCATAACGATTGACGGAAACCGTTTATATGGGATATAATTATCCCGATTACACAACGGAGTTCGTTATATGCGTAAGGTATTGGTAGTATTGGTAGTGGCGGTATTGGCTGTAAGCGCGGCGCTGTTTGCCGTAAGCTGCGGCGGTAACGTCGACGTACCCGGAACGGTCTGGGCGAACAAGGAGATCTGCGAGTACGGGATTTACGATTCCGACAATCTTCCCGTGGGAGCTTTGATAATAGTTACCGAACGTCTCGCTACGGGCGAGCAGACTCTCAACGCAACGGGCGCGAAAGTCAATATAACTTCGTCGTCGGCGCGCGGAACGCGGGTGACGATGAAAGCGAGCGACAGAGACGGCAACGTGTGGCTGGAGTCCGAGAGCGTTCTTAACGGCTTCACTCCCGTTGCGAGCTACCGCAAAGTGTCGAAGGACGGCGAAAACTATACCGTGACCGCAACTTACGACGGTAAGAACTACCGTTACAGGATAAACGACGGCGAGGAGAAAAAGATCCGCGTCAAATCGGGCTTCATCGACAACGAATTGCTGTATACCGTAGTGCGTTGTTATACGATAGAGAGCGCTTACAGCTCCGAATTCACGGTGGTGGATCCCGTGGCGGGGACGAAAGAGAAGATAACGGCGGCTACATTCGGAGAGGGCGCCTATCAGGATCCCGTATCGGTCAAATCGAGCGGAGAGGAGCCCGTGACCAAAAATTCGCTGTCTTTCACGCGGCTGTCGTTTACGAGAGCGGCTTCTCCGGTAGGCGCGTCTATGTACGCCGATTATACGAAAATAGACGGGCTTAAGGTGATCGGAGAGGGTTCGACGGGGCTGTATTCCGTACGCATACCGGTGCAGATAATCGAAAACGACCTCGTCTACAAACTCGTTTCGGT
>CALVOD010000170.1 GCA_944350065.1 uncultured Clostridia bacterium
CGCTGCGCACGAGAAAGAAACTCTGGGCGAAGTTACCCGTGCGCGCGCTTCGGTGGGAAGCGCGAAAACGCCCGAGGACGTAATCGCCGCGAACAACGAGCTTACCGGCGCGTTGTCCAGACTGCTTGTAGTGGCGGAGCGTTATCCCGAGCTCAAAGCGAACGCCAACTTCATGTCCCTTCAGAACGATTTGCGCGATCTCGAGAGTAAAATAGCGATAAGCCGTCAATTTTATAACGACACAGCGATGAATTATAATCAGAAATTACAGCTTTTCCCTTCGAATTTAGTGGCTAAAGCATTCAAATTCAAAGGGGTGCCGTATTTCGAGATCGAAGAAGCGGAGAAAGCGGTCCCGCAAGTCAAATTCTGATAGTCGCTTCGATATAGTCTTATGAAGACCAAAGTCACGAGAATAGTAATATTCGCGCTGTTAATCGTACTTTTATTTCTTATTTTGTACGGTTGTTCGGCGCTGTTCGGAAAGTCGTCCGACGCGGAAGTGGTTCTCAAAAACGTCGATATTACCGCCCGTATGAACGCCGACGGCAGTCTTACCGTTTCCGAGCGGTGGGACGCGACGATAAACTCCGACAACGGAATAAGGAATTTCTATAAGGAAATAGATCTTTACGACGGCTCTTTCCCGACGATAACCTCACGAATTACCGATCTTACGGTATACGACAACGACACCGGCAAAGAATACGCCTATATCGAAGATCCCGACAATCCGTCCGCATCGGGCGCCAATCCTTACGCCGAATACGAATATTATATGTACGGCGTGGGCAGTAAGCGGGAGATAGGGTGTTATTTCCCGAAAATTACTCGCGGCACCAAGAGTATTACGTTCGGTTATACGATAACCGACGCGGTGGCGCTTTACGAAGATACGGCAGTTTTGTACTGGAAAATTTATTCCGAAAAATTCACTCTTCCCATAGAAAACTTCAGTTGCACGATAACGCTTCCCGACGGGGCGGCGATAGGCGAAAACGACCTCGTGTGGCTGCATTGCGAGGTGGCGAATTCCTTCGTGCAGAGGAGTGCGAATTCTTTTGAATATAACGCGGACGACGTGGCGGCGGGCAATTATATCGAAACGCGTATTTTAACGGATAAAGCGCTTTTCGACGGCGAAGAAGTCGTCAAGCAAAGCGACAAAGCGGTGCGGGAGAGTATTATTAAGGAAGAACAGGAATGGTTCGACGAATGGAACGCCGAGGTGAAGGAAGCCGAAACCGTATATATCGTAGGCATCGTCGTCAGCGCGCTCGGAATAATAATCGCCCTCGGATACGCGATATACGCGCAGTTTTTCTTCGGGAAATACGATAAAAGCAAATATCCGCCTTACGTACGCGAAATAGACGCGGAGGGAAGTGCCGCCGAGATGGGGTATTTCTTTTACTACTACGAGGGCGGCGGCAACGGCAAGGACAACGTCGGTAAACTCATTTCCGCAACGATTATGGATCTCGCGCGTCGCGAGTATATAAAGATAGAGCCGACGACAAACGGCGACGACGCGGAATACCGCATATTCCCCGAGCAAGTGGTTGAAGCCAAAATGAAAGACCTTAAAGAGCACGAGCAGGCGGTATATGCGCTTATACGTCGTATAGCGGAAAATTACGGCGGATCGTTCACCATGGAAGAAATGCGCAAATTCGCTTCCGACTTCAAAGGCGTGGTGCGCAAATATCTTCAGATTTTCGACAGAGCGGCGGGCGCGCAGGCGCGCGACAGGAAGTATTCCGCGCCGTCGGGGCGCAGGGGCATAATGCAGTCGCTCGGGTATATCCTCATAATGGCGGGGGTAGGAATGTATTTCGCGAGCGCGCAGCTGTTGTTCTCTGCGATAGGGGCGTTTATAGCGGGCGTATCGTTCGTATATTTCACGCCCGCGGTCGGGAAACTTACGAAAGAAGGGGAGCGCAAGCACGCCGAATCGAAAGCCCTCGAAAGGTATATGCTCGAATTCAGTAACCTGAAGGAATACGAGATACCGCAACTTGCCTTATGGGAAGAATATATGGTCTACGCCACCATGATGGGCATATCCGAAAAGGTTGTCAAAGAGCTTAAGGCTACCTATCCCGAACTTAACGCGCCTGCGGAAAGCGCTGGAATACCCGGGTATGCGGCGGGCTATATATTCGGCAGGAGTTATCTGTTCACCTATGTAATGCTGAGTTCGAGAGGAATAGGATTCGATCTCGGCAAGAGGATAGGAGACACCATGAATACCGTATCGCATACCGCCAATATAGTCACCCGGGGCGTAAAAGGCGTATTCGGCGGAAGGGGCGGCTTCGGCGGCGGCAGAGGTTTCGGCGGAGGCGGCTTCGGCGGCGGAGGCGGCGGCTTCGGAGGGGGCGGAGGCGGCGCACGTTAAATTCCCGCGCAAAAATAAATTATAATAAAGTGTGTGCCCGTGACAAGATAAGCGGAAAGGCTAACGAAGTTACTCGCACACACTTTTTTATGAGGTAAAAGAAGTATCGCGCGGAAATTTACACGCGCTT
>CALVOD010000171.1 GCA_944350065.1 uncultured Clostridia bacterium
TCGGGATAGCCTTCGCGGTGAGCCACTCTCGCCATAGCAAGATACATACCCACTTCGCTGCACTCGCCTTCGAAATTGGCTCTGAGATCCATGATGATATCTTCGCTTACGCCTTTGGCGACGCCGACCACGTGCTCGGAAGCCCAGGTCATCTCGCCTTCCTGCTTAACGAATTTCTCTGCCGGAGCTTTGCAGATCGGGCAGAACTCGGGCGCGCTGTCGCCCTCGTGAACGTAACCGCATACTGTACATACGAATTTTGCCATATTTTTTGTTTCTCCTTTAAGAAGTTTTATTTCTTTGACGACCGCGTTCTTAACCGCGGCTTCCGCACGTGGAGCGCCCGCTTTTACGAATACTTCCGCGCCGTGCTTGCATATCGGGCAGACGTAGTCCGCTTCCGGTTTACCCTTACGGACGTACCCGCATATAGTACAAACGTAATCGTCCGAACCCGCTTGCGCCGCGGGACGAGGCTTGACGTTGGCGTGATAGTAAGCGTATGTGAGCGGCTCTCCGCCGAATACTTCCGAACCCGTCACGTAACACAGAAACTGTATGTGCGTGCCGAGGTCGAGCGTTTCCTTAACTTCGATATTCAGGTAACCGACTATGCTTGCCGTGGGTACCAAAATACCGTTTTCCGCGCGCTTGGCTTCCACTCCGTCGAACTTGTCCGAGTCCCTTCCGGAGCGCATTCCGAAGCCTTTGATAAAGTCGAACGCAGTAGCCGTAGACAGCATCGCTACGCTTGCCTTGCGGGTGCGTAAGAGTATCTCGGCAGTGTAATTGGCTTTGTTGACGGTAACGCTCACCTGCTCCGGTTGAGAGGTCTGTTGCAGCAGCGTGTTGATCATGCAACCGCTGTCTTTGTCGCCCTCTCTGACGGATAAAACGTACAGTCCGTAAGTGATGTAATTCATGACGTTCATACGGCTTTTTTCTCCTTCGCGCGACACTTGGCGCATATCCCGGTAAACATTACCTCGGTGCTCTCCGCTTCGAAGCCGGAGCACGATTTCAATTCCGCGGCGAGCGCGTCGATCGCGCTTACTTCCGCGTCGGTCACCTCTCCGCATACCCTGCAACGGAAATGCGCGTGAGCGATGACCGTCTTGTCGAATCTGCTTCCTCCGGAAGCGAGCGGTATCTCGCGCACCTTGCCGAGGGCTACGAGCAATTTAAGATTGCGGTAAACGGTGCCGAGAGAGATATTCGGCATAACGGCGCGCGCTCTCATATAGACCGTCTCCGCCGCGGGATGGTCCGACGAGTCACACACCACTTTATATACTAAATCTCTCTGAACGGTATTACGCATATCGACCTTAACGCTATCAATAACTATTACTATTAAACCACCGCGCTCGGTTTTTGTCAATCGTTTCCGATAAAAAATTCTTAAGAAAATATATCCTGCGCTCACGCGTATTCGGATACGGTGTACTTGAAGAATCGTAAAGAATATTATTTCCCGCGCCGCTCCTGATTGACCTAATTGAAAATACGTTTCCCGTTTATATTCCCGATAATGCATATTGAAAAGCGTTGCCGTTTCCTTTTAGCGCATACTGATATATGTTCGCTTTTATTTGCGTATGCGCCTTCGTTAAAGCCTTCGCGCGGCGCAAGCCGTAAGAGAATCGCCTCCCCCTTAAAACGGTTTTATACTCTGCGCGCAGCGGCTTATAAACTTATAAATATTATGCGACTCAAACGGTGGCGTTTAACCGTGATATATTATATAATCTATACGAAGTCATAAGGAGGAAACGTAAATATGAGCACCGCCGACTTACGCGCCGAATACGAAGCCATGGAGCTTCAGTATTATACTCCTCGCGAGGAGATAGCCAACGCCGTGACTCACGGTGTGGGCGCGCCCGTAGCGTTTGCTTTTATGATATATTTTCTCGTGGCGGCGACTACTTTCGAGCAGATAGCGACGGCGTTATTCATGTGTCTTGCGGCGATGCTCGTATATACTACTTCCTGCGTATATCACGCGCTTACCGATAAAGAACGCAAACGCGTGGCGCGCAAATTCGATCACGCCAACATCGGTCTTCTCGTGACCGCGTGCAGCGTGCCGTATATGCTTCTGTTAAGCACTCACTACTGGAATTACGTAAGCTTTGCCCTCTGTCTTGCGCTGTGCGCCCTCGACGCAGCGCTGTGCTTCGTAAATCTGATGAAATTCAAAAAGCTCGGCGTGATATTCAATATTCTTATCGGGGCGCTCGGGTTGTCCGCGTTTTGCGTAAACGCGGATCTTATACCCGCCGAAACCACTTGGATATATGCCGCGGCGCTCGCTTCGTGCGTACTCGGTTTGCTCCCCTATTGCCTCAATAAATTGAAGTACGCGCACACTCTTTTCCACATTCTGACGCTTATCGGTCCCGTACTTTTTATGACCGGAGCGGTATATCTCTTTTGATATTTTCGAACATCGAATACCTATATAATATTCGCGCGCGCAGCGCGTGAGAGAACCGTAAAAAACGGCGTCCGCTTTTGCGGGCGCCGTCC
>CALVOD010000172.1 GCA_944350065.1 uncultured Clostridia bacterium
TATTGGTTTTTATTGTAATAGCTCTAACTAGCAACGAATTTATGACTTGGGATGATAACGATCCAGAATTAGCGGTAGCCGGTACGATCCTTCACGGTATTAGTTGGCTATTCGTTAGAATTGCTCCACTCATGCTTATTGGCACCATTACAGGAATTGTTTTGACATATAAAAGAAGATGAACCATCCCATCGTTTTGGTGACATAATAATTGTAATTTCTAATACAGCTAATCTTAAAGTAACCAAAAATGCTGAAAATAAATTCACCAATATTGGTAAATTTATATCAGCTTAGGGTTACTTTTTATATACTTTTTTTGAAAGGTATATAAAGGGTAATATTATGAACAGAAATCTGTTAGGAGAATTACGAATTATGAAAGATTACGGTATCAAGCCCAACTATTCTGCACTTCAAAGAGAATACGGAATTGATCGACACACCATAAAAAAATACTATGACAATGATGGCATTCCTAAAAGAAAAAATAGAAAAGGAATATCCAAATGGGACCGGTATTCACAAGAGTGTGATCAGCTTTTAAGATCAGGACATGTCTCTTACAAGGCTCTTTGGCTGTTCCTCTCCCATCAGTATGGCGAGGACAAACTGCCTGGTGATTACAACTCACTGAGAAACTATTTCTACCACAAAAGAGGACGAATCAGAAAAACCAACAGGCCTCATGTCCTTTATGAAACACCTCCCGGCAAACAGGCACAGTTTGACTGGAAAGAAGATCTGCAGTTTACGCTTGAAAACGGTCAGGTCATTCATTTTAATGTCTTTTCCCTGACTTTGGGCTATTCAAGAGAGCATGTATTTATTTATTCATCACACAAGGGAACGGATGACTTTCTTCACTGCTTTATCAAGGCCGTCAACAAGATCGGTGGAATCTGCGATGAATATCTGACGGACAACATGTCTGCCATCGTTTCCTGCAGAGATGCCAACAAAAAAATCAATCCAAAAGTCTCTGCACTTTTTAAAGACATAGGTGCCACTTTAAAGCTGTGTAAGGCAAAGACACCACAGACGAAGGGAAAGGTGGAAAATTCCAACAAGTTTATCCGCTGGATATTTCCGTACAACGGCAAGCTGAAAACTGAAAATGATCTTATTGAACTGATCGAAGATACAGTAACGGCTGATGCCAACAGACAGATCAATACAGGAACAAACATGCCGCCATCGGTACTGTTTGAAAAAGAAAAAGAATATTTAAGGCCACTTGCCAGCAAGGTACTCCTTGATCCATATCTGACCGAACATATAAAACAGACAGTACCTGATACTCTGCTGATCAGCTATCGTGGAAATAAATATTCTGTTGGCTCTGAATATATCAATAGAACCGTAGATATATATCCTGTTTCTGAAGAACTGTATATCTACTGTAATTCTAAACTCATCGCCAAACATAATATAACACATAATAAGGTCAATTACGATACCGATCATTACTTAAGAGCACTGTCTGACAATATTCGTGGAATCAGTGATGCGGATATCAGAAAAATGTCCGATGAAAATCTGAAAAGACTGAGCATACTGGGAAAAGGAGAAAATATGACCCATGACAAACTATAACAAACTTATCAACAACCTGGAAGAACTCAAGCTGCTGTCAATAAAAAGCAATCTGTCAGTCTATACCGATATGGTTGCCAGCAAAGAAAAAAGCTTCATCGATGCGCTTTATGAACTGACTGAAAAAGAAAGAACAATGCGCAATGAAAGGCTCATGAACAACAGCGTCAAGACTGCCGGCTTTCCGTTTCTAAAAAGAATCAATGACTATGATTTTTCATTTCAGCCTTCTCTGGACAGGGAAGAAATTGACGATCTGGCTACCTTGAGATTCATCGAAAACAAAGAAAACATTCTGTTTGTAGGATCACCTGGGACTGGAAAGACTCATTTGGCAACCTCAATTGGGATTGAAGCGGCACTCAAAAGGTACAGTGTACATTTCATATCATGCCAGAACCTGATTTCTGATCTGATGGCTGCAGCAGAAGAGAACCGACTGGAAAAGAGACTGAAACTGTATACGAGATATAGGGTGCTGATCATTGATGAAATCGGATACCTTAATCTAGATGAAAAAGCAGCCAATCTTTTCTTTCAGCTCATATCCAGAAGATACGAAAAAAGATCAACAATCATCACTACCAATAAAGCACTATCCAAATGGGCAGAAATATTCAATGATCCAGTGATAACAAATGCAATACTAGATCGTTTACTGCATCATAGTCACATCATCAATATTGTTGGCCCCTCTTACAGAGTCAAGGATATACTCTCCCAGCTAGAAGAGAAAGACTAGCAAATCTGGTGAAATTAAAATCAGCATTTTTGGTAAAATATAGATTGACAATATTAATTTCTCGCTCTTTGGTCAGCTAGCTATCATGAAACCATAAAGGAGCGGTGAAGATGTTATTCAACAAGAAATATCGTTTGCATCAGAACAAAGGTGAAGACGATCCAATTATCTACTGTTTCATTGAACTAAAGAACGATCTCATCAGGTAAGATCAATATACCGATGACGTGGATGACATCTCCATCAAATTTCTTAGATGTAAAAGGATAACTTTCTAATAAAAAAAATCCTCTGTTTTGAAGATATTTGGACTTCAATTCAGAGGATTTTTCTAAGCAAAATAGAATTTATTGGTTATCATTTC
>CALVOD010000173.1 GCA_944350065.1 uncultured Clostridia bacterium
CCGGGGTAATTCCGTATTGATCCGCAGATTTTATCCTAATAGTCCAAACTCTTTGATATATATAAAGCCCGCCGGGAACGGCGGGCTTATTTCTAGGTTAAACGATAAGGCTGTCACACTTTGATCTCGCCTTTGAAATTTTCGGTCTGTCCTTTGAATTTTCTGAGGACGGGATTTACTTCTTTTTTAAGGAATTCGTCTACCTGCTCGGGAGCCCTGCCTATGAACAGCTTGGGATCGGTGAGCGCGTCGAAATCCTTGACCGCAGCAAAGGCGGGATCATTTTTAAGACGTTCTATAAGGTCGTTGGGCTTGCCCGTCATACGGAAATTCTTTTCTGCAAGCATCGAATGAGTGCGTATCTTCTCGTGGAGCTCCTGCCTGTTGCCGCCCGCCCGCACGCATTCCATAAGTATGCTTTCCGTTGCCATAAAGGGTATTTCTTCGCGTATATGAGCGTTAATGACCTTCTCGTATACCACGAGCCCGTCGGTGACGTTAAGGAGAAGTTCCAAAACCGCGTCGGCTGCGAGGAAGGCTTCGCCCATCACTATTCTTCTGTTGGCGCTGTCGTCGAGCGTGCGCTCGAAGCCCTGTACGCAGGCTGTCATTGCGGCGTTGGCAGGAAGCGAAACGAGATAACGCGAAAGCGCGCAGATACGTTCCGAGCGCATGGGATTGCGCTTATACGCCATAGCTGACGAGCCGATCTGCTTCTCGCTGAAAGGTTCTTCCATTTCCTTGCGGCTTTGCAAAAGCCGTACGTCCTGCGCGAATTTATATGCGCTTTGCGCAAGCATAGAGAGATTGACGAGAATGTTATAGTCTATTTTACGTGTGTAAGTCTGTCCCGAAACGGGTATAGAGGATTTGAAACCGAATTCGTTACATACGAATTTGTCGAGCGCCTTGACTTTGTCGTGGTCGCCGTCGAAAAGCGAAAGGAAGCTCGCCTGCGTGCCGGTGGTTCCTTTTACTCCGCGCATGACCATAGTGTCGAGGGTGTGAGTTACGTTCTCGTAATCGAGGAGAAGATCCTGCATCCAGAGCGTGGCGCGCTTACCGACGGTAACGAGCTGCGCCGCTTGAAGGTGAGTAAATCCCAAAGTAGGCGTAGCACGATATTTTTTAGCGAATTTGGCGAGCTTTGCGATGACCGCAACAATTTTCGCGCGTACGAGCTCGAGCGCTTTTCTGTATATGATAATATCGGCGTTGTCGGTAACGTAACAGCTTGTCGCTCCGAGATGAATTATGGGAGCCGCGTCGGGGCATACGAGCCCGTAAGTGTAAATGTGCGCCATTACGTCGTGACGGACTAGCTTTTCGCGCTCCGCTTCGACGGCAAAATCGATGTCGTCGAGGTGCGCCGCGAGTTCAGATATCTGTGCGTCGGTTATATTGAGTCCGCACGCCTGCTCGCCTTTGGCGAGCGCGAGCCACAATCTGCGGAAAAGCCCTATCCTGTGTTGCTCCGAGAAAAGCGCGGACATTTCCTTCGTCGCATATCTTGTCACCAGCGGGTTATTGTAAACGTTGTAATCCATATTGAATATTTCCTCCGTACGTCATTCGTTACGGCTTGTCGCCTTAATAAAACAGGCACGCAACGTACTTCCTGAACGTAGTGCGGCGCGTGCCGTTAAATTACGATTCGAAATCGAAAAAGGCTGTCGCAAAGGACAGCCTTAATGTTTTTTCTATTTGTCGCTTCCTTCGTCTGCGCTCTCGTCGAACTTCTTGAGGTCTATGCTCTTGAAGAGATCCGCCATAGTCGCGCCCACCGAAGTGGAAGTAACGTATTCGTGCGGTTCGTCGTCGTCCGCGTTAGCTTGACGGGACCTTCTCTCCTTCTTCTCTTTGAAGGAATCGTCCGCGCCCGCCGCGCGCTTGTTGAAGCGAGCGGTACGGCTGGGTTTCTCCTCGCCTTCCTCGTCGGAAGCGGCTTCCGCCACGGGAGCGTCCTGAAGCGCCTTGATGCTGAGCGTGATCTTGTTCTTCTCGAAGCTGATGATCTTCGCTTCCACTTCGTCGCCCACTTTGAGAACTTCGCTCGCGTGAGAGATCCATTTATGGCAAATCTCGCTTACGTGTACAAGACCGTCGATACCGGGCTCGATAGAAATGAACGCGCCGAAATCCTTGATCCTTTCGACTTTGCCTTTCACCACGTCGCCTACGTGATATTTCTCGGCGGCGAGCTCGTAAGGCTGTTTCTGCAGCTGTTTATAACCGAGCGAAACCTTGTCGTTCTCTCTGTCGGCTTTGAGCACTACGAATTCGTAGGACTTGTTTATCTCGAGCACGGTGGCGGGATCGTCTACTTTCGACCAGCTGAGGTCGCTGATGTGGAGAAGGCAATCCTTATTCATAATGGATACGAATACGCCGAAATATTTGCCGTCTTTCATCGCGAAGCGTTTGACTTTGCCCTTGATGATGTTGTTTACCTGCATGGCTTCCCAGAATGCGTCTTCTCTCGCGGCTCTCTCCTCCTCGAGAATGATGCGCTGGCTCGCTACGATGCGCTTCGGATTGGGACGTCTTGCGGGAGCGGCTTCTTCGCCCTCGGCAACCTCGGTTTCTTTCGGAGGAAGTATGCGCAGACGGAGCTTCTTGCCTACGTACTCGTCGAGATTCTTGACGTAACCGATACGGATCTGGCTCGCGGGAACGAATATGGTATAGGAACCGAGCTTTCCGAGCAATCCGCCCTTGGTCACGGAAGAAACGGTAAGAGAGAATTCCTCGCCCGCCAGAATGGATTTGACCGCTTCGTCGGCTACGAGTATCTCGTCGTATTTCTTCTTGGAAAGATTGATGGTCTTCGACTTATTGTCGCCCTTGGGGATTATGATAGCCTCGAGGGTGTCGCCGACCGCATATTTAGTCATATCGTAAGAGCCGTCAAGCTCCATCTCGTC
>CALVOD010000174.1 GCA_944350065.1 uncultured Clostridia bacterium
CTTCCCGCAAGTCCATTCTTCACGATCCCGTAGACTTGTAGCGGCTTAAGCCGAAAACGAAAAAACCATAACACGGCACTATGAATATTAGCCCGATAAGCGGCAATAGCCCGTACCACCATTCTACGCTACGTCCTACAAGGTATAAGAACGGATAATACTGGAATAACGCTATCGGTATCACATAGGTGAAAAATTTCAATATCCCCTTCCCGTATATCGACATCGGATATTGTCCGAATTCGCGCGTTCCGTCCGTGAATATATTCATAAATTCCAGACCTTCTATCGTGAAAAAACTTATCGCCGCATACAGGATAAACAGCCCCGCATACACCGCGATACCGCCTATTATCATCGCTATCAGCGTCAGCACCTTGTCGTATGTCCAGTCCACTCCGCATGTAGGGATTGCGTAGCCTAAAGTCACCGCCGCCTGCATAAACCTTCCTATCCGCGAAAATTCCATCGTTGAAGTCAGCACCTGAAATATTACGCTTCGCGGGCGCAACAACATTCTGTCCAACGAACCGCTTTTTATCAGTTGCGGAAACGTGTCGAACCCCCTGAGAAAACATTCTGCCATCGAAAACGCCATCAGCACCGCCGCAAAACATATCAGCACTTCCGAAAAAGTGTAGCCGTCCACTTCGTTGAAGCGGTCAAAAAGAAAATAGACTGCGAAAAACGACGAAAACGAGGTTATAAACTGCCCCGCAACCGTCATAAAAAAGGACGCTTTGTATTGCATTTGCGATTTAACGAGTATTGCCGCATATTTGAAATACAATTTCATATCAGCCTCCCTGCACCACTACGCGCTTGAGGGCGCGCTTGAGCCACGCTCTGCCTCCTATCAGAGTTACTATGAGCCAGAACGCTTGCACGGCTATCGTCAACGCAGCTTCTTTCCCCGTCACGTAGCCCACGTAAATAAGAAACGGCGCGCTCTGCATCGACGCGAACGGAAGTAAATTCAGCACCGTTTGCACCGCGTCGGGGAAAAAAGGTATCGGTATCACCGCGCCGGAAAGGAATTCTATCACCGAAACAGCCAAAACCTTGATACCGCCCGCGGAAAGCGTATAGAACGCCGAAATATACACGAGCATCGATATCGCCACCATCACCGCGAAGCCGAGAAGGACCGAAATCGGGAAAAGCACCGCACACAGCGCGTTCGCGGGCGCGCCGATATTGAACGGCGCGGGCAGGAATATTGCGACCGCTATTATCGGGAAACACCTCAAAACGGTATTGGCAAGTCTTGCAGCCGCATTTTTCACGAACCACATTCCGTACAGATCACAGGGGCGGCACAATTCGTACGCGACGTTGCCGGAAACGATGCTGTCGAAAGTTTCGGGGTCGAAAAACCAGGGCATAAACATCGCGAGCAACGCTTGTTGCAACCAAATATAGCTTACGAGCGCGTTGAACTCCATCGGGAAACCGTCGGGACTGCTTCTGTAGAACGCTTCGTACAGCAATATCGTCATAAATCCCCAGGCGAATTGGGTGGCTACGCCCGCCCATGCCGCCGCGCGGTACTGCAAGCCGCCCGTAAACCTTATTCGGAAAAACGATAAATACTGTCTCATATTTTGAATTCCTTATACAGCGAAACTACCATTTCGTCTACGGTGGTGCCCTGCACGGTAATATCCTTGATCTCCGCCGCGGCGGATATCGCCGCTATTGCCTCCGCAACCGAAATCTCTCCCGTGTCTATCACAAGCTCCGCGTGCCCGCCGATATCTTTGACAACCGCTACGCGCTCGACGCTCGGAAGTTTCTCCCCCGCATAGGTTATGACGAGAGTTTTCTTCGACGTGTTTCTGCTTTTAAGCTCGTCCAACGTGCCGTCCATAAGAATTCTGCCGTTACCTATCAGCAATATCCTGTCCGTCAACGCCTCTATGTCCTGCATATCGTGAGTGGTGAGAATAACGGTAGTGCGGTTTTCCTTGTTCAACGCCTTCACGAAATCCCTCACCGCGATCTTCGACACCGCGTCGAGCCCTATCGTGGGCTCGTCCAAAAAAAGTATCTTGGGACCGTGCAGCAACGAAGCCGCTATCTCGCAACGCATCCTCTGCCCGAGCGAAAGCTGACGCGTAGGCATTTTCATTATTTCCCCTATCCCCAACAGCTCCGTTAAGCGGTTCAAATTTTTCTTGTATTCGTCGAACGGTATCCTGTAAACGTCTTTCAGGAGCTCGAAACTGTCGATAACCGGCACGTCCCACCAAAGCTGCGAACGCTGTCCGAATACCACTCCTATCTCCTTGACGTGCGCCTTCCTGTCCTTCCATGGCACCCTTCCGTCTATCACGCACTCGCCGCTGTCGGGAGCCATTATGCCGCTCATTATCTTGATCGTACTGCTCTTACCGGCGCCGTTGGGTCCGATATATCCCACCGTTTCGCCGTCCCTTATCGTGAAAGTAACGTCGTTCAGCGCATGGATATACTCGTATTTTTTCATGAATAAAGCCTTCACCGCCTCGGTGAAACCGGCGTTGCGTTTGGCGACCTTGAAGGTCTTATTTACGTTGCTGAGTTCTATCACGAAATACCTCCCGTTCCCTATAAAGGCGAAAAAAACTTAATAACCGCTACGCTCTCACGGCGCCTCGGCGCCGCACGCCGCGCGTCCGCGGCTGGCTTTAGAAATTTAACATGTTGTCTTGAATCAACGAATGAATTCTACCGATAAGTCCCGAAAAATCCCCCGTCTGCCGCGCCCTTACGCACGCGCGGACACAATTATAATACATTTATCCGTTCTTGACAAGCCCCGACAAGAGCTCGTTCTCAAAAAAACTTAAAAATTCCGATATTTCCTTAAGTATTTGACCTTTTCGGCTTTAGCTTCGGTTTACAAGGGTTTAGGAAACTCGGAAAGTCAGGGTTTTATAGAGAGAGTGGCAAGGTATTGGGGGATATTGTAATCGTGCAGGAAGCCTTCGCGGTCGGTGT
>CALVOD010000175.1 GCA_944350065.1 uncultured Clostridia bacterium
AGCGAAGAACTACGGTTTCGTGTCGAGCGACGCTCGCAAGGAAGCAGACGAAAAGATACTCCCGCAGGGTGTTTGAGATTGCGCTCATCCGGTAGGTGAGCGCAACTCTATCTCCTTTTGCGAAAATAATTGTAAAATCTTTCAATAAATAAAAAATTCGTCTTGACTTTCTTAATAAAATAACTTAAAGTTAATTTGTATATATACTTTAGTACATATATATATTTAATTCTGGGAGGGTTTATTATGAGCGCCTCTAAATTTTCCAAAGCGACAGTTTGTTTCGTATGCTTTTCGCTTATTTTTGCCGTGGCATTGATAGCGGCATTTTCGTGCGGAATAATCGAAATGCCCGCATTTTCTTCGGAAGTTACCGCGGAAGCCGCGACGGGCGCCGCCACTACAGACGTGCTTCAGGACGGCGAGGTAGCGAGCAATTATGAGCCGAGCGGTACCGGAACGACGGATATTTCAACTATAAGGAGCAATCCCGGCGGGACTTATCATCTTACCGGGAAAATGACGGTAGACTCGTTTGATTCTTCTACTGTCTTTAAGGGAACCTTAGACGGTTGCGGTAATACTATAGAAATTAAAGCCAGTAAAAACGATAACGGCAATGAAGGCGCAGGTTTGTTTTGGGGATTAAATGGCGCGACAATTAAAAACGTGGTAATCAATGTTACGACCTTTGCTTATGGTAATGTTTCTACTGCAAAGAACAGAAAGGTCGGAATAATAGCCGCTTATATGATAAGCGGCGCAACCATTGATAATGTTAAAGTTAATTTAAATTATGATCCTACGGCTTATGACGCAGGAAATGGCATGGTGAATAACAACACTTATTACACGGACACTTCAAGTCAAAATAACAAAACTTATTATACTTATTTTGGAGGAATAGTTGCCTCATCTGAATCCGGTACGAACACAATAAAAAATACGACCGTAATAAATGCCTCTACAGGCGAGGCAGGTGTAAGTGTTTGTGTGAGGAATGGGGCTTCTGGGGGGAGCCCGACTTCTTATGTGGCAATGGGGCTGTTTGTAGGAACTGTCATTTCTAATGGCACGCTTAATTTAACCAATATTCGTGTGAATTTTAAGGACGACACCAATAATAATGAGCAGCCAAAAATGTCGGCGATACATTATCAAACCACTGCGGGTACCAGACAAAATTATTCGGGAATGATATTTGGTTGGGCGCAATCTGGTACAACGGTAAATGTCGACGGCATAATTTACGATTATAATGCTAAATTCGGCGAAACAGATTTGATAAGTAAAAATTTCGGAGGTAAACAATTCGGTGCGTTGTACGGACATAATCAAGGCACTATAAATGTAAAAGACCTTTATTCTTACGCAAGCACGGGTGCACTCTGTTGGTATGACGGTCATCAAAATACTGTAAGAGGCGTTATACTGACGGGCGGTTGCGTCGCTGGTTTCGATAAAAACAATTCCGACAATATCATAATTAAGACCACTTACAATGCGCCTACGTCTTCCGATCTGAACGCTTACGTATCGATAGCCGGACAAGACCGCTATATCCTCGACGCGGTTATGTGTAGCGATGATAACAGAATGAGCGACGGAGCCGTGGCATACGTTTCCGTGCCAAAATCGGGAAACAGTCACACAGGTTATGACCCCAATAACGAATCTTCATATAATGATAAGCAAATCACATTTACCAAAGCCAACACAAGCGGAACCGTAAGTATAGAAGAAAGTTCAACGGAAAAGACTTATGACGGGACCAATGTGTCGGCGTATAGGTCTTTGACATTATCCAACGGAACTACTTTCCCGTCTGCGTATACGGCTCAGACAGTCGATAAAGTAGCGGGCACTTATATTTATAAATTTACAGGCGTAGGAACATCGTACAATACCGTGCGTTACAACGGATTAACCTATCTTTACGACGGTAACGACAATGTTTTTAAGCCGAATAATAATGTCGATATAGAGAAGGATCAGTCGTTCAGAATTCTCCCTCGTTCCGCTACCGTGTCACTTACGGGCGGGACTATAGTTTACGGACAGAGTGCGGAGGAAGTGGCAACTTCTAACGGAAAGCCAACGATAAATTCGCTTGTGAATAAAGATCGTATCGATTCGTACACCGTGAGCGGATATGCTCCGTGCGCACAGAACGCGGGTGAAACCGTAAACGTAGGCTATACATTCGTTATCAAAGATTCTTCCGGAAGGGATATAAGCGCTTCTTACAATATTACGGGTACCGTCGCAATGACGGTAACGAAGCGCACCGTGTCGGGAAGCATGGCTTTTGCTACCTCGTCGGAATATGACGGAAACGAAAAGGAAGCTACGTTCGTTTTCGACGAAAATATGGGCTTACTCAATGCGGACGAAGTTTCGGTTTCGTACGTTGACGGGCAGAACAGAACCGACGTCACGGACGAAGGCTTCGACGTGAACGTTACTTTACCGGGTAACTACATGTTCGAGGGCGGCGCAAGCACCTTCAGCGGTAAATTATACGTTACGCCTAAACCCGTCGTTATCTCGGTAAATACTTCGGCGCCGACTGATTATCTTTATTCGGGGGTGTGGACGAATAGTCAGCTCGCCGAATTATTCGTAAGACCTACGGATATTTACGGCGAAACGCTTTTACTCGATTTCGAAATTACTTATAACGACGAGCCCGCTACCGTACAATACGTCGGCGAATATACTATCATTGCCACTTTGCTCAAAAGCTATCTCGACGAAGACGGCGTGACTACCGTGTATCAGACAAATTATTCGGCGGCAGCAGTCGAAACGAAAATAAATATCACGGCTAAACAAATCACCGTTTCTGCCGTGAGCGGAGAGAAAACGTATGACGGACAAGCCGTTACCGTATCGGAGCTGCAAGCTTTATTTACCGTAGATAACGCTATCGACGAAAACAGTTGCGCAGATCTTATAGTTAATTTCTCGGAAGGGGAGGTCAAAGACGCGAAAGAATATACCGTTACCGTGAGCCTTCCGGAAGATTATAACAAAATGTACGTTCTGGTAGACGACTTGCCCTCGACTAAATATACTATTTCCCCCAAAGATATCGCGGTAAACTGGGGAGAAACCTCGTTCGAATACGACGGAACGCCTAAAGCTCCCGCGCCGACCGCAGATACCGGTATCGAGGGCGAAAGCGTGACGATCAAGGTCACCGTTCAAGAAGGAAGCGCCGTAAACGTAGGTAAGTACAACGCTACCGCTTCGCAAAGCAACACGAATTACACGCTTACAAATACCACGAGCGAATTTTATATAACGGCGGCGGAGCTTAAAGATCTCGCCGTAAGCCTTGGGAATTGGACTTACGGAGGCACCGCTTCGGCTCCTTCCGTTACCGGCAATACGGGTAGCGGCGCGGAAACCGTAACCTACAGCGGAACAGCTTACGACGGCACGGAGTACGCGAACAGCGATACCGCCCCCAACAGGGCGGGCAAATATACCGTTACCGTGAGCGTAGCCGCGAGCGGCAACTACGCCGCGGATAGCGCGCAATCGACTTTCGAGATACTTCGCGCTACGCTTACCGACAACACCGTCGAGGTGTCCGTTACTTACGACGGAGCGGCGCACGGCT
>CALVOD010000176.1 GCA_944350065.1 uncultured Clostridia bacterium
AGACAAGCACAACGGAAACCGACTGAACAGAACGACCAAACGATGAAATGGAGGAACGAGTTATGCAGATCAACTGGCGCGTGCGTTTTCAGAACAAGACTTTCCTGACCGGCCTGATCTCTCTGGTGGTGGTGTTCATCTACGATTTGTTGCAGCTGCTGGGCATCGCCCCGGTGGTGACGCAGAGCGTGGTGATGCAGGTAGCGGAGGGCGTGCTGACCATCCTCGGTATGGTGGGCGTCATCGCCGACCCGACCACGGCGGGCATCACGGACAGCAGACAGGCCATGACGTATGAGACACCTAAGAAGGACTGAAACACAAGCGACCAGAGCGGCGGTGGACCTTGAGTGGCGACCCGCCGCTTCTTTTTTGACCGCTTCACCGACAAGAGATATTGAGGAGGAGAACTTATGCCTGAAAGGATCCATACCCCGTTTACCAACGAACACTTCGTGGCTTTCTGTCAGTCTATGCTCGGCCAGCCCTACTGGTACGGGACAGTGGTGTACAAATGCACCGAGTCCCTGCGCGCCCGGAAGGCCAGGCAGTACCCCGGCCATTACGGTTCCAGCCGCACCTCGCGCTACAAGGATGACATCGCCAAGAAGAAGGTCTGCGCGGACTGCGTGGGGCTGATCAAGGGGTACTGCTGGACGAGCGGCGGACAGGGCGTGGCTGAGGCCATCGGCACAGATAAGACGTTCTCCAGCAAGTACGGCGCGAACGGCTGCCCGGACAAGTCTGCCAACGGCATGTTCACCTATGCCAAGGGCAAGGGCTGTGCGTGGGGCACGATGGACAGCCTGCCGGAGCTGCCCGGCGTCGCCCTGCGCTCGGACGGGCATGTGGGCGTGTACATCGGCGGCGGGTATGCCATTGAGGAGAGGGGCTTCAACTACGGCTGTGTGAAGACCAAGGTCTCCGCCCGCAAGTGGACCCACTGGTACCGACTGCCGTTTATTGACTACGGTGAGGGCGTTTCTTCTGGCGATGGGACTGCTTCCGGCGGAGGCGCTGCCACGGGTGGGAACACTTCTGCGGATACGCCGGAGACCAGCTATACCCTCGGCTCCCGGCTGCTCAAGAAGGGCAGCGAAGGCACGGACGTGCGCGACATGCGGGAGCTTCTTCTGCAGCTGGGATATGCGTTGCCCAGACACGGCGCAGACGGGGAATACGGCAGCGAGACCGAATCTGCCGTCAAGGCGTTCCAAAAGGCCGAAGGGCTGGAGGAGGACGGCAAGTACGGCGATAAGACCCATGCCGCCCTGATGGACGCTGTGGCGGACGATGATGAGGGCAGGAAGGACGAGCCGCCCGAGGAGGAAGATCCTGAGACGCCCGCGCCCGTGGGCACGACGGTCGTCATCGTCTCGCAGGGCGGCAAGGTCAACATCCGCTATGGCAACGGTACAGGCTATGCCCGCATCACCTCCGTGCAGCCCGGCAGCACGTATCCCTACGTCGCCACGGCTGCCAACGGATGGAACGCCGTCGCTGTCAGCGGAAGGGTCGGCTGGGTGTCCGGGGATTACTCCATTCGGATCTGACGCGGCCATCTCCACAACGAAAGCGGCCATCTCCAAAACGAAACGTAACGGCTTCTGCGCTGAACACGCTGGAGCCGTTACGGATCAAGGTTGCTTTCCGCAAACAGCGGAGAGTTGAAGAATTCCGGCAGGTCGATCCCCAGTCCCTGACACATCTCGTGGATGATGCGCAGCTTCACGGAATCGTAGGAGCAGTTGATCACGTTCCCTATGGTCGACTTCGGCACACCGCTGGTCATGAACAGCTGATACTGAGTCATCTGCTTTTCCTGTAGCAACTGTGCAAGCCGCCTGCTGCCCGCCTGATTGAGCTGCATTCCATCCCCGTCCCTGTCGCTGTACCTTTATTGTAGTATGGTGGGTGGAATGAATAGTCCCTGTACCTGTACTAATCCGCGATTTTATGGTATGATAGGGTCTGCACTGCATATAGTTCAATAAAGAAAAGAGGGAGTGTCATGAAAAAAGCATGGTTGCGCGTGTTGGCCGCGCTATTCTGCTGGATGTCGCTTTTCTGTTATTCTGCGCAGGCGGAAAGCGGTCTGGAGATCCACTTTCTGGATGTCGGACAGGCGGATGCGGCGATCATTCAATGCGACGGCGAAACGATGATGATCGATGGCGGGGATGCGGGCGACAGCAGCCTGGTCTACGCCTATCTGATGCGGACCTTGGGCGTGGGCTACATCAAGGCCATGATCGCCACCCACCCACATGCCGATCACATCGGCGGCCTGTCCGGCGCGCTGAACGCCTGTACTGTCGGCACGGTCTACTCGTCCGTGACGCAATACGATAGCGAAGCCTTTTCTTCACTGCTCAAATACGCGCAGAGGCAGGGAATATCGATAACCGTTCCCCAGCCGGGCGATACGTTCACACTGGGGTCGGCTGTGGTGGAATTCCTGGCTCCGCAGCGGTCGCATGGATCGGTCAACGACTTATCGCTGGTCGTGCGCATCGACTATGGGGAGACCTCATTCCTCTTCACGGGCGACGCCGAATGGGATTCTGAGCATGCAATGGTCGATTCGGGCTGTGAGCTTTCGGCAACGCTGCTGAAGGTCGGACACCACGGCAGCGATACGTCCAGCGGGTACGTCTTTCTACGCGAGGTCATGCCGCAGTACGCGGTGATCAGCGTGGGTGCGGACAATACCTATGGCCATCCGGCAGATGCGGTGCTGAGCCGGCTGCGCGATGCGGGCGCGACGGTATACCGGACTGACCTG
>CALVOD010000177.1 GCA_944350065.1 uncultured Clostridia bacterium
TGAAGCAGAAGCATCCGAGCTTCAAGACGGTGGAATATTTCTGGCTGGACGACTTGGTGGAGAAGATCACCTTTGGAAGGAACCACATGATGACGGTGCATTGGAAGTATGGCGGCAAAACGAGCGTCAAGATGCAGATCGTCAACATGAAGGACGATCCGGTCTATGTGGCGGGACTGACCCGGCGCAAGCGTGAGCGCGAAGAAGCCCAGAGGGCGCTGATCGAAAAGGCCAGCACACTGATGGCGTCCGATATGCCGCAGGAAGAAGTGATGGCGACCCTCACCCGAGAGGCGGAGAAGTACACGAGGCAGGCCGCGGCGTTTTGAGCGCAAGAGTGGAGGTCCATTTCAATAGAGCGATGCACAACGGAAGGGAGGGGATCGTATGATCGTGCGACAGATCCGCCGCAGAGATCACGATAAAAAGAAGAAGGTCGCCGCGTACTGCCGCGTCAGCACGGACAAGGCCAGCCAGGAGGAGAGCCTTGAGACGCAGAGCGCTGCGTATGACCGGCTGATCCGCAGCAACCCCGAATGGGAGTATGCGGGCATCTATTCGGATGAAGGCAAGAGCGCGACCAGCGCCAAGCACCGCACCGAATTCCAGCGCATGATCGCGGACGCGCTGGATGGGAAGATCGACATCATTCTGGTGAAGTCCATTTCCCGCTTTTCCAGAAATCTCGTAGACTGCCAGACATACGTGGAGCAGCTGCGTGAAAAGGGTGTTTCCGTGCGCTTCGAGCGGGAGAACATTGACTCACTGAATCCCGCCAGCTCGCTGATGTTTTCCCTGCTGGCGGCCATCGCGCAGGACGAGAGCCGGTCGATCAGCGAAAACGTCAAGTGGGGCATATCGCGGCGATATGAGCGCGGCGAGTACAGGATCAACAACAATCAGGTGCTGGGTTATGACGCGGACGAGGACGGCAGGCCCGTCCCCAATGAAGATGCGTGGATCGTGCAGATGATCTTTAGGCTGTTCACCGAAGGGACAAGCGTCCGCGAGGTGGCGGAGCTGGTGACGGCGGCGGGCGGACACGGCCTGCGCGGCCATGCTCCGTTGAGCAGCCAGACGATCCGATATATCTTGAAAAATGAGATATACGTCGGCGATCGCGTTCTCCAGAAGCAAGCCCCGGTGAATTACTTGACCAAGAAGCCCGACCCGCAGGCGGAGTACAAGACGTACCATCTGCAAAACGTGCACGAGCCCTTGATCGACCGCGAGACGTGGGAGAAGGCGCAGAGCCTTCTGCGCCGACGTGAGCTCGACAGAGAGGCGGGCGTTGAGCGGATACGGGCAGACGCGCATTTCCTGTATGGGCGGCTTTTCTGCGCGCAATGCGGAGCGCCCTACAAGCGGCGGACATTCCGTGAGAGCCCGGCCAGAGGCGGCGGGTCTTACAAGACGTGGTGCTGCAAGGAGCGCGGTAAGGGGAAGGCCGGAAAGGGCTGCACAAACCCGATCCTGCGTGAAGCCGAGCTGCTGGAAGCCATCGCCCGAAAGCTCCGAATGGAGACATTCGACGAGCAGGCTTTTCTGAGGACCGTTGAAAAGGTTCTGGTGCAGGAGGATGGAGAGATCCTGATTGAACTTCTCTCGAACGCTGCCTGAGCCCCACCCAGAACATCTCGCACGAACGCTGCCTGAGTCCAATGCAGAATATCATTCATGCCCCGTTTCCTATGCAAGTCGTAGGAACGGGGCTTTTTTTCGTTGCGGGGGATTGTAAGGGGGCTTGTAAGTGGGATTGTAAGGGGAATGTCTAAAGCTACTGTGGGCGCTGAATAAGCGATGGCGGCTAAGCGTGCTTCAGGTATTTGAGCCAGATCCAGAGGGTCAAGACAGCTTCAGCCGGTTGGTAGGAGTTAGCCTTCTCACCTTGTCCGCTTGCCGGTCGGCATACCAACAAAGAAAGAAGGGGGAACTGGCTCCAAGGTCTCCAGACATACTGCAAAGCCCACTTGATATGCCGCAAAGCCCAATGGACGCGCCGCAAGGCTTCCGGACATGCTGCAAGGCCTCCAGACATACCGAAAAGCCCAATATTAACCCGTAGTGAAAACTGTTTGCCAAGGGCTTCTTTTCCTAACGAGCTAATTTGGCGGGAGCAGATAGCACCGGTGAGCTGTGATGGGCGGTTAGCTCGTGAGGAAAAGCCTTGCTGATAGCCTATAAGGAAAAGGGGAGTAAATCCGATATATACCCCTTAAAAACTATATATAGCGTATTATTTGGCTGGACACCACAATATATAGTGGTTATCCCGTAAGCAAAAGCGGAAATCTCCGATGGATGCAAGTTGTCCACAGATTGCACAATATAATGGCCTGTCGCAGCATCATTTCCTGTTCAAAAAGCACAATGCTTTCTCGGCTCTCTGGCTTTAGACATTCCAGCGGCAGGGTCAATTGCTTTTTGATCGCTTAGATGGATACGGGCTGGTTTTATGTCGAAGTTGACTCGTATACATCGAACCACTAGATAAGGAAGTTCATTCTTTGTCACTTGCGGCTCGATGTATGAAAGTTGATGTCAATCATCTGCGCTCATGCATCGAAGCGGAGTTAGGGAGAAATCCATCTTAATTATCGCTGGGGTTCGATACATGGGTGTTGATGCTTATGGTATATGGCGGCAATTCACTCAATACAGCTCTTAGGGGATACAAAGGAGGGGACAAGGTTCATGGGGGCGATGAAGAAATCGCTGATACAGCGCGGCATGGTGCTGATGCACTACGCACTCATGCTGGTGCTGTTCTTCAGCTGCTGGCAGCTGTTTTACAGCCACGTTGCGGACGGCAAGGCGGTTGAAGCGATCAACATTTCGGTCTGTGCGCTCTATGCGGCGTCTTTGCTCATGCTCAGCCGCATCTACAGCGCGTACCGTGTGGGGCTGCTGCGTGTGGGCGATTTGTTCTACGGACAGACGCTGGCCAATCTCATCAGCCTGGGACTGACGTATCTGCTTGCCTGTGTGCTGGCGCGGAAGCTGATCAATCCGCTGGCAGGATTCGGCTGCGCGG
>CALVOD010000178.1 GCA_944350065.1 uncultured Clostridia bacterium
ACCGCCTGCCGGTACACCGCAAGCTGCTGCTTTGTGGTGTTCAGCGTTTCCACGGCCTTGTCCAGTTCGGAGAACAGCTCCTCAATCCGGGCGACGATGCGCTCTTGCTCGGGGAGAGGGGGAATTTTGACTTTGATTTTTGAATATTGCTGAATCCAATATCGTTTGTGTGTGCTATGGTCAAATTGAATGACCTGCATACGATAAAAAATGTATTTTGGATGTACCAAGTTTTTATTGATATGCAAAATCTTCATTGCTGAGGATTTTACCTTAAAGGGAAAACTTACATACTGAATTGCTGTTGTAAAGTCATCAAAAATAATAACAGGAAGCCGATCAAAAATACCAGCAGTCTCATTGGTATAACCGAGTATAAAGGATTTTCCGGCAGTTAAAACGGGTGTTTTATAATTATCACTGTAATCGGTTGACGAAACAATATACGCTGTTGGCTGCTCATACTCCAGCAATTCTTCAAGACGATATTCTGTCAAATGTTCCATTATCGTGTTCCCTTCGTGAGTTCCTTGGCATAGTCAACCAATAGCTTATAATATTCTTTTTGTTCTTGGCTCCATATTGCCTTTTCGTCGGCTAATTTCTTTAGCATTTCACAAGCAACTTCGATTTCTTCAGAACTCATGGTAAGAGTAGCTGTGCTATTTGTTGCCAGGGTAAAGAGTTTGGCCAGGCTTAACATATCTGAAAAGTTCATTGCTATTCTCCTTTACGCCACCAATTCCACATTCATTTCCCGCAAGATGTCCTCGTAGTGTGCGCCGAAGACCTCATAAAACCGCCCGAGGCCCCCTCTGCGGTCAAAGGGGCTCAGCTCCAGATCCTCCGGCTCCACGCTCAGGGAGACGGCGATGTGGTCCTTGATCAGCCGCAGCCATTCCATCTGTTCATCGGTGAAGTGCACCGCACCGGCGTTGCGCCGGAGCGTCCACTGCATGAAGTTGTAGTTCACCCGATCGGCAAAGGGCGCCAGATGATCGGCATAGCCCATCTCAAAGCGGATGATCGACACCAGATCGGCCAGCTGTCCCAGCGTGCCGCCCTTGACCTTGCCGGGCTTTTGAATGGCATAGCAGTCCCAGAGCCGCTCGACGGTGACGCCCTTGGCCTTGAGCTTTTCATAGAGCGCTTTGAGCCGGGAAATGGCCATGGGCCGGTCCTTGTAGCGCTGGTCGTAAAGAATCCGCAGGGCGATGATTTCATCCCGGTTTTCCGCGATGAAGTCGCGCAGGGTCTGTATGGCGCGCTCCGCGTTGGCCTCCTGCTGCACGTCGAAGCCCGCGAAGAGCACCGTGTCCAGATTGACATTGTCGATGATCTGATCGTGGTTGCGGCGGACGTTTTCCATGTAGTCCCGCGCCTCGGGGCTGAGAAAAGGCGTGATGGCCTGCGCAATCAGCGCCTTTTGCGATTGCGTCAGCTGCTGCGGCGTGGGGGATGCGGTAGCAAAATCGGCCTGCGCCTTTTGCGCGATCACGTCCTCGTCAAAGGCGTCGAGCAACTGCTCCGCCACGCGCCCGGCAGGAAGGCCCACGGTTTCCTCAAACCCCTTTTTTTCGGAAGCCGTCATCCGGCTGTTCAGGCGAATGACGCGGTTTGCCAAAGAGGTGAGGGTGTTTTCGTCCCGCGCGCCCAGGACGACATTCATCATCAGCTCTTTCATGCTGACGGAAGGCTTGCGCTCCAGCGTGCGTGTGCTGGACTTCTTGGACTTGGTGACGCCCACCGCGTCCACGATGACAAAATGATCTTTGTTTTCGGTGGCGGAGGGGGATACCTTCTGCAAGTCGTCCTTGCTGAGGGTGCGCGTACCGCGGCCCTTCATCTGTTCAAAATAGTTTTTGCTGCGCACGTCGCGCATGAAGATCAGGCACTCGATGGGCTTGACGTCGGTGCCGGTGGCGATCATGTCCACGGTAACGGCGATGCGGGGATTGTAGCCGTTGCGGAATTCGCTGAGGATGCCTTCGGGGTTTTCGGCGGAATACGTAATCTTCTGACAGAAGGCGTTGCCCTCGTTGAATTCATCCCGAACGATCTGGATGATGTCGTCCGCGTGGCTGTCCGTCTTGGCGAAGATCAGCGTTTTGGGCACCTCTTTGCGGCGGGGAAACAGCGTGGTGAACACGTTTTCCTTGAATGTGCGGATCACCGCGCGGATCTGGCTGGGATTGACGATTTCCCGATCCAGCTGCGGGGGTTTATAGTCCACATCTTCGTCCATCTGTTTCCAGCGCTTTTCACGGGACAGGCGGCTGCGGGTTTCGATCATCTGCTTCATGATCAACGCGCCGTTTTTGCCGATTTGGGTTTCGATCAGGAAGACATCCTCCCCGACGTTCACACAGTCAATGATCGCCTGTTCCCGCGGGTATTCGCTGACCACATTCTCGTTGAAAAACGCGAAGGTGCGATTGTCGGGTGTCGCCGTGAGGCCGACGATGAACGCATCAAAATACTCCAGCACCTGGCTCCACACGTTGTAAATGGAACGGTGGCACTCGTCCACGATGATGCAGTCGAAAAACTCGGGCGGATACTTGGCGTTGTACACGACATCCTTGGGCGCCTTGGTGTCGGCCGTGACGTATTCATAGAAGGAGGTTTCCTCTGCGGAAGCGTCAAGCTCTTCGCCCTTCAAGATGGAATACATGCGCTGAATGGTGCTGATGCACACCTGAACGCCTTCGGGGATATAGGCGGATTTCAGCCGGTGAACGCCGTAGATTTGCGAAAAAGACCGGGGATCATCATTGGGGCGGTAGGCCAGAAATTCGCGTTCTGCCTGTTCGCCGAGGCTGCGGGTATCCACCAGGAAGAGGACGCGGTTCATCTTGCCATACTTCAAAAGCCGATAGACCGATGTGATGGCAGTGAACGTCTTGCCTGCGCCGGTCGCCATTTGAACGAGCGCGCGGGGCTTGTTGTGGGCGAAGGAAGCGTCCAGATTTTGAATGGCGGTAATCTGACACTGGCGAAACCCCGTTGTATCCAAGGGCGGAAAATGCTTCATGTTGTTGCGGAGGGTATCCGGCTGTTTGAGCAGCGCCGCGAGGGTTTCCGGCCGGTGAAAAGAAAAGACTTTGCGGGACCGGTACTTGATATCCGCATAATCCGTGAAGCGGGTCAGCTTATCGGTGGCTTCGTAAGCAAAGCGGATGCGGTATTCGCATTTGACCCACTTGAAAGAGCTGTTTGCATACCGGACGGACTGCTTCTCCACCGCTGTGATGTTTTCTCCGGCTTCGCTTTTCTTGGCCTCGACAACGCCGACGAGCACGCCTTCGACGAAGAGCGCATAATCCACCTCGCCCGTGGAGGTGGGAAACTCGCGCACAGCGACGCCCATAGCGGCCATGGGATTGAGCGATTTGACATCTTGAATGATCCAGCCGGATTGCAACAGCTTTCTGTCAATCACTTCTCTGGCTCTCTGTTCAGGCGTCATGCGGTTTCGCCTCGCTTTCGTCGTCGGATATGAATTCAAGGATATCGTTTGGGGTGCAGTTCATCGCCCTGCAGATGCTTTCGACTTTATCCAAAGCAATGTACTGACCGCACTTGAGCTTGGTGATGATGTTTGCAGAGATACGGGCTTCACGCATGAGTTGCCCGTTTGAAATATCCCTTTCAATCATCATGTGCAGCAGACGCTTATAGCTGACGGCCATGCAATCACCCCATCCAGTTTATTCCTTTATTCTATCATGGTTCTGTGAAAAAATCAACGATTATAGAATGGTGCACCCGGCTTGGGTGTACAAGGTGGTGCTTTGGAATAGGAAGATACATAAAGAAAGACAGATGATGCAAACGAATGTGGTGAGCCAAACTCAGGGGCATTTTGCCGACTTTGCCATCGCGGTTGAGGATGCTGGAAGAAGGAATGCCCTGTTCGCCGGAACCGAGCTTGTCTGAAACCATTGTAGCAAGCAGGGCAGAAGTAAAACAATTTGCATTGGCAAGCAATGCAATCGTTTTACTTCCTGCACTTCGCTTGTTGGGGGCCCAGCCCCCAATCCCCC
>CALVOD010000179.1 GCA_944350065.1 uncultured Clostridia bacterium
TCCATCTGGGAACTCATCAAATTGACATACTTATTTCTTTTGAAATCATATATTTTAAGTGAGCATATGCTCCCCTAAACTATATCTTCAACATCCGAAACTCAGATACCGGTGCTTTGCAGGCACCGTTTTCGCAGAGATAATACATAGTCCCTTGCCCCGGGATGGGATAGTCTTTGGTGAACGGGGCGCACTCCGCAAGCGTTTCTGCGTTATCCTTCGTTTTCAGAAGAACATGCAGATCATCCGCTGGATGTTCTTTCAGATATTCCGCCAATTCACCGGGCATACCGTCACTCGATGCACAGACCAGTTCCCGGTGGAGATACAGAGCACCCATCATAGCCAGTACGCCAAAGCAACTGGCGGAGGGGTATTCCCCGATTTCCCCGGCGAGGTAGGAAAACTGCCGGTCTGCCGCCGCCTGCCATGACCGTTCCCCGGTCAGAGATGCCAACGTTTGCAGCACCATGGCTGCCACAGAGTTGCCGGAGGGCATGGCCCCATCATAGGTTTCCTTGGGACGGGCGATGAGCTGCTCGCCGTCGAAGGCCGTCATGAAATAACCGCCCTTATTCTTATCCTCGAACAGCTCCACCATCTGCTTTGCCCGGTGGATGGCGGCTTGCAGATATTTCACATCAAAAGTGACCCGGTACAGTTCCAGCAGCGCCAGAGCATAGACCGCATAGTCGTCCAACTGCCCCACATAGGCGGCTTCCCCATCTCGGTAGCGCAGATACAGGCGGTCATGTTCCGTCACCATTTTGCTTTCGATAAATTCATGGATGCGGATAGCTGCATCCAGATAGGACGGTTCCGTCAAAACCTGCCCAGCCTTCGCCAGCCCAATCATCGCCCAAGCGTTCCAGGAAAGCAGGATTTTATCATCCTTGTGGAGTTGCGTCTGGCTCAAGCGGTAGTTATACAGCTTATATAGCCGGGGATCGTCCCTTTCCCACCCATTCTCGGAACTGTAAATTCGGTTGGGGACGCTCTTTCCTTCAAAGTTGCCGGAATCGGTGATATCATACAGGCTGCAAAATTCCGAACCGTCTTCTACTCCAAGAACTGCCTTGACTTCTTCCGGGGTGAACACATAGTGTTTTCCCTCTACGCCCTCGCTGTCCGCATCCTGGCCACAATAGCAGCAGCCTTCCTCGCTGGTCAGTTCCAGCAGAAGATACCGGGCGGTTCGGTGTGCCGTATCTGCGAAACATTCCCGCTTGGTATGCTGGTAGGCTTTGGCATAGGCAATTAGCAGCAGGGCGTTGTCATAGAGCATTTTCTCGAAGTGGGGCACCAGCCACATTTCATCCGTGGAATACCGGGAAAAGCCGCCGCCTATATGATCAAAAATGCCGCCGTGCGCCATATCCTCCAGCGTGATTTCCATCATTTTCATGGCATTGGGTTCCTGCGTTACCTCGGCATACCGCATAAGAAACAGCAGATTGTGGGGTGTCGGGAACTTTGGCGCTGGCCCAAAGCCGCCCCATTTGTGGTCAAACCGCTGAGCAAGCTGACCGTAGGCCCGTTCCACCAGCTGGCGGTCAGGCTTCTGCCCATTGCCCGCCTGTTCCTGATTGATCGCTTCAGTAATCTGATTGCCTGCCCTCAGCAGCTCCTTCCGGTTGTTCTTCCAGAGATCGGCTACCCGTTCAAGCAAATCCATCAGACCATAACGACTGTAGCTGCCGTCCTTGGGGAAATAGGTTCCCGCGAAAAAGGGTTTCTGCTCCGGGGTCATAAAGATCGTCAGGGGCCAGCCGCCGGAGCCGGTCATGGCTTGGCACACGGACATATACACCGCGTCAATGTCCGGGCGTTCCTCCCGATCCACTTTGATACTGATGAATTCCCGGTTTAGCAGGTCGGCCACCTCCGAATCCTCAAAGGATTCATGAGCCATCACATGGCACCAGTGGCAGGTGGAGTACCCGATGCTTAAGAATATCGGCTTGTCCTCTTTCATCGCCCGCTGGAATGCTTCTTCACCCCAGGGATACCAGTCCACAGGGTTCTCCCCATGCTGCATGAGATAGGGCGATTTTTCCTGCTTCAATCGATTGGACATTCGCTTCCTCCTATGCTGTTTCACAAATCTGGTATTTCATTTGGATCACGGCAGTCTTCAGAATATCGTTACCGTGATATTTGGGATTCAACCAGTCTGCCACTGCTGAATTTGGCAGGATCACCGGCATTCGCTCATGGATGAAAGCGATCCCCTCCACCGCATTCCGGGTCAGAATCGTAAACACGGGCTTTCCCGCTTCCATGCGATAGATACCCGCAAGGAAGAAACCGTCCGAACCCTTTGGCTCAATGGCATACTTCACTTTCTTGCCGTCCGTCTTTTCCCACTCATAATAATGCTGGGCCGGAATCAGGCACCGGCGCTGGCGGATGCCATCGGCAAACATGGCTTTCTGCGCGGCAGTTTCACTTCTGGCATTGATGATCCGTTTTCCATCGGAGAGGTGATATCCCCATTCCATGGCGAAGGGCTGCGGCTCCAGTCGCCTGTTGCTGGCAACCACTGCCGCAATATCTCCCGGAAAGACATCCCCGGTTTTGACTTTCACATTCCGATGCTCCAACCGCTCCACAATGGCACGAATCATCTGGATACTGGCATCTTCCGGTACATAGAACCTTCCGCACATGGGAACCACCTCGTTTGCTTATGATTTCCCATTTTACCGTGTGATAACCGTGCTGTCAATTTCGGAGCTGCCAATGCCATCTCAGATATGACATTCCTCCGCTAAGTTAATGATGCGCAGCCCTCTCTTTCGGGCGTAATCTACGGTATATGCCGTTCCTCCAGCGCTTCTTGTCAGGTAGCAGATACAGGTTCCACTGTGATCCACCAGATGGCGGTTACGTCGGTGCATGCAGTCCGGGGTATATTCCCGGGACACATACACAACCTTATCGCTTCTGCGCTTGATATCCTCATAAACCGCAATATCCTCACTGCGCCATCCTCTGGCCTGATCCACACAGGGCAGCACCAGAATCAGACGGAGTTGGGGGTATTCTTTTTTCATTTCCAGAACAGTTTGCGCGGCCAAAGTATCAAACCCCAGCGCGCCTCCGGCTCCGTAAAACACAATCCCAGCCTTGATCTGCTCCTCAATCACTCTGCGTAAACGAACAGCGGCTCTCAACTTTTCCTCGCTGCTTAAGCTCCTGTGCCCCGTAAAGCAGCAGGTTTTCGCTCTCAAATCCATAAAATCTTCCTCCTCATTTTACGATATATCGCATATTTTACCACAGGCTCTACATAATTGCGATATATCCCACTCGATATATCCCAACTTTTTATAGAATACAGTCAGCGATATATCGAACAGAAGGATGATGTTTTATGAACGCCAAAGAGGCAGTTGCCGCCAGAATTCTGGCGCTGTGCGAGGAAAGAGGCATCGCCATCAACGCCCTTGCCGGAAGTGCGGGAGTGTCCCCCTCCACGGTTTACAGCATGCTCAATACAAAGAGCCAGAACCCCGGTGTGGTTTCTTTACAGAAGCTCTGCGATGGGCTGGGCATCACTCTCCGGGATTTTTTCAATGATGATCTCTTTGATAACATCGAGCAGGAAATCAAATAAGATTTAGGAGCGCCGGTTTCAGATTCCGTCGCTCCCGCATTCATTTTGCAGTACCAACGCAATCCCCCGCATGACGTACTCCACGCAGGGGATGGCCACACTGTTCCCCAGTGCTTTATAACGGGCGGAATCCGAAGCCCCGGGGATGTTTGTCCACCCGTCCGGGAAACCCTGCAAGCGCTCGCACTCAAGGGGTGTCAGGCGGCGAATCAGATTGGGACTGTCCAGTATGCACTTATCGTCACTCACATACTGGTTGCTGATACCTTTATGGTCAGAGCGAACCAGAGTACCAACCGTTTCCTGGTAGGGCTGCATTACCAGATCGGTGGCATCCTTATGCTGCCGGGCGCTTTCTGTGCAAGCAACCTCGTTCTCCGCGAACACATCCACCCGCTGGCGGCTGAAGACCGCATGGCGATCCATGGCTGTCAGGGTGTAGGAGATGCCCTCTTGATAGCCGCAGCCGTTCCCGCCGTTCTCCGGCTGTCGATCGATGATGTTGCCGACAATGCAGTAAATGGAGGCATCCTGCTCTACCAGAGGGACATTGTTCCCTCCCGTTCCGCAGCGTGCCGAGATTGTGGGGGATACTTCATGAGGACCCGTATATCGGGAATCAATGCCGTGATTTTCATATACCAGCGGCTGATGCCCCCGCTCCTGAGCGCGAAGGGTGCCGGTGATATTCACAGAGCAATTCATCACCTGCCCGCCCTGATCGTTCAGACACAGTACAGGCGCACTCTCCGCAATAAAGGTCTGCTGCTTCATTCCCGGCTGAGCACCCAACGCTCCGGCTACATCATGGAGATCCCGCACCTCATCCCGCTGGTTGGCGGCGAAGGCTGTTTTCCCTTCTGTCAGGGACACATCTTCCCGCAGACCTGCCTGTAGCTCAAGGGCGCTCCGCAACGCTGTCGGCAGGGGCTTGTCCCGTTCGGAGGATCGGCGTAAAATCCCGAGGCAGGCTTTCCTGGTTAAATAGTATCTTGG
>CALVOD010000180.1 GCA_944350065.1 uncultured Clostridia bacterium
CGTTGGACTGGATACGCAGTCCCGTATCGGCGGCAGCGTACAGTTTTTCCTGTATGACGTGCTCAAGATCACCGTGCTGCTGTGCCTGCTGATCTTCCTGATTTCTTACGTGCAGAGCTATTTCCCGCCGGAGCGCAGCAAGAAGATCATGGGACGCTTTCACGGACTGTGGGCCAACTGCGTGGCGGCGCTGCTGGGCACGGTCACGCCGTTCTGCTCCTGTTCGTCGATCCCGCTGTTCATCGGTTTTACCAGCGCGGGGCTGCCGCTGGGCGTAACGTTTTCCTTTCTGATTTCTTCGCCCATGGTGGATTTGGGCAGCCTCGTGCTGCTGATGAGCATATTCGGCACAAAGGTTGCCGTCGCTTATGTGGTGCTGGGCCTGATCGTCGCCGTGGTGGGCGGCACGCTGATTGAGCGCCTGCACATGGAAGAGCAGGTGGAAGCCTTCATCCGCAATGCCAGCGCGGTGGACATCGAGTCGCCGACGCTGACGCAGAAGGAACGCCTGCTCTATGCCCGGGATCAGATGGTTTCCACCTTCAAAAAGGTGTTCCCTTACATTCTGCTGGGCGTGGCCATCGGCGCGCTGATTCACAACTGGATTCCCGAAAGCTGGGTGGAGAGCCTTCTGGGCGGAAATAACCCCTTCGGCGTGATTCTGGCTACGGTGGTTGGCGTCCCCATGTATGCCGATATCTTCGGCACCATCCCCATCGCGGAAGCGCTGCTGGCGAAGGGCGCGCAGCTGGGCACGGTGCTCAGCTTCATGATGGGCGTGACGACGCTCTCCTTGCCCTCGATGATCATGCTGCGCAAGGCCATTCGGCCCAGGCTGCTGGCGCTGTTTGTCGCGATTTGTACCCTGGGCATCATCATCGTCGGGTATGTGTTCAACGCATTGCAGTTTTTGTTTGTGTGAGGAGGAATAGAATATGGCACTGTTTGGACTGGGCAAGAAGAAGGAAACGGCGTGCTGCTGCGCGGGTACGACGCCCGCATCCATGGAACGGGCGGAAGAAGCAAAGGGCGGCAGCGGCATCAAGGTGCTGGGCGGTGGCTGCGCCAAGTGCCACGAGCTGGAGGAGAACATGAAGGCAGCGCTTGCGTCGCTTGGCCTGGAGGAGCCGGTGGAGCTGATTACGGACTTTTCGGTCATCGCCGCTTATGGCGTGATGTCCACTCCGGCGCTGGTAGTGGATGGCAAGGTCGTCAGCTATGGCAAGGTTCTCAAGCGCGATGAAGTGGAGACCATCCTCAAAAGGGAGCGTAGCCTTTGATGAAGCCCAGGGTTGCGTTTGTCTGCGTCCACAATTCCTGCCGCAGCCAGATCGCGGAGGCGCTCGGGCGTGCGCTGGCGGACGATGTCTTTGAAAGCTATTCCGCGGGCACGGCGCTCAAGGCCGCCATCAATCCGGACGCGGTGCGGCTCATGAAACAGCTATACGGCATCGACATGGAAAAGGACCAACACCCCAAGCTGCTCACCGACATTCCCGCGGTGGACGTGGTCATCACCATGGGCTGCGGCGTGACATGCCCGAATCTTCCCTGCAAGCGCCGGGAGGACTGGGGGCTTGAAGATCCTACCGGCAAATCGGACGAGGCTTTTATCGCGGTTATTCAGGCAATCGAATCCCATATTCTGGCCTTGCGGGCGGAACTGGCACGCCCACAATAAATGTCAAAGGAAACACGCCTTTCAAAAACGGAGGGCGTGTTTTGATTTTTGGTGAGGTGATTCTATTTGATCTGCGTATACCCCGCCGCATGCATGGACTTCTCCGGCAATGGGCTGGGCGTGGTGCAGCCGCAGTCCTGCACGGTCACCGAAACCCTCAACGGCGAATGGGAACTGACGCTCGTCCATCCCATCGACGAATACGGGAAATGGATGCGGCTGAGCGAGGGCAACATCCTGCGCGCGCCGGTGCCCGCGGCCATGACGCCCCGCATCCGGATTTCCGTACCGGGCGAGGATACCCGTCTGGATGTGTATCAGGTGGACACGGATACGCCCGAAGCATCCGTGCGGGGCGGTACGCTGCGCCTGCGCACAGGACCCGGTGAAGGGTATTCCGTGCTCAGGCAGTACGCCAACGGAACCGAGGTACAGGTGCTTTCCAAAACCAACGCACAGTGGTATGAGGTGGTGCTCCCGGATGGAAAGCGCGGGTACATGTCAACGACGTTTTTGCGCTATGTCCGGACGGAGGGGTCCGTATCCGAGGCGGTCAACGCCGTGGTGGATGCCCGCCAGCTGCGCGACCAGCCCTTCCGCATCTACCGCGTCGTCCCGGAGCTAAGCAAGGTCACGGTCTACGCCCGCCATATCTTCTATGACCTTTTGGACAACATGGTCAAATCCCTCAGGCCCTCACCCTCCGCGGTGGGGGCCTCCGTCGTGCAGGGCCTTTCCTCCGCCTGCCTCTCCGGGCATGGCTTCACCTTCTATTCCGACCTGACCTCCACGGCGCAGGACGTGAGCCTTGAGAACGTCAACCCCGTGGAGGCCCTGCTGGGCGAGGGCGGGCTGGCGGAGAAGTACGGCGGGGAGCTGACGCGGGACTGGTTTGACGTGTTTCTGGTCCGGCGCGTGGGCGTGGACAGCGACGTACAGATCCGAGAGGGCAAGAACCTCATCGGCATTTCCTACGACGTGGACGAGACGGATGTGGTCACGCGCATCATGCCCACCGGCGAGGACGCGGACGGCAACATCCTCTACCTGCCGGAATTGTACATCGACAGCCCGAACATCGGCGCGTACACGCATCCGAAGTGGATTCACCTTGCGGTCAGCGAGGCCAGGGAAGTGACGGACGGCGATACGCCGAAAAGCAAGGATCAGTGCTACGCCGAACTGCGCAAGGCTGCCCAAACGGAATATGAAAACGGCTGCGACCTGCCCACGGTGACGCTCAAGGTGGACTTCGTCAACTGCGCCGATACCGAGGAATACCGGCAGTACGGGTTCCTTCAGAACATCTTTCTTGGCGACAGCGTGCGCGTCGTCGCCCGGCGCATCGGGGTGGAAGTTTCCCTGCGCATGACGCAGTACACCTACGACTGCCTGACGCAAAAGTACACCGACGTAACGCTGGGCACCGCCGCGGACACGCTGGAGGGCAGCATGATCTCCGCGCGGCAGCTGGCCAGCGGTTCCATCACCGGCATGAAGCTGGCGCTCAACTCCGTGGGCAGCGGCCAGCTGCAAAGCGGGTCGGTCGGATCGCTCCAGATCAAAAACGCGGCCATCCGCGGCGCGCATATCCAGGACGCCTGCATCACCCGCGCCCACATCGCGGAGGCGCTCATCGACACGCTGAGCGTCAACGCGCTTGCCGCCGTGACGGCCAAAATCAAGGAACTGGCCGCGGGCAGCGTCACCACCGACGACCTCTACGCCTCCGTGGCCATGATCGCCGCGGCGCAGCTGACCACGGCCAATATCGT
>CALVOD010000181.1 GCA_944350065.1 uncultured Clostridia bacterium
CCCACTATTTTTGAGTATGTACTGGCAATAGCGTGGTATAAGATTTCAGGTCGGCAAGGCAAGATCCTTGACTATATGAATTTATCACTTGATGCCGATCTACTTCCTGTTACTCATGCAGCAGGCGGACATGAAGATATAACTTATAAATATGAGGCGACAGAAGACTATCCGGCTCATACTCTTCTTTTAGAAGCAACTCTTGCAAACAGTACAAATCAGCGCCGTATGGAAATGGAGCCAGTCTCAAGGCATTTAGGCGAATACCTCTTATCTCACCCCGATGAACATGCTTACTGTTTGTTTGCGACAACCTATTTGCATATTTATGTAATTTCTGATTTTCGTATGAGAAAGTCGATGTCCTACTATTCGTCAGATGGCACTCGGTCTATTGATGGGATGAAGATCATACCGTGCCAAACTATGGAACTAAAAACAATTATGCAAAAGCAGTTAACTTACGCTCAACTATATCAGATATTTGAGCAAGCTTATCAATCCACAATAGCACCAAATAAATGGTATCAAGTCTATATGGTAGATAAGATTTAAATATATATACTTTTACGGGAGATACGGATCTTATGGCGAAGATTCTATTGCAAAAAATAAAACTTGAGAATTTTAAATGTTATAAAAATGCTGTCATAAATTTTAAATCTCTTTCTATTATTGTCGGCGAAAATAATGCCGGAAAATCATGTCTAATTGAAGCTTTACGGCTAGTGTCAAAAGCTGCCCAAGCGTCAAAAAAAAGGATTTATACAACACCGCCTAATAGTTTTGAATTGCCACTATCTACAAGAGGATTTGTAATTGATACACACAAATTAATTATAGATTTAAGCGTAGTTATCTATTATTATGATAGCGCTGATTACGCAAAAATTACAGCATATTTTGTTGACAAATCAAAAATAGAAATATATCTAAACAAAGAAACAGCATTCGCTGTACTATATGATAGTGAAAATAAAATTATAAAAACGAAAAAGGAAGCAGAGAAACTTCAATTTGATAAAATTGGAATTTTGCCACAGATAGGACCTATTAGAGAGAATGAAAAGTTGATATCGGAAGCAACAATTTCTGGAGATAAGGATACATATCTTTCGTCGTTACATTTTAGGAATGAAATTTATGCTTGGAAAGATAAATATTTTAATGAATTTAAGCAAAATGCAGAAGAGACTTGGGCTGGATTGCAAATTATTTCACTAGATTATACTCCATTTCAAGATGATTTTATATCTTTAATGGTAGAGGATAATTACTTTCCAGCTGAAATTGGAAAAATGGGAAATGGTTTACAAATGTGGTTGCAAATAATTTGGTTTTTGTCTCGATCGAAAAATTGCGATTTAATAATTTTAGATGAGCCAGATGTTTATATGCATTCGGATATGCAAAGAAGAATCTTAGAGCTGGTTAAATCTAAATTTCCTCAAGTAATCATTGCTACACATTCTTTAGAGATAATATCAAGAGTGGATCCAGAATGCATACTGGAAATAAATAAAAAAGATAAAACTATGAAATACGCAAATGATTCCTCTTCTGTGCAAAAAATAATAGATGCTATTGGGGGCGTTCAAAACTTATCATTAATAAATTTAGGTAGACAACGCAGATGTTTATTTGTTGAAGGAAAAGATTTAAGTTATTTAAATAAATTCTCAGAATGCCTCTATGGTAAACAATTAGAAATTCCCACCTTTTCATTGGGGGGATTTAATAATATTCCACAAGTATACGGTGTTGCAAGTTTATTTTTTAATGAAACAGCCGATCAAATTAAATGTTATGCTTTAGCTGATAGAGATTTTAGAGATTTTGAGGTGGTTAATAAACTATATTGTTATGCCAAGGAAAAACACTTATATCTGCATGTCTGGGAAAGAAAAGAAATAGAAAACTATTTAATCATACCAGAAATAATCTATCAGTATGTTCCATCAAAATTCAAATTATGCTATGCTGATTTTTTGCAAATTTTAGATAACTTACTAGAAGAACAAAAAAATACTGTTTTCGATTCTTTTTCCGAACAATACAGAAAAGACAGTAAAAATTCGGAAAAACCTGGACAGTGGGATATTGCAAAATGTAATAGCACAACCAGACAATTTTTCAGTAAGTATTGGAATACATTAGAGGATAAAATTAAATTGGTGAGCGGAAAAAACTTTTTATCGATTGTATTTGAATATTTTCAGACAAATTTTGGAGTTACTCTGTCGAATAAAAAAATAATCTGTAAGCTAACTCCAGACAAAATTCCAGATGAAGTAAAGGAGTTTTTAAAACAATTAATCTAGAAAATGACCTTCCTGCTTATTCGCCGCGAGAGCCATATATAATATGATGATTTTATTCGATTTACGTTACACACGCTCCGCCAGACAGAGTCGCATTTGAACTTGCGGCTCTGTTATTTTTTTATCAAAGGCGTTGCCGGCATCATAATCGATACCGAAGTTTATGTTCCTCAATTGTCAGACTTCTACTTGACGCAGAAAAGAGATGAACACGGCAACTATACAAAATAGACGGCATTTATGCCGTCTATTTTGTTTGCATTAAAACTTGTTTTTTACTACAACTCAATTATCTGATGGTTTTTCTTGTAACATTATTATAATCGAAGGCAAATATAGTAAAACTTCCTCAAAAATTTCTTCTTTATTACATAAATAGTCCGCTATTATTCGCAAATTCAGGTATAACAATAACAGCTTTACAACAGAATACTTATCAACGTCAATCAAATAGCTATCATAATCTCCATGTATAATTGTATTTCGATGAATTACTCCCTCAACCGGAACTGATGCTAAAACTTTTTGATAGTAACTATCAATCTTATTCCACGCAATTTCAATCCATGGATCATCAGTATTATCGATTAATTCATCAATTTTTTGAGCACGTTGAAGACCTTTTTTATATTGTTTTCTTTTCGCTACTATTCCCTCATATGTATTTGCTGCTTTTTTATGTTCGCTGTCCAATAAAGCAAATAAATTTCTTACTGCGCTTCTATAATATCCACGATTTATTAATTCTATTGTTGCTCTAATATCTTCTTGCTTTCTTATCATAGAAATTCCTGGATTCTTCATGTTTAGCAATGGTGATAATAATACATTTAATCCTGCACAATCTGAATACAAAAAGGCATCAATTATATCTTCCGCTTGAATATCTTTATCCAATATAGGCAAATCTGGCGTTTCTAAATAATACAAAAACAATCCTTCATCGGCATAAAAAGCCATTTTCTCTTTATATTCTGCAGAAAATAATTCCTCCCTGTCTTTTTTCAACTTTGACTCAAAATTAGAAAATGCCACAATATATTCATAAAAAGCTTTTGTGAATTCGGGTTGAATCTTGTCATACTCATTGAGCTCTGAAATCTTTTTCCTTTTTTCTAATATTTCAGAATGCTTTTCAGGCTCCTTTCTTGCGACATCGAGTACCTGTTGAATTATGCCTAATTTTATGTCTTCTTTAGGGATCACTTTATTTAATTCAGGATATTTTTCTAATAATTTTCTTGTTCCTTCTTGTAATAATACAAATGATTGTTCCCAATAATTGTCATACACACTTCTTTTCTCCATCATTTCTTTTGACAATCTTTCTTGCTCTTCGATGGCTTTCAATATTTCTGGTGTTTGACACTGCTCTTTTTGTTTGATAAAAAAGTTTAATATAGTTTCGCTCATATGAACCCCCTTGATATAATACAATCAGTATATCACATATTGCTTAATATGGAACACTACAATCCAATTTTTTGCCGTTTCGGAGAGGCTATCGTAGCACGGATTTCTCATAAGCCAAGGCGAAAAAAATTGTTTTTATTTTGCTGTGCATCAACCGGGAAGCGATCTTCTCGGTTAATTTATTTTTCTATTCAACACAATTTTTTATCTTCTTCCCTTGACTTCTGAACACATTACAAATCAACACTTATACATTTATCAATCAATGCTACCTCTGCCTCTGCCGAAAGGCAAAATAAATTTGGAGGTAAATCCTATGGAAAACAAAGTTTCCC
>CALVOD010000182.1 GCA_944350065.1 uncultured Clostridia bacterium
ACTGGAGCAACGGAGAATATCCATGGGTTTCCATTGCAGATATGCAGGCTGATTCTATAACTACCACTACGAAAGAAAGTATCAGCAAAACGGCATTTGATGATTGTTTTGCTGGGAAAATTGCTCCCGTTGGAACAATGATAATGAGTTTCAAACTGACAATCGGAAAGGTGAGCATCCTTGGCATGGATGCAGTCCACAACGAAGCGATTATCAGTGTATATCCTACAGCACCTGTTGATGATAGTCGAATGTTGCAGAAATGGTTGTTTAAGATTATGCCCCTTGTTGCAGCAACAGGTAATTCAAAAAACGCAATTAAGGGAAAAACATTAAATGCCACCTCTATCAGCAATCTGATGGTTCCTGTGCCGCCTCTTGCAGAGCAGGGGCGCATTGTTGCCAAAATTGAGGAGTTGTTGCCGTTTGTAAACGAATACGATACGACAGAGAAACGGCTATCTGCACTAAATACTGAATTTCCTGATAAACTCCGCAAGTCTATTTTGCAGCAAGCCGTACAGGGGAAACTTACCGAACGTGATTCTTTGGATGAACCTGCTTCAGAGCTATTGAAGCAAATCGGTGTAGAAAAGGCCAAACTTATTGCTGAGGGTAAGATCAAAAAAGAAAAGCCTCTGCCATCAATAACAGAGGATGATTGTCCTTTTGAAATCCCAGATACATGGAAATGGGTTCGATTGGGCGATATCGTGCGGTACCAAGGCGGCTACGCTTACAAGAGCGATACCTATGTCAAACAATCGAACAATCAGGTTGTTCGCCTCGGAAACGTTAAGAATAATGCCTTGCCTTTAAGTGTTTCCCCTGTTTATATCCCAGATCATATAGCAGAGGAAACTGAGGATTATAGAATTACAGAAGATACAATCCTCTTTACCATGACAGGCACGAAGGGAAAACGGGATTATTTCTATACGTGCAGAATCAAAGAAGAAAACCTGTCAGGTTGTAAGTTATACTTAAACCAGCGGGTTGGATGCTTATCCGCATATTCTAACATTGATTTGGATTGGCTTACGATAGTTTTGCAATCCGAGCCGATTCTTTCTCAGATTTTTGCAACCGCAACAGGAAATGCAAACCAAGCAAATATCGGTTCCACCAATACACTGAAACTGATGATTCCGCTTCCGCCGATGGCTGAACAGCAACGCATAGTGTCTCGTATGGAGGAATTGTTGGTGGCCTGCAATAGATTGAAACCGGTGAATTAAGGAGAAAAAGTTATGGATATAGAGAAAATTAGACAAATAGATTTTGGAGAAATTGATGGCTATGGTGACCCCAACCTCGAAAAGTATTTCTTGGATAATGGTTATTGGGGCAAAATTATTGATAGCAACGTATTTTTTGTCGTTGGCAAAAAAGGAACAGGAAAATCTGCTATTTATCGAATGATTGAGCAAGAGTCGTTACATAAGGGATGCTTGGTAATTAACAAAGATTTTGGTGAATTCCCATTTGAAAAACTATTGAGCTTGCAAGATGATAACTTTGCCAAACCAAATCAATATCAAACGATTTGGAGAAATGTCATCTTTAATTTGTTCATTCAAGCCATTGCCAGTCTTCCGGATGAAGACAACGACTATTACCGAGAGATCAAAGCTTATAAAGAGATGTATTTGGGTAATGCATTAGATTTGCACAAGGAAATCGTCTCAAAAGCTGTTAAGAGTCAAGGAAGTCTTCTCGCACATGGTGTCGGAGTGGGCGTTGAAAAAGGCGTCCAGTGTGATTTTAGATATAGTGAAGACAATATAACCACTATCAACTCCACATTGTCCCGTTTGCTCGAAAACTATTTTATTACAACGGAATCTGAGGCCAAAATTGTTGTCCAGTTTGATAGACTGGACGACAATTACAACCAATACCAAGATCTGGAAGAGTATTATCAAGCAATTATCAGTTTGTTTAAAGCAGTATACAACTATAATCAATCGCTCCGTGCAAAAGCGGTGCGGAATGCTAAAGTTGTTCTGTATATCCGGTCTGATATCATGAAAGCCATGGCAATTCGTGATGCAGAAAGTGCCCGATGGGATGATTTCAGAATTGATTTGGATTGGAGTGTTAACAACATAAAAGAAGTCTATGATTCCGATCTGTACAAAATGGTTATGAAGAGAATTGCCGTATCATGTCCTGCTGTTGCTGACAAAGATTTTGGAGAAATTTTTGAGGCAGGGAGCGATTTGAAAAGAGATTATCAAGTACATGATTTGTTTAAATCGCTTGTCCTTCAAACGTTATTCAGGCCACGTGATCTGATCAAGCTGTTAAAAACATTGCAGAGCGCAATTTTAAGCAAAGGAACACTTAATAGTTCCGTTTATGGTGATGCTTTAAAAAAGTATTCCAACTGGCTTGTGAACACAGAACTTGCAAACGAAATTAACCCTGTACTGCGAGAGGATTATCCATACGTAATTGAACTACTTCGGCTCTGTGGTTCCAGAAACCTTAGCGTGAAAACATTTACCGAAAGATATAATTCGGTAAAGCATGAATTCACGTTGAAACCCTTAGAACTGCTGAATTATTTGTACGGTGTAGGCGTAATCGAAAATTCTTGGAAAAATAAAGCTACCGGGAAATATATGCACCGATCGATTTTTAGAAATGAGGGAGATTTCGACCGTAATCTGAACTTCCGAATTCTTCCCGCCGTATGGAGCGGGTTAACAGTATAAACTACAGCATAGGGGGCGATTTATAGATGCACAATTTGGTATTTACAGATGAAGCCGGTGCATACAAAGCCCAAACAACGCCTGAGTTCCGCAAGCGGCATCCCTTTTATGTACGCTCTAACGTGATGATCTCCATGGATGACTACAGGGATTTTCAAAAGGAAATGCAGACCCTAAATGGTATGTATGAAATCCCGGTTGGAGAGGAAGTCAAATGGAGTGATCTTTGGGAAAAGATGCGTAAACGTCCTCGGACTGCCGCAATCGCAGCAATGACCGACGACCGTTTGAAGGGGTATTACAGAAAGGTTCTGGAGTGTGCATCACAGAAAGAATCTCTGCAATACATATTTACGCTGACCAATGTGTATGAGCAGTATAGCCTGTTGGCGGAACGGCACATATACAAGTTCCATCTGCAAGAAGCATTCCAGCGAGTCCAGATGGATTTGCGCTCTCAGAACGGCTTTGCTGTGTTTATCATGGACGAGCTGAACACCGAAACCATGAAGCAAATCAAATCCGTTTGCCACGAGTTTACCGTTAGTGGTGACTTTATTCGCAATTACGGAAATGTTTACCACAGCATTTTAACAGAATGCAGCAATCAGAGTGCCGGAATTCAGCTTGCGGACTATGTTGCCGGTGCGATGTATGGGTACTTGCGTAGATCTTTTATTGATCCTGATAACTATTCTTTTGCAGCAGATCTGTACAAGGACTATATTGCCGGAAAAATCCGCCACAACGCAGTTGGCAATGTCATGAGTTTTGGGGTTCGTGAGGTTCCTTCCCATACAACATATCGCCAGAAACTGGCTCCATTTTTTTCTATTGATAATGCATGATAATCGCCTACCGATTTTTCGACCGGTGGGCTACGCTGCTCCTATTCCGTTTATCCATCAGTCAATCCGGCTCTGTGCGCTAACCAAAATAGGAATTATGTCGCAATAAGTATATGGTTTCTTTGGAATTATGTCACAAATAGATTGATAATCACAAGGAATTATGTTACAATAGCAATGCATGAACTGGATTGAGGTGGTAATTATGCTGAGGCGGAAGGCATATCAAAAGCTTCTGGATTGGAAAAAGGATCGCAATCACAAAGCGCTTTGCGTTTTTGGCGCAAGACAGATTGGCAAGACAACGCTGATTCGGAAATTTGGAAAAGAGAACTACAGAAACTTTGTAGAGATCAATTTTGTTTCCGACACGGATGCTGCCGGCATTTTTGCGGGCGACCTGGATGTCAACACCATCATCACAAATCTGACTGCCTATACCCGACAGCC
>CALVOD010000183.1 GCA_944350065.1 uncultured Clostridia bacterium
TGCTTACGACGAAGGTAAAGCGTTCGGAAGAAATAAAAGCAATCGGTGAAAAAGAACAAATGAGAGCAAATCTTCTTCGTGCTGTTTCTCACGATTTAAGAACACCGCTTACGACCATTTACGGGGCAAGTTCCCAATGATAGAAAATTACGAGATCACTGTGTATATGTTATACTATATAAGTAAGAATTTTATAAAAGGAGAAAAATGTGGACGACTTTCCTCGATGTAGCCTACTAAACAACTTCTTTTGCAAATCTTCTATTTACAAAAGTATAAACGTTTATAGGCTAACAATGTATATTCTACGTTGTTAACCGGTTTACTTTATACTAACATTTACAAATAGGAGAATTATAAATGGACATATTTTATCAATTATTATTACAGTTTATACTGATTTTACTCAACGCCTTTTTTGCGGCAACGGAAATAGCGATTATTTCTTTAAACGAAAAGAAAGTAAAAGCCCGTGCTGACGAAGGCGATAAAAAAGCAAAGAAGATGCTAAAAATCATCAAAGACCCGACGAAATTCCTTTCGACGATACAAATTGGTATTACGCTTGCAGGTTTTCTCGGCTCGGCATTTGCGGCAGATAATTTTGCGGAAAGGTTGTCGGGTTGGCTCGTTACAACGTTTAACGTTTCGGCGCAAGGTGCAAGCGTTATCAACACCGTTTCAGTTATTGTAATTACGTTAATCCTTTCTTACTTTACCCTTGTTTTGGGTGAACTTGTCCCCAAACGTTGGGCAATGAAGCATAAGGAAAAACTTGCTAACGGCGTATGTGGCGTTATTTCCGTTTTAGCGGTTATCTTGAAACCCGCTATATGGTTTTTGACTGTTTCTACAAACGGCGTTCTTCGTTTGTTTGGTGTAAAGCCTAACGATGACGACGAAGCCGTTTCGGAAGAAGATATCGTTCTTATGCTTGACGCAGGTGGCGACGAAGGTACTATCGACAAAGAGGATATCAAATATATAAAAAATGTTTTTAGACTTGACGGTATGACCGCAGAGGACGTGATGACACCGAGAATGAGCGTCGTGCGTATATCTGACACTGCAAGTGATAACGAGATCATTCAAATGATTGAAACGGAAGGCTATTCTCGTATTCCCGTTTATTCGGGCGACGTGGATAATATTGTTGGTATTTTGTACGCGCGTGAATATTTGTTAAAGCGTGGAACGCCTAACTTTGAATTAAAACAAATTTTGAAAAAGCCTACGTTTGTTCCGAAAGGAAAATCTTTGGATATCTTGTTTAAGGAAATGCAAAAATCGCATACGCATATCGTTATTCTTATCGACGAATATGGTATGACTTCGGGTATCGTTACGATGGAAGATATTTTAGAAGAACTTGTGGGCGAAATTTGGGACGAACAAGACGAAGAGATAGAGCCGATTACAAAGGAAAGCGATACGGTATTTTTTGTGAAAACTAATATTTCCGTTGAAACGTTTTTTGATTATTTCAATTTAGTAAGAGATGAAAATATTGAATCTGCAACGGTAAATGGTTGGATCATAGAAAACCGTGAAGATATTCCCCAAGAAGGTTATTCCTTCGATTATGATAAATTGAGAATTACTGTTACGAAAGTGGAAAATACGCAAACGCAAGAAATTAAAGTAGAAATTTTAGAGCATATAGATATCGATAATTAAAAAAATATAAACAAACAACTTAGGAAAGAGAAAATTATGTTAACACCGGAAGAAGTAATGCAGTTAATTCAAAGTCTTATTTGGTTGCTTGCGGGCGTCGGCGTATTTATCGTCGGTATGAATTTTATGGGCGACGCATTAGAAAAAAGTGCAGGTAGCGGTATGAAAAAAATGCTTGAAAAGATCAGTAATAATCGTTTTTCGGGCGTAGGTATCGGCACAGGCGTAACTGCAATTATTCAAAGTTCATCCGCAACGTCGGTTATGGTTATAGGGTTAGTAAATGCAGGCGTTATGACGTTAATGCAAGCAACACCTATCATAATGGGTGCGAATATCGGTACAACGATAACGGGTGTACTTGTTGCACTTAAAAACGATTACTTTAATATGATTATGTATCTTCTTGCTTTTGCAGGAGTTATGATGGGCTTTGTCAAAAAAGAGAAGGTGAAAATTTTAGGCAGTCTTTTTTGTGGATTAGGTTTGATTTTCGTTGGTCTTGAAGTTATGAGTAGTGAACAAGCATTTGGCAATCCACTTGTCGAAGATATGTTTACGAATATTTTCCAAAAGATTAACTTCCCCTTGCTTCTAATTTTAGTTGGCGTTTTATTTACGGCTCTTATTCAAAGTTCGTCAGCATCTACGGGTGTTGTTATTACTATGGTAGGCGCAAACGTTCTACCCCTTGATTTAGCATTGTTTATCGTTTTAGGTGCAAATATCGGTACTTGCGTTACCGCATTGCTTGCATCGGTAGGTGCAAATGCAAACTCAAAGCGTGTTGCTTTAATACATTTTACTTTTAACGTTATCGGCACTATATTGTTTACAATAATAATTTGGATATTTAGAGAACCTATTGTAAATCTTTTAGTTTCAATTTTCCCCGGCAACGACGCTATGTCTTTACAAATGAGAGTGTCTTTTTTCCACGTTATCTTTAACGTGACGACAACTTGTATATTGCTTCCATTTGTTAAACAGTTGGTAAAATATTCTTGCCTTGTTATAAAAGATAAAAAGGAAGAAAACGATACCTTGTCACTCAAATACGTTGACGATAGATTAGTAAAAACACCGCCTATTGCTCTTATGCAAGTAAAGAAAGAAATAGATTATATGATTGAGCTTGTTGAAAAAAATATTAGTCTTTCGTTATTGGCGGTTGAAACAGGTTCTTCTGAACACGATGCTAAAATCAGAGATAATGAAAAGATTATCGATTTCACGAACAGTGCATTAACAGATTTTCTTATTAAATTATCCGCTACGAATATGGAGCAGAGCGACGAAAAAGTAATAGGTACTTATTTCCACGTATTAAACGACTTGGAGAGAATTGGCGACCACGCCGAAAATTTCCACGAAATCGGCACGGAAATGGCAAGTAAGAAGATTGCATTCTCAGAAATCGCAAGTAAGGAAATTGCTGCTATGAGATTAAAAATCTTTGAAATGTTTGCTATATCGAAAGATGCGTTTGAAAATCAAAACAAAACACAGTTGCCTACTTTAACTGTTTTAGAAGAAACTGTGGATAAGATGAAAAAAGACTTGACGGCAAGCCATTTTGCTCGTCTTGCTAATGGTAATTGCAATATGTCTGCAAGTCCTTATTATTCTTCCCTTGTGTCAGGACTTGAGCGTGTAGCAGACCATCTTGTAAACGTTGGATATAGTATCGTTAACCCCATCGGTTCGCAAAAATAAAATAAATAACGGCAGGAACATATCTTCTTGCCGTTTTATCTTGTGCGAAATATTATATGAATTTCCCTTAAAAGTAGGCAGATGTCCACGAACGTGGACATCTGCCTGCTGACTTTTATAGATTATTATGATAAAATAGAATTACAAACACGAACATATGTTTAGATTATGCTTTGTGTGGGTATATATAATTAAGGGCTTCTGCCCCTTAATAAGGGGAAAGCAAACTTTAGTTTGCGAGGGGTTTGCCGTCTGCGGCGAGCAAATTTTCCCCTTTGTAATGAGAAAAGGCGTGGCATCACGCCACGCCTGACTCTTCAAAGACAGCACCTACCGCAAAAAATCCCTATTGGACACGCGGTAACCGGGGCGCTTTTTATATGTTTTACGTCGGACGACAAAATTTGACAAAAACCGCAGGTTATGCTAAGATGTTTGCAGACTTGATTATTCGGAGAGCGGGTATGGATTATAATGTTTTCATCTGTTACAGAGGTGATGAGGGCGGTGTTCTTGCTTCCAATATTTACTCGGATCTTTGCCTTTACACAAATAAACAATTAAAGGTTTTTTTTGCACCCAGGTGCGTAGCACACGGGGATAATTTTAAAGACGCTTGCCTCGAAACAGCGGGGAAAGTTCAGTTAATGATTCTGATTTTATCAAAAGGATTTTTTGATAAATGCGGCGAACCTGACGATATTGTGCTCGGAGAACTCAGAGCGGCTCTTGCAAACGACGCTTCGAAGTTTTTGCCTATTATTATGCCGGATTTCGATTTTAAGGAAGCCGATTTGTCGGAGTGGTTTGACGAAACTGAAATCGACAGAATCAAACATATCAGCGCTATTAGATTTACAGACGTTTATTCGTTCAGTTCCGTCGATATGCTGATACCGATACTGCGGGATAAAGTCGGCGAATTTTCTTACGCGGAGGCTATAACCGACATTAACAAGACGGTTGCCAAGAAGCGTATGCATATCAGCGCGGACGGGAAAGAAAACTTTTTCAGCGATTCCAACAAGACGGAGAAATCCAGACTTAAAGCGCAGCAGGAATTATTGATGAAATTCGACATGCCGGTTTACGAAAAACACCTTGTCGGCAAGGAAGGACTGTGCGTGCTCGATCTGGGTTGTGGCAACGGCGTCGCGCTGATGAACAGGTTGGGGCACAGAAAGGAAATTTCCAAAATAATAGGTATAGAGTATGATAAAGCGGCTACCGACAGCGCAAATGCAAAATACGGTAGCGAAAACGTTAAATTCTTTTGTTGCGACGTTGAAGCGAACGATTTCAAGGAGCGCCTTACCGCCATTATGGAGGAAAACAACATCGACAAATTTGATTTTGTCAACCTTCTGGCGGTCATGTCTCATTTCAAATCCCCGTTCAAAGTTTTGCGCGCCGTCAAATCGTGCTGCAGGAAAAACGCCACTGTTTTTATACGCAATATCGACGACGGATTGAATATATGTTACCCGGACGAAGAAAAGAAGTTCGAGAGGGCGCTGTCGCTCTTATCCAAATGCGACACAACCGGGTACAGGTATTCCGGTAGAGAATTGTATACTTTGCTTAAACGTAGCGGTTATAGAAATATTACTCTCGAGAAGATCGGACTTTCCTCTGTTCCTATGGATTACGATGAAAAATCCGCATTTTTCGATGTGATTTTTAAGTTTATTAAACAAGGTATCAGCAGGGCGGCGGAAAAATATCCGAGCGATTTTCAGCTTAAAGCCGATTGTCGCTGGCTTGCCGACGTCTACGACACGCTTGAAGAAGAATTTTTATCCGATGAGTTTTTTATCAATTTCGGATTTATTTTATATACTGCGCAGGTGTAATTATGAAATCGGCATACGAAATCAAAAATTTTACGTTACAAAAGATGGATATTGGTTGTATTCCGCTTTTGCTGGAGATACAGGAAGAGGCTTTCGGGGTGTTGGACGATCCCGATTTGCTTCGTCGTAACACTTACGAAACGCTTGCGGTCTGTTTCAACGATAAATCGCTTGTGCTCGGTGCGTACGTGAACGGAGAAATAGCGGGTTTCGGTATTTTATACGACGCCGGCGAGGACAGCGAGAATTTAGCCAAGGAGCTTGACAATCACGACGATATCGGGAAATACGTAAACGCCAAACTCGTTATCGTCAGACCGGCTTTCAGAGGCAGAGGGATACAGCGCGCAATTATCGACGCGTTAGTGGATCACGCACGAAAAGAAGGTTTTATCGGCGTTTGCGCGACGGTTTCGCCGAAGAATAATTTCAGTTCCGACAATCTGAAATTGTGCGGGTTCAGCGCGGTGAAAACGCTTATCAAATACGGCGGTAAAACCAGGATCTTGTATTACAAAGATTTGAAATAAATATTTATTATTTTCGGCAGGCGCGGAGCCTGCCGTAGCCGAGAACGGTCCGCATCGTTTTTCAGACCGTTATATAAGCGCGTCGAAATTGAGAATAGTGGCGAACAGATACCAGGCAAGTATCGGGATCATGGCTATCCACAGATGTTTGGCGTTGCGTATGTAAAAATCGGTAAGCGCGCACAGCAGGGCTGTTTCGACTATCAGCACGCTTAGCGCGAACAACGGAAGCTCGAGTGCGAAAAAAGCCGCGCACCATAATACGTTCATTACGCCGACGAGCCCCCACAACGGCAATACCCCGCGGTATTTGCGGTTGGCGACGGTAGGGGTAAGCATTACGACGTAAAGCGCGTATACCGCTATCCATACCCATTGGAAAACTTTCTCGGAAGGAAGCAAAGCTATTTTCGGAGCTACGGCTTGCCACGAAGCGCTTTCGGTATTTACTAATAGTCCCGAAGCGTATGCCGTGACGAATACGAATCCCATCGCCGCGGTGAACGAAAGCAGTCTGACGTAAGTCTTCATACTCCGAATATATGCGCGCGAAACGCCCGTTAGTCTTGTCGCGCGCGCTAATGTTCACCCAATTTACATTGACTGCTACGCGCGCGTGTGCTACAATACCTCTATGAAACGTAAAATCGTAGCGGTTTTAATAATTTTAGCGTTGACTTTAGCTTTTGCGGCGGGTTGCGCGGATAAAAACGATACCGGTGAAACGGGTATCGGCGACGTGTTCGCAAATTATGCGTCCACGCCCGCTTACCATACGATAACCGAAAAACTGCGTCTCCCCGAGGGCGTAACCGTCGCGAGTTACGACGGCGAAAGCGACGTGTTTATCACGAAAAGCGAAATAGAGGTCTCCACCGTTACGTTCACACGTTACGGTTTCTGCTCCTCGAGCGAAGTCTACGTCGAGCCGCGTTATTATTCCGTTCTCGACATACGCGGCGATTACGCCGTAGTGGTGGCTTCCGCGATAGAGAACGGCGAGGAAATCAATTACGTAGGCGTGGTGCGTTTCCGCGGTAAATACGGCTTTTACGAATACGGCTTCACATATCCTTACGCGCCGCTCATCACGCAGGTAACCTTCCTTAACGACAGATATCTAGTTATGCTCGGGGATAAGGACGTTACCGGTTTCGACACGGGCTACACTTACGCCACGATTTACGACTACGTCAGCGCGAACGGGCTTATGGAAGTGGCGCGCGTCAAAAACGTGGATAACTATACCACTTTCGTCAGCGAAGACGGATATCTTGCCGCCGTACATAACGATTCGGTGGATTTCTATTCCCTTTCCGAAGTGGACGCCGAAGGCTACCTCGTCAAAAAATGCGGCGTTTCCTTTTTCGCGGAAAGCATTTACGACGCTTCCGACTGCAATACCGAGGTCTATTATCTCGGCGGCGGTTGGTTCATAGCGAGCAGTACCTATACCTCCGCGGAAGCCTTCGACACATACGAATTCACGCGTATGGACGAGGAAAACAACACTTACTACGTCGCTATGAAAAGTAAACGCGTTTCCATGGTTTCGGGTAAGGACTTCGACGCGGAAAGAGTATTGATGGTCTCCAATAAATATACTTCGAGCGACGTAAGAGGTATATGCGACGCCATCAACGTGGAAGAAAACACCAACGTCCAACAATGGCGCTCGCCTTACGTTATCCCCGTGCTCCCCACGAGCGAAATTGTCAACGACGGGTATTCGATAGTCTATTACTATTATTATTATCTCAATTCCGAATCGGTCAGAAGCTGGGCGACTTCCTTCCAGATATACGACACTTCCGGCAACGCCACGCTTGCTTCCAACCTCGTTTTGCCGCCGGTATTCGTCGACGGATACGGATTGCAGAACGCCGACCCCAACTTCTCTATAGCCCTCAACTCGGTGGGCTACCATAAATATTCCGACGGCACCTGGGTGACTCTTGCGGATACGGCGGACGACTTCAGCTACTTTAACGCTTTCGTGCACAACGGCGTCATCATCGCGTACAAGGAAAGCGTCACCACGAGCGAAGTTATCATCTCAGTCGGAGCCGTCGACGCCGCCACGGGTAAAGTGATCGCGCCTTTCGAATACGACGCGATATCGCCCTTTTTCGGAGACTATGCCATGGCTTCGAAAACGGCTACTCAGGACGTGGACGGCAATATTTCGGAACAGGCTTTCTATCGCATAAGCAAGGACGGCACCGTCACTTCCGTGCCCGAATGTTACCGTATTTGCAACGGAGTTTACGTCACGCGCAATTCGCAGGGTAAATTCGGTTTGTGCGCAAACGACGGCTCCCCACTCCTTTCCAATAAATGCGAATCGGTCTCCACGGTGGATTACTGTTTCAAAGACGGCAAAGCTTTCTATACGGTGGTCGCTACCGTAGAGAACGGTTGCGGGGTGATATATGAACTCGGTTGAAAAAGCGATTGACAAAAATTACGATACCGTTATAGGCGGAGTCGAACTCCTCGACAAAGCCGCGGAATATATACGCCGCGGCGAATTGGTGGCGTTTCCCACCGAAACGGTCTACGGGCTCGGCGCGGACGCCTTCAACGAAGAAGCCGTAAGGAATATTTTCATCGCCAAAGGCAGACCGCAGGACAATCCTTTTATCGTGCACGTCGCTTCGCCGGAGGGTGCGAAAGCCGCCGTATCTTATATACCGGACGAGGCTTACAGGCTGTGGGAAAAGTTCTCTCCCGGACCGCTCACGATAGTGCTGCCGAAAAGCGCGAAAATGCCGCTTATTACGACAGGGGGACTCCGTACGGTCGGTATAAGGATCCCGAACAATAAGATCGCGCTCGAGCTGATACGTCGTTCAGGATGCGCTATAGCCGCGCCTTCCGCCAATACGAGCGGCAGGATAAGTCCCACGCGCGCAACGGACGTATACGAGGACATGCGCGGCAAGATACCGCTCATACTGGACGGCGGACCGTCGAAGGTAGGCATAGAAAGCACGGTGATCGATCTTACCCGAGAGGTTCCCACGGTGTTGCGCCCCGGCGCGATCACCGCGGAGATGCTTGCCGAGGTTTTGGGAGAGGTCGTCAATCATAAAGGCAAAGTGGTGGTTGCGGCGGCGCCCGGTATGAAATACAAGCATTACGCGCCCGTCGTTCCTTGCATAGGGGCGCGCACGCCCGAAACCGCCGAAAAGATAGCTTCGCGTTATCTTTCGCCGGTAATTATGGGCGAAAGCTCTTTCATAAGCGCCATAACCGGCGTTCCAACGATAGACATGGGGACTACGCCGGAGGAGTGTATGCGAAACGTGTTTTCGGAGATGCGAGACGCGGAGAAGGTGTATTCCTGTATCGTAATCGAAGATTTTTCGACTAAACCCGAATATTACGCTTTGAATAACAGACTTTCCAAATCCACCGGCGGTAAGACCGAATAAAATAGCGGAGTTACGGCGTTCTTACGCGCGA